>JBCBUC010000017.1:0-79401 GCA_039818345.1 Pseudomonadota bacterium | reverse complement strand
TCTTCCATATCAGTAGTCAGGGCCGAAAAATGAGTCAGACCATCCGGTAGCAGCCGTCCTGCTTCTTGGAGACAGCTGTGGGCTGCTAGCGATTCTTCTGCGATGGCGATGGCGGAATGGTTGCGCAACACCGCATCGATGAGCGTGGTACCGCTGCGGGGAAAGCCGTTGATAAAGGCCAAACCTTTACCAGCGTCAGGACTGGTGTGTGGATCTGTCCTTGGCTCTTCGGTTTGGGAGAAGAGCTTGATCGCTTCTTGAACAAATCGAACATAGACATTTTTGTCTGTGCCCAATCGTTCAAAAACCATCGTCTGCTGATGATTAGCGATGCTAAATGCGGCGGCAGCCTCGTCATGTTGCTCGAGTGCCAGCAAACACTGCGGCGCTAAGTAACGGGGGAACCAATCTGCATCGGTCGCATCCTTGTCATCTTGTCGTGACGTGATCAGTGATAAGGCTTGCTCGTGCTGGCCCTGTTCATGAAGGATCGATGCGTGCAACGCGCGTCCTCGCGTATGATCCGGGTCCCGCTGTTCAAGCTGGTGAACAGCCTCAAGTGCCGCATCCAATTGCTGCGCACGCAGATAAGATTCGACTAGGTACACGGTTGTTTCGCAGTACTCGTCGGTTGAGGAAGCGAGAGACTGCGCCCTTTGGAGAACGCCAATGGCCAGCTCGGGCTTGCCAAGCGATGTTTGGGCTCGGCCAATAGCATTCAGTGTAGGGCGGTGGTCGGGGCACAGCGTGTTGGCGCGCAAGAGGGCATCCAATGCGTTTTGCCACTCACTCAATTCTAATCGGCAAGCGCCCAACCCCTGCCATGCATGGATGTTGTCCGGATCAACCGTGACCGCCGCGGTGAAGAAATCGCGCGCCTCGATGGGCGACCCTGACTGACCCGCCATCATACCGAGCAAATTCAGTGCAGCGACGTTCCGCGCGTCCTTCCGGTGGACAGACCGAGCGAGCCTCACGGCTTCGGCTTCCTGTCCAATCGCCAGCGACATTTCGGCCAGCTTCATTTTAAGCTGGGCGCAGTTTGGATCGAGCTTGACCGCTTTTTTATAGTGCCGGACCGCTTTGGGGAGGTCCTTTCGCCGAATGGCAATGAAGCCAAGATACTCAAAGAGTACAGGATGGGGCGCTGTGACGGCTTTGAGGTGGGTGAGGATTTTCTCGGCTTCATCAAGCCGGCCTTGCGCCATATGTTGGCGAGCTGTGTTGAGCTGCGAGCCTACATTCCATGCCGCTTGTGCCATCGTTCTCGCCTGTCACCGCTGCCGCTGTCCGCGCAGTTTAAGGAACAAGTTTAAACGTGGATTAGGCCTGCCTATCTCGTTGAGGCCCGCGGTATGAAGGCATTAGCGATGTGCTGACGACCCATTCGGTGTTTCGCTCAAAGGCCCGACGTCGAGCACAGGAGCGGCATCGATATCTTCTGCGTCCAGAATGGATGCAACCCGTTCGAGGGCGGCAACAATGAAGGACTTTTCCCATTCCTCAAGTTTGCGAAACCGTGTCTCGAACCGTTCTTGCAAAATGGCGGGGGAGCGATCGAGAAGAGCTTCCCCATCCGAGGTTAACGCAACGAAACTGCGCCGACGGTCTTTGTCGTCTTTCGTACGCCTCAAGAGGCTCTTTGATTCCAGTTTATCGATCAGCGACGTGACGGTGGCCTGGCTGAGTGACATTTCCTTGGCGATGGTGCCTGGGGTGAGGCAGCCCTTCTTGGACAAAAGCTGCAGGACAATGTGTTGTGATGGGCTGAGGCCGCTGGCCTTGGCGAGCGAGCGGGCGCTGATTTCGGTGGCCCGAAGAATCTGGCGCAACGCCACCAAGGCATCGTCTGTCCGATCCATCGTCACGGTGCTCGGCTCCTCCATAGCCCGTTGGTAGGTCTCCCCCATTAGGTGGCCTCCCTCTTCGCGTCATCCAAAATATGCTTTTCATCCTTCAGGCCCATGACGAGGCTGACGCAGGCCAAGAGCACCACGAAGGCGAAAGGAAGGCCCGCCGCGATCGTTCCTGCCTGTAGCGCGGAAAGCGCCGCCGACCCGCCGCCGACAAGCAGCACGATGGCCACGAGACCTTCCATTGTCGCCCAAAAGACCCGCTGAGGCATGGGGGCATCGAGCTTGCCGCCCGCTGTGATGCTGTCGATCACGAGCGATCCTGAATCGCTGGACGTGACGAAAAAGATGATCAACAAAACGATCGCAAAAAAGGCCGATACCTGAGGAAAGGGTAGGTTCTCAAGCGTCTGGAACAACACCAGCGACACGTCAGTGATGCCATTGGGCAGACTGCCAACGCCCTCTTGCACTTGTTCAATCGCCGCGGTGCCAAACGATGAAAACCAGATGATTGCAACGAAAGTAGGGATCACGAGCACGGCGAAGAGAAATTCGCGGATCGTCCGCCCCCGTGACACCCGCGCAATAAACATCCCGACAAAGGGCGACCATGAGACCCACCAGGCCCAGTAAAAGATGGTCCAGCCGTGAAACCAGTCTTGGTCCGCCCGTCCGACCC
This sequence comes from Pseudomonadota bacterium, assembly GCA_039818345.1. Classification (GTDB taxonomy): domain Bacteria; phylum Pseudomonadota; class Alphaproteobacteria; order Caulobacterales; family Parvularculaceae; genus Parvularcula. The sequence continues at coordinate 76,866 of JBCBUC010000017.1, read as the reverse complement.
AATTGGAGAGGCGGAACGTGTCGGTGACATACGCCCCGGCATTGGGGAGGTAGCTTGCAAGGATCGAACCCGTTGGCCCTGCAATGATCACGAACAGGAGCAACATCAGGGCCAGCACAATGTTCACATTGCTGAGGACCTTCACACCGCCCTCGAGCCCTCGTACCACGGAGAAGATGGCCATCGTGGTGATCCCGATGATCAAAAGGACTTGTGTCTGGAGGCCATCGCTGACGCCAAAAAGAAAGCCAAGGCCACTTGCGGCCTGTTTCGCACCAAGACCAAGGGAGGTGGCCAAGCCAAACAGTGTGGCGATGACCGCAGCAAGATCAATGATATGGCCAGGCCATCCCCACACCCGTTCACCAAGAAGCGGATAAAAAATCGACCTGATCGTCAGAGGAAGGCCTTTGTTGAACGTAAAAAAGGCCAAGGAAAGACCGATAACCGCGTAGACCGCCCATGGTGTCAGCCCCCAATGAAAGATCGTTGCACTGAACGCTAGTCGTTGGGCGGTGGGTGTTCCTGCTTCTACGCCAAGGGGCGTGCCGGACCATCCTGTGTAGTAAGCCAACGGCTCCGCGGCGCCGTAGAACAACATGCCGATGCCGACGCCTGCGGAAAAGAGCATGGCGAGCCAAGACCGTGTGCTGAATTCAGGCTTAGCATCTTCGCCGCCCAGGCGGATTGCCCCAAACGGTGTGAAGGCAAGGATCGCGGTGAACAGCACAGCAACATTCGTAACCAGGATAAAAAGCCAGTCGGCTCGGCTCAACACACTGTTCCTGCTCGCCAATAGCCATTCACTGGCGCGCTCTGGAAAAACCAGGGCACTGATCACAAAGATCAAGATCAAGGTCGCGCTGACAGGGAACACCGGATTGTGGATGTCGAGGCCGAACACCTGGATGTTGTTCTCACCCGTCTCATGCTCTGTATCATAGCAAGACTGATCGGGCGCTAAATCCTCAGGGAGTTGGGTATCGTCATTGGCGTTACGCATGCAAACGCTCCGGTGCGAGGGGGCCGAGCGCCGCAAACAAGGGCTCAAGGTGGGTTGCGAAGGGGCGCCATTGTCCGACGCCAGATGAATAGAGAGGGCGACGAACCTGTTCCGAACTGGCGGTTCGGACAGAGCGGTCAGTTTCAAAAAACCGCAGGCACTGATCCTCGAAAGGCAAATCACAAAACGCGAGCAATTTTCTTACGGAACCTTCGAGGTCTTCGACAACATCTTCGTACTGAAGGCGGAGGATTTGCCCAGGAAAGACGTGGTCCCAATGGGCCATGAGATCAACATATCCGCGGTAGTAGCGTCCCAAGTCACTGAGGCTATAGGAAAATTCCTGCCCCTCGGCGAAGAGTTGCTTGAAGCCGCTAAAACAACAATCAAAAGGATTGCGGCGCGCATCAATGATTTTCGCCTGCGGCAACATCATGCGAATAAGGCCGATATGACGAAAATTGTTCGGCATTTTGTCGGTGAAGCGGGGTGCATTTCCTCTGTGGACAGCTGTATCTTTTAAAAAGGCTTCGCCAAATTGCGTCCGCTGCTCCGGGGTCAGCTGTTTGATAACCGATGGATAGCGCGGATCATCGCCGAGTTTTCTTCGGCCGTTGAGTTTGTGCACCAGTGCAAGAATGTTCGGTAGTTCGAGCGTTCCTTCGACATCGGTATGGGACGCAAGAATTTGCTCCACAAGGGTCGAGCCAGCCCTTGGTAGGCCGACGATAAAGATAGGCGCGGGCGAGGATGAACCCCCTTGCGGGAGGTTCCTTAGAAAGTCCTCCGTAAACAGGTCTTTTTGTGCTTTTAATTCCTCATCCATTCGATCGGGATCATAGCGGAGCTCCTGCCGTTTGAGCGCGTTCCCTTGCGCATAATAGGCGAAGGCTTCATCGATACTGTCTCGATCTTCCAGCGCTTTGCCGAGAGCAAAGCAGAGGTGGTAGTGATCCTCTGGCGAAAGATCGATTGACCGCTCAATTGTGCGCATTTGTTCAAGCTCATCGTCGTTGAACTGATACGTTTTGAGGTTGGCAAGGCTCCAATAAGCATCGCCAAAGCTGGCACGTGCATTGTAGGCGGAGCGATACGCGTTCACCGCATCGTTATGGCGACCAACGGTTTTGAGGGCATGTCCTCTGACCAAATGATTGACCGCCACCTGAGGAAAGCGCTCGGCGAGGTCGTCATAGATATCGATCGCCTCATCAAAACGGCCCACAGCCAAGGCCTCATTGGCATAGCTGGAGGTGATCGCGGGGTCGTCAGGGTGGGCGCGATGGAGGCTTGCAACCTCTTCAAAGGATCGCTCGTACTTCTGCCGTTTATGAAGAACACTGATATAATCGAGGCGCATCTCCGTGTCGTGGGGCGCGAATGCCAACGCACTTTCTAGCAGAAACTCGGCATCGTCGAGGATGCCAAGTTCCATCCCAAGCTGCGCTAAAAGACGCATCCCTGTTGTGTCCTGGGGGTTCGCCTGAAGGTGTTTTCGGCATAATTGCTCGGCTTGGTAGAATTTGCCGTCATGCATCATGCTCTCGACACTGACGAGAACAGGGGGCATGGCTTTTAACCGCGCGATTTGCTTGCGAGCAAGGGCTGCCCCATCAGAGGTAGGGTCCGCGAGTTCCGCCAGCGATCGCCACGCCGCCAAAAGGGAAGGGTTGCGCGCCGTTGCTTCTGCGTAAGCGTTGATCGCCTTTTCAGAAGCACCCTGAGCTTTAAAGATATGACCACGCTCCTGGTAAGCGCGGGCGTAGCGCGGCATGGCTGTGATAAGCTCTTCAACCGTCTGAGCAGCATCGTCAAGACGGTGTAAGTAACGTAGGCAGACAGCTTCGATATAGAGCGCTTCAGCGGTTTGGTCACCTTCATGGCGAAGGGCCCTCGCTGTTGCGAGAGCCCCCATAAAGTCCCCTGACTGAAGCTGCTGTTTGGCCTCTGGGAGGCCGTCGTCTGTCATCAGTAGTCGTACCTCACGCGCAGGCCAAAGGTCCGTGGTCGGTTTGTGGTGATCCGCGTGATGTCATCTTGGTCATTGATGAACAGCTCAGCCCGTTCGTCGGTGAGGTTCTCGATGGTGAATTCAGCGAGCCATTGGTCTCGGCGGAAACCAGCTGAGAAGTCTGCTGTTGTATAGGAATCCTGCTCTTCACGCACCTCCGCGACAAGAGACGAGAAGCTCTTCCCGGCGTATTGAACAGCGCCCTGAACGTGGAGATCGTAGTCACCAACGGCCCATTCATAACGTGCCCTGGTCGTTCCTTGGAACGTTGGGACAAGTGGTAGCTCGCTGCCCACGGGAGCAAGCTCAATCACCTGGGCGTTGATGGCGGTCAATTCGGTGTCGTTGTAGGAGATAGCACCGAAGAGCGTGAGATTGTCCGTGGCCGCCCATGCTGCGTCGGCTTCGATCCCGAAAATCTCCGAGTCCGCAGCATTTTCAATAAACGTCAAGATCGAAACGTTCTGCGGATCGAACCGCGAAACCTGCATATCGGACCACTCGACGAAATAGATATTGCCGTTCAGCTGGAGTGTGTTGTCCAGCAGCAAGCTCTTCACCCCCAGCTCATAGTTTTGCACATCGTCGGTATCATAGGTCGAATCCACCGTTGGAAACGCCGGGTTGGCCGACGGAATGCCGCCACCACGGTTCCAGCCGCCAGGTCGGAAACCTTCGGAGTACGTTGCATAAACAAGAATATCATCCTTAGGTGTCCAGCTGATATTCGCCTTGAACACGGTGCCGTCGGTGGTCAGCGGGTCTGTCGTGTGATCGCCTGACACATCATAGTCGCGGCCGGAGTCTTGATCATCAAGCGCGACATCGGGCGTGGTGAAGATCCCGTTCGCAAAGTTCGATGACCCTTCAAAATCTGAGTCAATCTCATAGTAACGAACGCCGCCGGTCACGGTGAGGACATCGGGGATGATATCAAAGGAGAGCTCACCAAAAAAGGCAAGCTGTTCTTCCGTACGCCGAATGTCGTTGAAGAAGGTGACGTTCTCACCCCTGGTGTTCGGGTTGACCTGGACCGCGGTGGAGATCGGCGCGTTTGGCGCAAAACCAAGCTCGGTCGCCGCCACATAGATATAATCGTCCTGCGTCTCGATCTCGAAATCGTCATAGAAAACACCCGCTGTCAGCCGCACACGGAGATCTTGCGGGGTTAAAAACCGGAATTCGTGCGTGTTCCGCGTTTGGTCTTGGGTGATCACGGCGCCTTTCGTCGGGTCGAGGCATTCGCGTCCCCCGGGCGTGACGAAGGCGGCCTGGGCTGCCGCGCCGCTTGTGTAGGTACAGGTGTAGTAAGAAACGAAGGCACCGGCGTTGTTGTACCCGGTGTAATCGACCGATTGGTTGACTTCACGATCAAGATACGCGCCCGTATAGATGACGTCGAGCATGGCCAGGCGCCCCTCAAGCGTCCAGGCCGTTTGGTCGAACTCGTCTTCGAGGCTGTCCTCAAAGAACCTGTTCACCTCCAAGTCACCGACCGTGGGATCATAGTCGAACACGCCGTCTGCTTCGAGTTGTTGGTGGGTGTGCTGAAGAGACAACTTCCAATCGTCGTTGATTTCCCAAAGCAGGCTCGCCCGCACACCTTGGTAGGAGCTGTCGTTGAAATTGTCTTCGACGAGGTCTGCATTGTCAGCGGCGACGTAACTCACTGCATCTGGGGTCGCTGTGCTGTCGGGGTTGATCGACGGATCTGTCGTAAACGTACCGGCCACATTATCGATATAGCCGCCTTCGTGGATCGAATAGGCTGCGACCCGTGCAGCGAGCTTATCTTCCACCAAGGGGATGTTGACGAAGCCCTCGAAACCAAAACTCTCGTCTCCGCCTTCGGTAATTGCAGTTGACACCTCTGCACCAAAATCGAATTCGTTGATCCGCGGTTTGTTGGTGATCAGTCGGATCGTGCCGGCCTGAGAGCTTGCACCAAAGAGCGTGCCTTGCGGTCCTGGAAGGACTTCGATCCGTTCAAGGTCGGTTGCATAAACATCTAAGTTACGCCCCGGCGCAGTGACCGGTTGCTCGTCGAGATAGAGCGCCACGTTGGGCGTGGTGCCTTGTGCCCCCGACAGCAGCACCGTGATCGGCTGCACCGCCATGCCGCGGATATAGACGGTGGATTGTCCCGGCCCCCGCCCACCAAAGGTGACGTTTGGCAGCTGGCGAACATAATCGTCGAAGTTACCAATGCCGAGCTCATCAATTGTTTCCGAGCCAATCGCTTGGATCGCCAACGGGGCATCTTGTGCCGTGGTTTCGGTTTTGGTGGCGGTGACGGTAATAACGTCGAGCTGCCGACCATCGTCATCCTGAGCTGCGGCTTGGGCCAAGAGTGCAGCCGTCAGGGCGATGCCCGATACGCCGGATCGAATAAGCATGTATCGTGTCCTTTTCCCGGCGCTCTGCCAAGCGCGGGAGGTTGCGAACCACCGCACCCCATGCGGCAGGTTCAAGAAGCATCCATGGTGGGACGCAAAGTCGAGCCGGTCCTACATTAATCATTCGGTATGTCAAAGTAATGCCTGGGAGGCGAGGCTTTTAGGGCCTTGAGCACGGCGTTTCAAAGCGCCTCTGTGATCTTTTAACCCTTGGAAAAACTTCGAGATAACGAAAATTTAGCCGCGTCAAAGGGAGATCCTTTGGGAACAGTAGAGCGCGCCTTGTCATCCTGGTGGTGCGCGGCATCTGTATCGTCGAATGATCTTTGGTTATTGAAGCGTCGGCGCAAAAGGTTTGATGGTTGGTCTTGTGACGGAAAGATGGATCCAAGCCCCCGGCGATCCGCAGGCGATTGGTGTAATCGCGGAAACCATCGACTTCCTTGTGTTGGAAAAGCCGGCCGGCTTGCTCAGTGTACCGGGTAAAGCCGAGCCTGATTGTCTGGAGCAGCGCGTCCAGCGATGCTACCCCGATGCGCTCACGGTGCATCGACTCGATATGGCGACCTCCGGGATTTGCGTGATGGCCCGGGGCAAAACCAACCTCGCTGACTTGCAACAGCAGTTTGAAAAACGAAAAACCACCAAGGTTTACGAGGCCGTGGTCACGGGCGAGGTGGCAGAAGACGCAGGAACGATTGATGCGCCAATGATCTGTGATTGGCCAAACCGTCCTTTGCAAATGATTGATCACGAAAAAGGGCGACAGGCGGTGACCCACTGGCGCGTGATCGGCCGTCAAGGCGATCGGACCCGACTAGAGCTCACGCCGATCACTGGCCGCTCCCACCAACTCCGGGTGCATATGAAAAGTATAGGGCACGCGATCCTCGGTGACCGGTGGTATGCAGACGACCGCGCGATTGCGGCGAGTCCAAGACTTCTCCTCCATGCGCGAGAACTCGGTTTCATCTCACCCACGACCGGGCAGGACGTCCGCTTTTCGTCACCCTGTCCATTCTAAATTGATCGTCGCCGAGGTCGCTACCAACACTAGTTTTCGTCTGCACCGAAGATAAATTCTTCGCCCGTGTCGTTCCACAATGGGTATTTCTTCATGGCACGAACGAAGAGGTCGCTGTTGATGTGCCGCTCTAACCAGGCGTGGACATCTGGCCAAGTGTTAGCGTCAAACCAAGTGGGATCAGCGATCCGAAACTGCCGGATGAAGGGAAAGATCGCGATGTCGCCAAAGATGGACTCGCTGCTCGAAAGGCCACCCGTCTTTTTGATCCGATCATTCAGGAGAGAGATAAAATCAGCGCCAGCAGCGCGGTGGGAAAGCGCGTCGACGTCTTGATAGCGGTTTGGGTATTTATAGCGATCAAGATCATGCTTGAAGGGGCCGTCATTGCGTTCAACGAGGGCGCGCTCGTCGTTGCTCGGCGAAGCCAAATTGGCAAACCCATCACCGATCGCCCACGCCATCACGCTAAGGCTTTCGTCGATCACCTCGCCATTTGGCAACACAAGAACCGGGACGGTGCCTTTGGGGGAGGCTTTCAGCATGTCTTTGGGCTTGTCGCGGAGAATAATCTCCCGCAAGCGGACGACCTTGCCGCAGAGAAGAATAGCCATCCGTGCACGCATCGCATAAGGGCAGCGACGGAAGGAATAAAGAATGGGAAGGGAGCTCTGCACTTTAAAGGTCGCCGCTCACTGATCCTGGCAGACTTTCCGGCCCATGTGCTGCTCACCGCGTTCTTTGGCGAGCGTAATTTGGCGGTTGCGTTCTGCGAACCGTTCCCTTTCTTCTGCCCCGTATTCATCTTTGCACTGCGGACAGCAGACACCAGGGATGTAGTGTTTATCCTGTTTCATGGATTCATCAATCGGTCGCCGACAAGCGTAGCACTGATCATAGCTGCCCAGCTCTAAGCCGTGACGTACTGAAACACGGCCATCGAAAACGAAACACTCACCCTCCCAAAGACTGTCTTTTTCGTCGACCTCTTCAAGATATTTGAGGATGCCGCCTTTGAGATGCACGACCTGCTCAACGCCAACGGAGCGCGCATAGGACGTTGATTTCTCGCAACGAATACCGCCTGTGCAAAACATGGCGATCCGTTTGTCTGGATGTTTATCCTTAAACGCATCGAACCATGCTGGAAAATCACGGAAAGACTCGGTACAGGGATTAATTGCTCCCTTAAACGTCCCGATACCGATTTCGTAGTCGTTGCGGGTATCGACGACCACCGTGTTGGGGTCAGAGATCACCTCATTCCACTGTTCAGGTCCGATATATTGACCCACCGTGCTCTTGGGGTCGATGCCTTCAACGCCCATCGTCACAATTTCCTTCTTCAGACGAACTTTTGTTCGCAAAAAAGGTTGGCTGTCGGCGTGACTTTCTTTGACCTCAACGGTTGAGCAACCCGGCAGTGAGCGGACAGCATCGAGCGCTGCATCGATCCCTTGCCGGTCCCCCGCAATGGTGCCGTTAACACCTTCTGGCGCCAATAAAAGGGTGCCTTTGACCTCATGATCCATCAACACACGGAGCAGCATCTCTCGATGCGCGTTCAAATCGTCGAGAGGGGCAAAATGGTAAAGGGCTGCAACAGTAATCTGGGTCACGTGGACGACATTATCACACGGCAAAAGGCAAGGTCCAGCGACCCCCTTCGCGCTTACAATTGGCGCTGTCGGAATAGGCCAATCGCGGGCCCTCGCACCACCACGAACTCATCGTCGATGAGGAGCGGTTTGCGGAGGCTCGTCGTGGTGCTCCCTGCCACCAAATAGGGGGGTTCAAACCAGCGGAAGAGGGTCTGCGCCTCGGCCGTTGCGGGATCAAAGACTTGCGCACACACGATGTCGTGGGGCTTGGGTTCGCGGTTCAGTGCAACGGTGATGACGTCGCCGGGCAGGATGTCAGCCGCCTCCATGCTGCGCGATTGGATACGAAAGAGGCCAAGGGATTCGGCCGCCAGTGTTTCGGGGTCGGGTAAGCTCGGGCTGGTTTCGATGGGCACCGCCTCGGGTTCAGAGAATCCCGATGGGGTGAGGTGGGGCAAATTGAAAGCCGCGCGGATCTTTCCCTCCGTATGGGCACGGAGTTCTGTATCGCTTTGCTGGTCCAAAAACCGATAGAGCGTTGATGGTTGGACCCCAGCAGCGCTCGCGATCTGGTTGGCGGACAGTTCTGTGCGCATCATAAGATCCTTCAGCATCTCCAACTGGCTGTCGCGACGGTTTGCCATCAACGCCACCCCTCGGCGCGACGGCGGGTGTTCCCGACTGCGTGACGCCGCGCGAGCAGGCCTTGTGTTTGCAACCAATGCAATATAAATGCAAGTAACGCAAGTGTTCCGAGTGCGTACATGGGCTCTTGTGTGTGGCGGTCTCCGCATGCGGGGACACTGAAGCGAGATAGGGTTTGTGAGTGAATGACAGAAAAGGACTTAGGCGAACAAGACGATCCTAGTGAGAATGATTCGGACATAACGGTCGCCCAGAGTCCACTCGTCATGGGCCAAGCACTCTTTGAGTTGAGCCTTGGGCCGGCTGCGGAGTCGCGAACTCAAATGCTCGATATCGCCAGGGTTTACCGGTTTCACGCACCAGAGCCGCTACCGAAGTTTCATGACCTTGTGTGGCAGTTTTCCGTGACAACGACTCTGTTGCCTCCCTTTGGCGGCCTTGAAGAACGAGAGTTTCGCTGGGCTGCGCGCACGTTAGCTCAGCTGCTCTTTGATCATTATGCAACCCATGCGGGCAAGCGTGAGGTGGCTGATTTATCCTTGGTTGTAAATCGATCGACGTTTCCCCGCTGAGTGACACTTTGCGACAAGCGCCAAGCGGTGGGGGGATCAATCGGGGACATTCGGCCAGCAAGGTGTTGACGACAAAAGTGGAGAAAATTGATCATGTCCAAACGTCTTGTCTTCAGTTGCGGATTTGCATTACTTGCATCGTCTTTTGCATCATCATCGCACGCGCAAGCGGCCGGATGGCGTCTGAACCCCGCTCTTTGTCCTGACCTCAGGGAAGACATCCGGGACTCGCGGGTCACCTGGTCGCGCCGTGATCTTCGCGAAGATATTCGCGATCGATCGGTCACGAACTGTCCGGCATCGGCTTACACGTACGTGGCGCCAGCGGCCGTTCACGTGACCGCCGTCCCCGTGCGTCCCTACGGGGCCGTGCCCGTCCGTCCCGTTTACACCGGCGTTTATGTTGCCCCGCGAGCACGCTATCGGGCTGTTCCTCGGGTTCGGGTCAACGTTCGCGTCCATTGATCGCTAAATGGCGCGAAGGTGAGGGGCTTGTCTAACCCTCCAACTCCTCCCGCTTCATCTCGAGCTCGAGCCATTGGTTCTCGGCGGTTTCGAGTGCTGCGGTGTCTGCGGCGAGCCCTTTTTGCGCGCGGTCAAATGCTGCGGGGTCTTCTTTAAAGAGGTTCGGGTTGGCGAGTGCCGCCTGATGCACCTCAATGGCCTCGGTGAGCCGCTCGATCTCTTGAGGCAGCGTCTCAAGCGCGTGCTTGTCCTTGAAGCTGAGTTTACCCGATGACTTTTTCTTCGTGGTCGTGGACGGATCTTTTTTCGCTGGTTTGGCTCCAGCGGGACCGCGGCCCGCGGCGGCCCGTCGTTGGCGAGACATGTCCTCATACCCGCCGGGATAATCGCGCCAGCGTCCCGCCCCTTCTTCGGGAACGGGCGTCAGGACACTCGTCACCACACGGTCGAGAAAGTCTCGGTCGTGGCTCACCAAGATCAACGTGCCCTGATAATTGGCCAACGTCTCTTCAAGGACATCGAGGGTTTCAAGGTCGAGGTCATTGGTCGGCTCATCCAACACCAAAAGGTTCGACGGTTTGGCAAGGGCAATGGCCAAGGCAAGCCGGCCACGTTCACCCCCTGAAAGCGCACCGATCGGCTGGCGCGCTTGTTCCGGTGTGAAAAGGAAGTCTTTTAAATAGCTGAGCGCGTGCCGCGGCTGTCCGGCAATGGTGATTTGGTCGCCCCGCCCTTCGGTGAGCGCATCCATCAGCCGAGTTGTGTCCTTGAGCCCGTGTCGCTCCTGGTCGAGCGCGACGATCTCGAGTTTTGTTCCATGGATGACCTCGCCGCTTTGCGGAGTGGTCTGCCCAAGAAGGAGGCGGAGGAGGGTGGTCTTGCCCGCGCCGTTGGGCCCGACAATTCCCAGCCGATCGCCCCGCACGATTTTAAGCTCCAGCTGATGAACGATGGGCTTGTCGCCATAGGAGAAAGTCAGTCCACTGACATCAACAACCTTTTTTCCAGAGGCTTCCGATTCCGAGGCGGTGACGTCCACAGAGCCCTGTAGTCCTCGTCGCTCCGCCCTTTGAAGGCGCAGGCTGTTAAGCTCAGCAAGGCGCCGTACGTTGCGTTTGCGCCGCGCGGTCACACCATAGCGCAACCAATGCTCCTCGCGGACAATCTTCCGATCCAGCTTGTGCGCCGCGAGCTCTTCCTCCTCGATCACTTTATCGCGCCAAGCCTCAAAGCCGCCGAAACCATCGCCCAGGTGTCGCGTTTCTCCGCGGTCGAGCCACACCGTTTCTGTGGTGAGGTTTTGTAAGAACCGCCGGTCGTGGCTGATCAGCACGAGCGCACTGCGCCGCCGCGCGATTTCTCCTTCCAGCCACAGGATCGTCTCAAGGTCTAAATGGTTGGTCGGTTCATCGAGGAGGAGGACCTCCGGAGACGGAGCAAGGGCGCGGGCGATGGCGACCCGCCTTTTTTCGCCGCCCGAGAGTGGCCCGGGCGCAGCTGATGGATTGACCCCAAGCTCAGCTAACAGGCGGCCGACATCTCCGGGATCATCAGTGGGAGAGAGACCATCCAACACCACCGCCTCGGCGGTTTCGTAAGATGAAAAATCAGGGTCCTGCTCAAGATATTTGAAGGTCGTGCCCGAGCGCACGGTGCGGTCGCCCTTGTCAGGTTCGATCAACCCAGCGGCAATTTTGAGAAATGTCGACTTGCCAGAGCCGTTCCGGCCCACGAGCGCAATGCGCGCTCCTTCCTGCACCATCAGTTCGGCGCCCGCGAGTAGGGGCGTGCCGCCAAAGGTGAGGCGAATGTCTTTAAGGCTCAATAGAGGTGCTGCCATCGCAGCGAGCTAGGGCTCTCCTCGGCATTTGTGAACCTCGAACATCGCGCTTCGCGTTTCTTGCTCACCGCGATAGGTTCACGGCGAGCTTATTGGGAAAACATCATGTTGATGAGTATGATCGCTACCTTGGCGATGACCGCCGTCGCCCACGGTCACGGGGGTGAAGACAAGGGGGCTGACCAGTCTCCCGCGCCGATCACGGAGACCTCGGCGAAAGCCGTGCGCACGTTTCGTGCAGCTGGACGGCCAATCGATTATGAAGTGAACGTTGGATTTATGCCGCTAGGCCCTGAGGGTAAGCCGGACGCCGAGATCTTTCACGTCTCTTATGTGGCTCGGGGGTCGAGTGCGGCCGATCGCCCGGTAACCTTTGTCTTCAATGGTGGTCCAGGCGCGGCGTCAGTGTATCTGCATATGGGTGCGGTCGGACCGAAGCGGATTGTCTTTGCCGAGAATGGTGATCTCGCGCCGCCCCCAGTCGTTATTGAAGACAATGCGGATAGCTGGCTTCCGTTCACGGATCTTGTCTTCGTTGATCCTGTGGGCACTGGTTACTCCCGTTTTGTGGGTGAGGCCGCAAAAAGAGAGGGAGGAGAACCCAAAGGTTCGGCGACTTATCATTCCGTCGACGGAGACCTTAAAGCGCTCGGCATGTTCATCGATCGATGGCTGACCAAGCATGAGCGTTTCCTCTCGCCCGTGGTCGTTGCCGGCGAGAGTTACGGCGGTTTCCGCGCGGCGGCTTTGGCGAAGCTTTTGCCCAATGACCACGAAATCCCGCTTTCTGGATCTGTCATGATTTCGCCGCGGATCGATCTCTTTGGTGTGCAGGGCAACGAGCTTTACCCATCGACATGGATCACGCGCCTACCCAGTTACGCAGCAAGTGCGGCAAGTCAGGGCCGCGGGCGGGCGAACAGTCCGATGACGGATCTTGATGCTATGCAATCGATCATGATCGAAGCTGAAGCCTTCGCTACGGGTGATTTTGCGCTTTATCTGACCCAAGGCGAAATGATGGATGCGGAGCGCCAGGATGATATCCTAGACACCTTCGCTGAGTTGACGGGCCTCAGCCCGGCCTATGCCAAACGCCAGCGGGGGCGGGTATCCCAGACTGAATACGCGCGAGAGCTGTTGCGTGAGAACGGTGAACTCGTCGGTATTTATGACGCGACGATCACCTCGCTTGATCCTGAACCTGACGCTGCGATGGCCGGGTTTCGTTTTGATGCGCTCCGTGTGCTGTCAGGTCCCTACCGTGCCGGCCTCATCAGCTATCTCTCAGAAGATTTGGGCTTTTCCTTGCCAGAGCGCGACTATGAATCGCTTAGCGGCGAGGTGTTTGCCGCCTGGCGTTACTTCGTTGGGAACGACAAACGCCCTCAAGCACCAGGTGCTGGCTCGATGTTGCGAGAAGGTCTTGCGATGAACCGGCACCTCAAGGTCTGGATCACCCATGGCGCGATGGATCTGCAAACGCCCTATTTTGAAAGCGCTTATGTGATCAACAATCTGGGGATCCCCACGGCGGTACGGGACAATGTTCGTCTTGATACGTATTATGGCGGGCACATGTATTACATGCATCCAGGAAGCTCAGCGGAATTTGCCGAGGACGCGGGCGAGTTTTACGACTCGCTTCGCTAGTCGAAGAGGCTGGAGACGCTCTCCTCGTTGGCGATCCGCCGGATCGCTTCAGCGAGGAGGCGATCGACGCTGACCACTTCAATTTTCTTGGCGCCTTCGCGGCGACCATCATCGCCGATGGAATCGGTGATCACCAAACGAGAGAGCGCGTCAGATGTCTCGACCCGCTCGACCGCCTTTCCTGAAAGGACCCCGTGGCTGACATAGGCCTCGACGGATTTTGCGCCCTTATCCATCAGCGCATCCGCGGCATTGACAAGAGTGCCGCCCGAATCGGCGATGTCGTCGAAGAGGATGCAGTGCATATCTTTGACTTCACCGATGATGTTCATCACTTCCGAAACGCCGGCCTGCTCTCGCCGCTTATCGACGATAGCAAGCGGAAGGTCGCCGAGGCGCTTGGAGAGGGCCCTTGCCCGGACAACACCGCCGACGTCGGGGCTCACCACACAAACATCAGAGACATCATCTCTCCGTGAGCGACGTATGTGGTCTTCCATCACATTGACCGCGTAGAGATTATCCGTTGGAATATCAAAAAACCCTTGGATTTGGCCGGCATGGAGATCCATGGTCAACACCCTGTCCGCCCCGGCGGTGGTGATTAAGTTGGCCGCCAGCTTTGCCGTGATCGGCGTGCGTGGCCCAGCTTTGCGGTCCTGCCGGGCATAGCCAAAATAAGGAATGACGGCTGTGATCCGGCTCGCTGATGCCCTGGCCAGGGCATCAATGATGATCAACAACTCCATCATGTGATCATTGGCAGGTTGCGACGTAGACTGAATGACAAAGACGTCTTCGCCGCGCACGTTTTCTTTGATCTCGACATGAACTTCGCTGTCGGCGAACCGCTGAATGATCGAACTTGCCAGCGGCGTATCCAAACGGCGAGCAATCGATTGAGCGAGCGGCAGATTAGAATTGCCAGCGAGCAGCTTCATGGCGGGCTCCGGGTCAGGGGACGAGACCCGTTTGTGACGGCCATGTGTCACAAGTCAAGGATGCGCATCGTGCTCAATCCAACCGCGGCAAGGCGATCGCGGAAAGGTTGTGACCAAAGACTATCGAACCCGCTTTCCGTGCACCCCGATAGCTGAAATAGCGCTGTTGATCAGCTAAGGTATCGCCGCCCACATCATTGATATTCTGTTCTAAAATGCCCGCCGCACGAAGCCGCTCCCGGACAAAGCCGACGTGGTCGTAGAGGCTTTGCGTGTCACTGATCGGCTGAAAAAAAATATCGGCTCCGGGATGAGCTTGGGTGACATCGGCGATCAGATCGCCGCGAACTTCAAAGCTATCGCGCCGCAGGCACGGGCCCACCGCCACTTGAATGGCGGCTCGTTCGGCGCCCTTTTGCGCCATCAGCGCGGCCGTGGCCTCGATGATGCCGCGCATGCTGCCGCGCCAACCGGCGTGGACCGCTGCCACGAGACCTGGCGCTTCCATAAGAAGTGGGACGCAATCAGCCGTCAGAACCGCAACAGCGAGACCTGGAACATCCGTGACAAGAGCATCAGCATGGGGAGGGTTGTCGTGACTTAACGCCTCCGATACATAAACCGCCGTTGCGGAGTGCGTTTGTTTGGCGGTGGTAATGGCGTCGGCCCCCATAGAAGACGCCATCCGTTGGCGGTTTTCCTCGACATTTTCTCTGCGATCACCGGACGCAAAACTTCCGTTGAGCGATGCAAAAACCCCCTGCGAAACACCGCCTTGTCGGCCAAAGAACCCATGGGGAGAAGAGAGGTTCGCGCTTGTCTGAGGGGACGGCGTCGTCATTCAAACCCTGGCGGTGCTGAGGAGTTGGGTGATGAAATTGACATCACCTTGAAAAGTTCGCCCATTCCTTCGCGATCGATCAATCGAAGCGCACCGGTGCGGAAATCGTCGCGCGCCTTTGCGTCCTCAATGGCAGGCTCAAGTCGAGCCAGCCGCTCGCGAAGGCCCAGCCGTTCGAGAAAATCAGCTTGCCGCACCGGACCATCAACTCGCATGTCCTCTTGCCGTCCCCGACGTCCAAGGGCGGCAAAATCGACATGGGCCGTGACATCGGCGAGGCCAGGGCTTTCGAGCACGGGCCAGGGTTTATGATTTTTGATGGCTTGCAGAGTATCACCATAGCCCGAACGGCCATGTCCATAGTCGATAATCAGAGCTCGTCCTTTATGCTCTCTCAATCGGTTCGCGATTTCCCCGACGACATCGCCGCCAACCGTACAGCTTTCAAAAATATCTTCCGGCATCGCGCCGCGAGGCATGCCCGGCATGTCGGCATAACTGTCGTTTGAGAGCACAAAGGAGAGTGCGCTTTGGTCCTTGCTAAGGCCAACCAGCCGCTCACGCCAAGGCTTATCGCTCAGATCCGCCATCCGCATAAACTGCCGGATCGGAAGGCAGTCAAAGAACTCGTTGGCAACCAGCAAAAGAGGGGCTGGCGGAACATCCTCCAGCTTATCAGCCCAGGTGATCCGGCAGCCGGTTTCCGCCAAAAGCCGTTTTTGGCTGTACCGCATCCTGCCCGATGCTTCGATCATATAAACATGAGCCGATTTCAAAAACCGTGGCCTGACATTCGCGGTACGGAGAATATCGGCCATTAAGGTGCCGCGGCCTGGCCCGAGTTCGACGAGGTTGAACTGCGAGGGGCCGCCCATCGCTTCCCAGGAATGGACAAGCCAGCCGCCGACCAACTCGCCAAAAATCTGGCTGATCTCCGGCGAGGTGGTGAAATCCCCGACTGCGCCTAGCGCTTTTTGTGTGGCGTAGTAGCCATGCTGGGGGTGAATGAGGGCGTCGGTCATGAAATCGCCAACCCGAATAGGGCCGTGATCAGCGATCAAATCAATCAGCCGCTGTTCAAGCGGCGTGGGTTCCGGGCTCGCGCCGTCGTTCACAAACTGCTCCGCAAACGCTCCTGAAAGAGCGGGTGGACCCGGTAGAGGAGATACATGCCAGCAAACACCATGGGGAGGGACAAGAGCATGCCTCGGGTCAAAAAGCCAAGTGTTGCAGCGTAACTGTCTGGCTCGCGGAAAAACTCAACAAAGAAACGTGACGCGCCATAGCCCGCTAAGAAGAGGCCCGTGGCCGCGCCGCGATAGCGAAGCAGCCTAAAGCGGGTGATGGCGATCCGCATAATGACGAAAAGAAGGGCGCCTTCGAGCGCGGCTTCGTAAAGCTGGCTTGGATGGCGCGGCACGACGTCGGCGGCGTAGATCCACTGCTCTTGGGCGCGGCTATAATATTCAGGGAAGCGCATGCCGATGAAGCTGTCTGTCGGTCTTCCAAAGAGCTCAGCGTTGATGAAATTGGCCAAACGCCCAAAAAACAGCCCAATCGGTGCCGCGCAAGCGAGGAGGTCACCGATACGGAAGGGGTCGGTCCCTCTTTTACGGGAGAAGAGTAGCGTGACAACGGCCACCCCTATTAGACCGCCATGGAAGGACATACCGCCTTCCCAAACAGCAAAGACCGGCGGCACGGGAACGCGCCCCAAGAGCTCTGGCCATTGACCGATCGGTTGGATCAAGAGTTCGGGGCGATAGAAAAAGACAAAGCCAAGCCGCCCGCCGAGGATCACCCCTAGAATAATCCACGACACAAAATCGTCGAGTTGCACCTTTTCGAGCGGCGGCTTTTCGGGGTTCCGGATCGAGCCTTTCCCGTTCCAAAGCTCCTGCTGCTTCAAAAGCCGGGTGAGATACACCCACCCCAGTGTGATGCCCGCAAGATAAGCGAGCGCGTACCAACGAATAGGCAGCGGGCCGATGGTGATGAGGACTGGATCGATTTCGGGGAAATTCATGGCCGGGCCCTTAGGCGCATTCGAATGATGGAAACAGAGGGAATGGAGCGCTTGCGCGCAATCAGTTTTGCCCCCGCCCTTTAACAGCACTGCGCCATCGCTGCCAGTTGACCCTAGCCTTCGGTGAGCAGACGTAGAGCCCAAGAACACGTGAGGTTCCAAAAGGATATGCAGACCAAGTCCCCGCTCTTTGACGGTGTCGCTAAACTGATTGCCGAGGCAGCAGGCACGGCTGATGGCGTACGCCGTGAAGCTGAAACCGTGCTCCACAGCCAACTTCAACGGTTTCTGGCTGAGCAGGACCTTGTTACCCGCGAGGAGTTTGAGGTGGTGGAGAGTTTAGCTGTGTCCCTGCGCCGCGAAGTTGAATCGCTGAAGGCCGAAATCGCGGCCCTCAAGGAGGCGCGCTAGCTTTTCGCGGTCTCGTAACACGGAATGTGGTATGGTGACCTATGATGGCTCGAGCATATCTCTATCGGTTGATGGCGTTGTGGGTGGGCGTGGCCGCGTCGATCATGCCCGCTTCGGCCCAAGAGGTTTCCCAAGACGAGGCTGCGCGCTTCTTGCTGCAATCGAGCTTTGGGCCTGATCCTGACAGTATTCGTGATGTGCAGCGCCTTGGCTATGCCGGCTGGCTGCAACAACAAATGGCATTGCCGCTACCGTCGGTCGCTGAACGGGTGGAAAAGAGCTACGCCGCGGGCGATGATCACGGAAGTATCGAGCCGCTGATCGCGCTTTTTTGGGAGCAAGCGCTCTATGGAGATGATCAACTCCGCCAACGCATGCGGTTCGCGCTCAGCCAAATCGTCGTTGCGTCATTAGAAGACCCTGCCACACGCCGTGCGATGCTCGCTTACCTCGATTACGTCGATATGCTGGGCGAAGAGGCTCTCGGTAATTACTGTACATTGATCCGTCGTGTGACGTTTCAGCCGACGATGGCGCTTTTTCTCACCTATTATGAAAATCAGAAGGCAGACGAAGAGCGCGGCGTTGTGCCCGATGAAAACTATGCCCGTGAGATTATGCAGCTCTTCACTATCGGGTTGGAGGAGCTTGCACTTGACGGAACACCAAGTGGAAGGCCGACTTATCGTCAGGACGATGTGAGCGGTCTTGCATCAGTCTTCACCGGGTTGGCGTTGCCTGGCGAGAATTTCCGCAATGGCAAGGCCAACGTCAAAACGATCCGAGGTGAATTGATCGGGTACCCCGACTTCCATGAGCCGGGAGAGAAGCGATTTCTCGGCGCGGTCATCGATCCGGGTCAAGATGCAGTGGCAAGCGTGAATGCAGCGCTCGATTATCTTTTGGCGCACCCCAATGTTGCTCCTTTTGTTGCCAAGCAGCTGATCCAAAAATTGGTGACGTCCAATCCATCGCCCGCTTACATCGAACGGGTCGCGCGCGCCTTCAACGAGGGCGAGTTTAAAGCGTCGAACGATGTGCGCTTTGGCGCGGGCCAACGTTGCGACCTACAGGCCACAACAGCCGCTATCCTGCTTGATCCTGAAGCGCGGCAGCGACCTGGCAAGGACGATCAGTATAGCGGTAAAGTCCGTGAACCCCTTATTCGGGTCATTCACCTCCTACGTACCTTCGCCAGCGACAGAGAGCTGACCGATAACGGTCTTGTACCGTATAGCAATTTTCTTAAATCAGGGCAGGATTCCTGGGCCTACCAAACACCCTTTAGGTCGCCCACGGTGTTTAACTTTTATCGGCCGAGCTACGCTAAGCCAGGTTCCGAAGTGGATGGTATGGGCGCCGTCGCTCCTGAGACCCAAACAATGACCGTTTCCCATCTCGCAACCCAAACAACGTGGCTTTCAGCCTGTATCGTCCGCGGGGTTTGCGAAAAAGGGGATCTTTATCAGCCAGCGCTTGCGCCGTTTATGACGGCTGCTGATCGGCCGAAACAACTCGTTGAGATGCTCGACCTCTATCTGACAGGCAGCAGTCTGATGCCGAAAACGAAGCGGCGGATCACCACCGCGCTGTGGTCGATTAATGTGCCTTACGACCGGCGTCGCCAGGAAGCCTTGGAAAAGAGGCTCGCCACCGCGATCACCATGGTGACCACCGCGCCAGAATTCATGGTGCAACGATGAGCGATCGACTGACATCGCGCCGCGGGTTTGTTCGCGGATTGGGTCTACTCGGTGCCGCCGCGACCGGTATTCCTGCGCTGCCGGTTTTTGCTCAAGGTGCGGATGATTATAAAGCGCTGGTCTGTGTCATTCTGACTGGCGGTCTTGATAATTTCGACTGCGTTATTCCTGCCGATGCTCAGGGGTATCGTGCGTGGGCGTCCTATCGAACCTCGCTGCTCGAGCAGTATGAGCGTTCTGGGCATAAGACCCGTCGGCGAGAGGCGCTTGTCGCCCTTCCGGGTTCAAGCGCCGCTGGACATGCATTAGCGCCTGAACTGAGCCCGCTTGCCGAGCTTTATGCGCAAGGCAATCTTGCGATTGTCGCCAATGTCGGTCCTTTGGTGGCACCAACAACCCGCCAAACGCTGGAGGCCAATCGTTCGCTCGAGCCCGATCGGTTGGCGAGCCACAGCGATCAAACATCCATCTGGTCGACGCTCAATTTTGAAGGAGCCCACGTTGGTTGGGGCGGGCAGTTCCTTGATCTTCTAGAGACCACGTCACCTTTCGCGTCGATGTCGTTCAATGGTGTCGAGGCTTTTGGTCAGGGACAGACGACCGACCAGGTGGCCATTTCCACGGGTAATTTTGGAAGGATTCCTGGCTTAAGCGCCCGTGCCCAATGGCAGATGACCCGCCGCAATGAGATCCTGGTCGATCATTTGAGCGGCAAGGGCATGAAGTACACGGACATGCTGACCCGGGATGTCGCGCGTCAGCAAGGGTTGGCGCTGCGCCAAGCTGATTTCATTCGAGGCGTGCTCGACAACAATCGAGCCGGCGATGCGGTGAAGATCGAGGGCAATCCTTTGTCCTATGGCCTAGCGAATGTGGCAGCCATGATCGCTGCCCGCGGTTCACACAAGACGTCGCGCCAGCTTTTTGTTGTTGGCATGAAAGGCTTCGATAATCATCGCAACGAAGCAGAGTTGCTGCCGCAATTGCAGGGGCAGCTGGCGCAAGCTTTGGCGCGGTTCAACCAAGTGCTCGCCAGACGGGGCGAGGCGGACTTGGTGACGACGTTCACGCTGTCAGAATTTGGCCGCACCCTCTCCGCGAATGCAACGGGCACTGATCATGGCTGGGGTGGCCATCATTTTGTATTGGGCGGCGCAGTCAAAGGCGGGCGCGTGGTGGGCCAGTTAACGCCCCCGACCATCAATCACGACCAAGCTTGGGCGCGACGCGGTGGTCTCATCCCGACGCTTGCGATTGAACAATACGGCGCGGCGCTCGGTGAGTGGTTTGGTGTGGCGTCAAGCGATGTTAGACAGGTTTTCCCCAATTTGGGGCGGTTTGACTCCGGCCTTGTGGATATTTTTAACGGGTAGAATGCTCGCCCCACTAAATTCTTAAGGTTGTGTGAATTGCTCAATAACAACCATGACTTGCTGGTCTGGTGATATTTAAGAACAGCTCGATCTTGGCTGTCTTTGCACATCATGCGACTCTCCCTTGGCTTGAATCGCAAATCAGCGCGCTACTTCCGTCGAAGCTCGAAATCAGATTCGAGCCCGCTGTGTTTGTGAGGATAGATGCCATTTACTGCAATTCGTTTGACTGCTGAGCATGCCGACCCGATCGAGACCATTGAGTACGTGGCGCATGCAGCCGATATTGATGCGCAACGGGTTGATGACAACGAGGTGCATGTCTCGCTTTCGGGTAGCTGGCGCGACATCGCCTTATGGTTTTCGTGGCGCGCTGAGGCGCAAGTCTTACAAATTGGCGCTCCGCTTGAAATGAAGGTGCCGCCATCGCGCAAGGATGATGTTCTGAGGCTCTTGGCCTTGGTGAACGAGCGTCTTTGGATCGGCCATTTTGATTTATGGTGCGAGGACGGAGGAATCATCTATCGCAATGGCGCTGTGCTGTCGGAAGGGCAGGGGATGTCGCCTGGGCAGGCAGAGATCTTGCTCCGCGGCGCGATGGAAGCCTTTGAACACTATTACCCGGCGTTCAATTACGTCATCTGGGGGGGGAAATCGGCGCAGGAAGCACTTGATTCATGCATGCTGGAGACGGTAGGGAACGCTTAACGATCTGGGCTGTCATAGACATCGACGCCTTCGGACTGTTTTAACACAGCGACGGCGCGGTAGGTGACGGGGGTCAAGAAGACCTCCCAAAGCACTTTGAGCGCATAATTGGTGATCATCACGGAGATCACGAGGCTGGTCTCCCACACGCCTAGAAATGCCAGAGGGTAGAAAATCAAACTGTCGACGGCTTGTCCGACAGCCGTCGATCCAATCGTCCGTTGCCAGAGGGGTGAGTTCTCAAGTCGAACCTTCATCCGTGTCATGACCTGTGCATTAGCGATCTCTCCGGCAAAAAGAGCAAGACATGACGCAGCAACAATCCTTGGGGCCTGACCGAAATTGAGGGCAAAGGATTGTTGTTGTGTGAGCCCGCCCAAATCCGTGTTCCACCCGATATGAGGAGGCATGGCCGTGACGAATGCCGCCATGAAGGCTGCAAACCCCGCGGATGCCGTCGCTGCGATGATCGCGCGTCGCGCACGCTTATACCCATAAACCTCGGTCAGAACGTCACCGAGCACATACGAGAGAGGGTAGAAGAGCACCGCGGCTCCCACGGAGAAGCCGCCAATGTCGGCAACTTTCCCTGCGCCGATGATATTTGAGCACACAACAATGACGCAGGTTGCGGCCAGCAACAGGTCGAAATGCTTGAACTGGATATCGTCGACATTGGCACCGCGGATGGTTTCAATCGTGCCGGTCGTTGTGTCTTGCGGAGACGGGGCGTCGTTCAAAGCACTGTTCCTTCATCGCGGATCGATCAGGGCGCCAAAGCATAATCGTCAGCCCGGCCCCTTTTCCTCCGTGCGAGCATTGCCTAGTCGCGACGGATGACCAAGCCCCTTCGAATGATTCAAATTGGCGCTGGCTCGATGGGGGGCGCTTTGCTGCGCTCGTGGATCGATGCTGGCATTCTTGATCGTGATGCTTCGGCGGTCGTCGATCCGCGGCCTTCACCAGACACCGAAGCGATGATTACTGCCGCAGGCATCACCCTCAATCCAGCCCAAGATAGAGCGTATGATGTCTGTGTTTTGGCTGTTAAACCTCAGCAATTCTCGACCGTTTTGCCCGCTCTTGTGTGGCCGGACATAGAGAACACACTTTTCATGTCGATCGCCGCGGGGATCACCGCCGACGAGACGGCAAATCTTCTAAAGACGAACAATCCATCACCGCGTGTGCTGAGGACAATGCCATCGCTCCCGGCCAAAGTGCGCCGCGGGGTCAGCCTTTTGGCGGACCACCAGGGCCTTAAGGCTGCTGATCGCGAGATGGGGGCCGCGCTCATGGCTGCAGCAGGCGCGGTCCATTGGTGCAAGGACGAGGACCAGCTTGACCGCCTGATGGGCGTGACCGGCTGTGGCCCGGCGTTTGTCTTCCGCGTGGTCGAGGCCCTTGAAGAGGCGGCCAGGGATCAGGGCGCTGATCCAGATGATGCCCGCGTTCTTGCTGCGGAAACAGTGGTGGCCGCCGCCAGGCTTTTGGAGGCGGATGGCCGCGATGCCGGCGAACTGCGTGCGGCGGTCACAAGCCCAGGCGGGACAACCGCGGCGGGGCTCGATGTTCTCAATGAGCGCGGTCTGGTGCCCAGCTTTGTCGCCGCTGTGGCCGCCGCTTACCGCCGAGCGAAGGAATTGGCAGGGGGATAGAATGCGCTGGCGGCGGGGGCCGAGCGTCTCTAAGAGCCACGCGATGACGGGGATGATTGTCACTGCGCGTCACGGACGCCCAGATGTGGACCGCAGTGTCCGTATCACTGCGCGTGAGTATGGACCTTGGTGGGCCAACTATGACCGAGCAGGCCTCGCCCCCGGTGAAACGCCTCCCCAAGGATTGATCGATATCGCATCCGGTGCAGAGCTGGTGCTTTCCTCCACCTTGCCGCGCGCCATCGAGACCGCGCAAAAGGTGGTGCAAGGTGCGCGTGAGGTGCCGAAGGACGCGCTTTTTGTTGAGGCGCCCTTACCGCCACCACCGGTGCCGAGCATCTTCAAATTGACACCGACCACATGGGGGGTGATCAGCCGAATCTTCTGGTTCTGCGGCTTTGCGCCCAAAGGGGTGGAGAGCCATTGGGGTGCCCAAAAACGGGTGCGCGAGGCGACCGATCGGCTGATCACCGAGGCGCAAGGCGGCGGCGATGTCCTTCTTTGCGCCCATGGCTATTTCAATTGGATGGTGCATCGGCACATCATCAAACGGGGCTGGGAGTTGGTCGAGCACCAAGGGGGCAACCATTACTGGTCCTACCGGGCCTATAAGAAGCGGGGCAGTGAGGCGATTCGGTCGCCCAAACCCCGACCCTCAACCGAAGGACTTGCTGCGCCATGAGCAAAACAAAAGCAGATACTGATCTTTCGAAGCTATCGTTTGAGGACGCGCTCAAAGAGCTTGAGGGCATTATCGGTCAACTTGAGAGCGGGGATGTGGCGCTCGAAGAATCAATCGCCCTTTATGAACGCGGCGCTGCGCTTAAGGCGCATTGCGAGACAACCCTTGCGGGTGCCAAGGAACGCATCGAAAAAATTGTGATCGACAAGGACGGTGCAGTGGCAGCGGAGCCGGCGCAATTCGATTAGGCTCATCGCTAAAAGACCTTGCAGCCAGACTCGGTAGGCCTTACCGCGGTGCATCATGACCCATTCGACTCCTCTTCTTGATCGTGTTGTTGTTCCATCGGATTTGCGGGACTTGGCGACCTCGGATTTGCGGCAGTTATGCGATGAGCTGCGTTCTGAGGTGGTGGATGCGGTGTCGGTGACGGGGGGGCATTTGGGCTCTGGCCTGGGTGTGGTGGAGCTGACGGCGGCGATCCATTATGTTTTTGACACGCCGCGGGACCGTCTGATTTTTGACGTCGGCCACCAATGCTATCCGCATAAAGTGCTGACGGGCCGGCGTGACCGGATCCGCACGCTTCGTCAGAAGGACGGGCTGTCTGGGTTCACCAAGCGCTCGGAGAGTGAGTACGATCCTTTCGGCGCAGCGCATGCGGCGACCTCGATCTCCTCGGCGCTCGGCATGGCGGTGGCGCGCGACCTGAAAGGCGAGGGCGACAAGGAGACTCCTGAGCAAGAAGAGCGCCGGGTCATCGCGGTGATCGGCGATGGCTCGATGTCGGCGGGCATGGCCTATGAGGCGATGAACAATGCCGGGGCGCGGGCGAGCCAGCTGACCGTCATCCTCAACGACAACGACATGTCGATCGCTCCGCCGGTGGGCGCGATGTCGGCGTATCTGGCGCGGGCGGCGAGCTCGGGCAGCTATCAAGGCTTCCGGAACCTCGCCAAGCAGCTCGGCAAGCGGCTGCCCAAGCGGCTGCGGAACCTGGCGGAGAAGGCCGAAGAGTATGGCCGGGGCCTGGTCACCGGCGGCACGCTCTTCGAAGAGCTTGGCTTTTATTATGTCGGCCCGATCGATGGGCACAATCTTGAGCACCTTCTTCCCGTCCTTGAGAACGTCAAGCACATCACCGATGGCCCGGTCCTGGTCCATGTCGTCACCGAGAAGGGCAAGGGCTACCAGATGGCCGTCGACAAAGGGGACAAGCTGCACGCGGTCTCGAAGTTCGACGTGGTCTCCGGCGAGGAGGTCAAAAAGAAATCAAACGCGCCCTCCTACACCAATGTCTTTGCGGGCCAGCTGATCAAAGAGGCGGAAGCCAACCCGCGGGTGGTGGGCATCACCGCCGCCATGCCCTCAGGGACAGGCCTTGATAAGTTCATGAAAGCCTTCCCCGATCGCACGTTTGATGTTGGCATCGCCGAGCAGCATGCGGTGACTTTTGCGGCGGGGATGGCGTGCGAGGGCATGGTGCCGTTCTGCGCGCTTTATTCGACCTTCCTGCAGCGCGGCTACGATTCAGTCGTCCATGATGTGGCGCTGCAGAACTTACCCGTGCGCTTCCCGATCGACCGGGCGGGGCTTGTCGGCAATGACGGCGCGACCCATGCGGGCGCTTTTGATATCGCCTATCTTGGCTGCTTGCCGAACATGGTTTTGATGGCCTGCGGGGATGAGGCGGATCTTCAGGCCATGACCCGCACGGCCGCTGTCTTTGATGAGCACCCGATCGCCTTCCGCTTCCCCCGGGGTGAGGGCGCCGGGGTGGAGATGCATGAGGACGCGCCGATCTTAGAGATCGGCAAAGGCCGGATCTTGGAAGAGGGCACCAAGGTGGCGCTTCTTTCCTATGGTGGGCGTTTGCAAGAGACCTTGAAGGCCGCCGAGCTTTTGAACGCCCGCGGGCTTTCCACCACGGTGGCCGATGCACGTTTTGCCAAGCCCTTGGACGAGGACCTCGTCCGGCGGCTCGCTAAGGAGCATGAGGTGCTGATCACCATCGAAGAGGGCTCGGTGGGCGGCTTTGGCGCCTTTGTCCTCCACTTCCTCTCCCGCGAGGGGCTGCTTGATAGCGGCGCCTTGAAGGTCCGCACCATGACCTTGCCCGACATCTACCAAGACCAAGCCTCCCCAAGCGACATGTACATCGAAGCCGGCCTCACCGCCGACACCATCGCCAAAGAAACCCTCAAAACCTTCGCCTTCGAGGTGGAAGAGTCGACGGCGAATCTTCGGGCGTAAAGAGCTTGTCACGGCACGACCCTTGCCTTTCATAGGGCGTTGCGCGCATCACGGGGACAGCGCGAAAGGCATGGGGCGGCGTGCAATGATCAGATCAGTGCTTTTGATGGCTGTGGCCTGCCTCGGGGCCTGCACGACCAAGCCTCAAAGGCTTGAACCCGCACCCGCGACAGTCGAAGCCAATGACCCCCTCAAGGGCGTCAATGAGTTCAACTATAAGGCCAACCGGGTCTTTGATGACCTCTATATCAAACCCTTTGCCACCGCCTATCGCACCGTGATCCCGCGTCCCATGCGCAAATCAACGGGCAATTTCACCGACAATCTGTTGATGCCGATGCGGATCGCCAACGAGATCCTGCAAGTCGATGCTCCTGATACTGCTAATGGAACCGCGCGTTTTGTCGTCAACTCAACGGTGGGCGTGGGGGGTCTTTTTGACCCCGCCACGGGATGGGGGCTTGAGCGCCAGGACGAAGACTTCGAACAAACCCTGGGCAATTGGGGTGTGCCGCGGGGGCCTTATATCGTTGCGCCACTGTTGGGACCGACCACACCGCGCGGCTTGGTCGGTTCGTCCGCGGGACTCATCTTAGCGCCGCTCAACACCCTTGGCATTTTCACCGATCCATCAACGCGTGTCTTGCTCAGCGGCCAGCGCGCGGTCGACGATCGCAACGAGGCCAATGCCACGCTTGAACGGATTTACATGTCAGACGATGGGTACATTGTGCTCCGATCCCTGTATCTGCAGAATAGGGATCAGCTCCTCCACGAGGACGCCGAAGATCCCTACGAGAACCTGCCTGACTTTTAACCCACCCCGGAACCGCCATGCAGCCGATCTTTCTTGACGCGCTTCTCTGGCGGATCATGGCCTTCGCCGAACGCGCGCGCGTCCTCACGCTTCTCTTTTGGACCATGATGACGGCCTTGGCCGCATGGCAGGTCTCGTCGCAGATCGCGATCAGCACTGACACCTCAGAGATGATCAGCCCGGAGGCTCCGCACCGGCAAGCCTCGGCCCGAATCAACGCTGCATTTCCGAAGCTCTCCGAGCAGGTCCTTATTGTGGTGGAAGCAACCACGCCGGACGGAGCAGCGGCCTTCACCGATGAGCTATCGGCGCGCCTGAGCGAACGGGCGGAAGTGCAATCCTTGCTCGCGGCGCCTTCGGAGCCTTTTTTCCGGCAAAATGGCCTTCTGTTCCTTGAGGTGGACGAGCTTGAAGACTTGCTTGCTCGCCTCACCAAAGCCGCGCCGCTGCTTGAGCGTCTCGGCCCCGACCCGACCATGGCGACGCTCCTCGAAGCGCTGGCCGAGGCCGCCGAGCAAGAAAATGGCGCGATCACCGACCGAGAAACGCTTGATCGTCTTTACACGTCGCTCAATGAGGTGATCACCACAGACGACGAGATTTTCTCGTGGCAGTCCTTACTGAGCACGGAGGATGATCCGTCAAACCGCGTGCTCTTCACCCTGCAACCGGTGCTCGATTATTCGCGGCTTCGTCCTGCCCAAGGCGTTAAGGATGCGATCCTTGAGGAGGCCGACGCCGTCCGTGCCGAAACGGGCCTCTCAGCGATCGTCATGATCACGGGTGATCCTGTCTTAAGGAGCGAAGAGCTAGAAGCGGTGAGCCGCGGCATCGGATGGGCGTTTGCCCTGTCCGGCGTTTTGGTGGCGATCCTCTTATTTGTCGCGCTGTCGTCGAAGTTGATGGTGGTCGCTTGTCTCTTATCGATCATTCTTTCGGTGGTGCTGACCGCGGGCGTTGCGGTGAGCCTTTTTGAGGAACTCAACCTGATCTCCGTCGCCTTTGCCGTCCTGATGGTTGGTCTGGGCGCGGATTTCTCGATCCATTTGCTGGTTCATTTGCGCAGCGAGGTCGGCCGCACAGAGTCGCTTCGGGCATCGTTCTACCGCACCTCGCGAAAGATCGGGACCGCCCTCGCCCTGGCCGCCCCGACAACGGCACTGGCCTTCTTCTCCTTCGCGCCGACCGAGTTCATTGGCATGAACCAGTTAGGGGTCATCGCCGGCCTTGGGGTTCTTATAGCCTTCTTGGTCTCGGTGACGTTGATCCCTGCGCTGCTCGGCGTGTTCCCCAGTAGTTTCGGCCAAAAGGCGCTCGGCGAGGTGCCAGAGACCCCGCCCTCGACGATGATTCTCGACCGCGTGGTGATCCCGTTTGGGCTGCTGATTGGCGGCCTCGGTATCGCCTCACTCCTCTTGTTGCCAGAGGCTCGTTTCGATGCCGATCCGATGGCGCTGAGGGCCAAGAACGCGCCATCCGTGGTCGCCCTCAACCTGATTTCTGAAGAAGAGGGCGCCTCCCCTTATCGGCTCAGCGTTCTCGCCCAAAGCGAAGACGAAGTCCGCGCCAAGGCTGGATCGCTCGGTGGGCAGAGCACCGTCGACAGCACACGGCATCTCTTCAGTTTCGTTCCCGAGGAACAGTATTTGAAGCTCGACCTGATTGATGCCGCGGGTGTGGGTTTGAGCTTTGCTTTAATGAGCGGCGGCAGCGTGGACGATGAACTCGCCATCTCCATCGGCCGGCTCGAAACGGCGCTCAGCGAAGGCACCACCGATGCTGGCAAAGCACTCCTGCAAACCCTGCGCTCGACCAGCATGCGGGGTATCGAAGCCGCAGCGCCGCGCGTTTTCCTATTCTGGCCAAGACAGCGAGCCTTGCTGCAAGAGCAACTCCTTGCGTCACCGGTGGGGATCGATGATCTCCCAGCCCCGCTCAAAGAACGCTATGCAAGTGACGAGGGCATCTATCGGGTGGAGATCTTGCCGGTTGATGGTGCGCTATCGGTCGAGGAACGGCGAGCCTTTGTCAGCCAAGTGTTGGAGGTCGAGCCCGAAGCCGCGGGAAGCGCGCGTTCGGCGCTGGCTGCTGGCGACATTATCGGTCGATCGATGGTCCAGGCGAGCCTCACAGCGGCCCTTTTGGTGAGCGTCCTCGTGCTTTTGTTCCTGCGCAGCCTGAAGCTGTTGATCTTGCTCTTGGTGCCACTGATCCTCGCCGGGTCACTAACCACCGCCACCGGCACGCTGTTCGATATTCCCTACAATTTCGCCAATGTGCTGGTGCTGCCGCTGATCATTGGAATCGGTATTGATAGCGGCCTTCATTTGGCGCTGCAGGCGGAACGGCGCGGGGATGGTCTCGCCGCTGTGCGAGGACCGACAGGCCGCGCGGTGCTCTACAGCGCGCTCACCACCATTGCGTCCTTTGGCAGCCTGGTCATTTCCGAGCACCGCGGCACATCAAGTATGGGGGCGCTTCTCACGATCGGTATGGTATGGGTTCTTGCAACGATGTTGTTTGTCTTACCTCCGCTCGCAGGCTTCCTATATAAGCGCCGGTCGTCAACGCCATGAGGTCGTTTTGAGTATGAAACAGATGATGATTGCCGCGGTGTCTGCAGGACTTGCTTTGTTTGCAAGCGCCCACGCAGAGCGCGTTCCGGAATCAGAAGCCTTTATCGTGGCGGTTGTGGACGAATTGAAATCTGCGGCTGACACCTACGGCGACGCCTCACCAGAGGTGCGGCAGGTTCTTGAAGACAACCTCGCGACCGAAGCGATTGGCCGGTTTTTGTTGGCTGGAGACGCAGCAGAAAGCGCAACCGACGAACAACGGGCGCGCTATGACACGCTCTTCCCGCGCTTTATCGCCGCCGCCTTTGCCGAGGAAATCGGCCAGCTCACCTCCCGCCGGATTGACGTCACCGGCAGCCTTGAACGCAGGCCAGGAGATATCATTGTCCAATCAGCGCTCTTTGATGACGAAGGCGTCAAAAGGGCGAACATCGACTGGCGTGTGCGCGTTCTCGAAACCGGCGAAAACAAACTGATCGATGTGCTCGTCGAACGGATCTCGCAGCTCACCATCCGCCGTCAGACCTTCTCGTCGGTGGTCGACGACGAGGGCGTCGACGGTCTTCTTACCTATATGGAAAGCACGATTGGTGACGCCGGTGTCGCAAGCCTTGAGGCGCCGGAAGCAGACGAAGAGCCGGTCACCGATGGTGACGCTTAAATCGTGACGACCGCGGCGTCCGATCACCAACCCGCAGCCATGACCACCAAAAAAAGAAGCAACGATCGTCGGTGTGTGGCCAGTGGCGAAGCGCTTGCGCCCGACGTTCCCGCATTACGATTTGTGCAGGACCCTGAAGGCCAACTGGTGTTCGACGCCAACGCCAAGCTTCCCGGTCGCGGCGCCTGGCTGACCCCGGCACGCGGAGCATTGCTGACAGCCCTCAAAAAGAACGCCTTTTCACGTGCGTTCAAAACGGCGATCGATCAGCCCCCATCCTTCAGCGCAGACCAATTCGCGGACGGCGTGGAGGAAGCTCTCCAGCAGCGGGCCCTCAGCGCCTTAGGGCTGGCCCGCAAGGCTGGCGCTTTGGTCATGGGCAAAGACGCCGCGCGGGAGAGCAAAGACAAAGCGATCGCCTATCTGACGCCGAGCGACGGGAGCGAAAGCGAGATTGCGAAGGTCGCAACATTCCTCGCGCATGCGGGCGATGTACCGCATGTGCCCTTACCGCTGGCGCGCCAAGCGCTTGGATACGCTTTGGGACAGGACGCCGTGCATGTTGCTCTTTTACGCCATCCTGCAGGTATAAAAGCCCTTGCAGCGACAACCCTATGGACCCACTTCCCCACCCGTTAAGACATCGCTAGAGAACGGTTCTTTTCCCGGCCTCAAGGTGTGGACCGAGGGTCATGTCTCGTTTATGGGGACGCCCCGCCCCCAAGGGCGATGGAAGGCGTGCTGTACCGCGTATTTCGGTGGCGCCGCCGCACTCTCTGGCCTTGACGGGTCTATTATTAGGGGCAGCCCGCCCCTTGCTAAGGAATGTATGAGCGACGACACGCAAGAGAAGTCGAAGTCAGGACGCAAGCCCCTGAGCCTCCGCCGGTCGGAAACCGGTGCGGTGAAGCAGAGCTTCTCCCACGGCCGGACCAAAACGGTGGTGGTGGAGAAAAAGCGTCGTG
This sequence comes from Pseudomonadota bacterium, assembly GCA_039818345.1. Classification (GTDB taxonomy): domain Bacteria; phylum Pseudomonadota; class Alphaproteobacteria; order Caulobacterales; family Parvularculaceae; genus Parvularcula. The sequence goes on along the minus strand of JBCBUC010000017.1, from coordinate 46,041 downwards.
CTGTGAGCCCCGGGGCCGCCTCGACCTCTCAACCGGCGGCTAAGGCTGCGCCAGCAGCCGCAAAGCCCGCGGCTAAAGCAGCGCCTAAGCCCGCAGCCGAGGCCAAGGCAGCGCCGAAGCGCGGCTCGACCTCAAGAAGCGACGCGGCCGCCAAGCCAAAGGGCAAAGTGCTCCGTCAGCTATCGGACAGCGAGAAAAAAGCGCGGGCCGTTGCACTCGCCAACGCCAAAAAGGCGCAGGCTGAAAAAGCCAAGAAAGAAGCCGCTGAACGCGCGGAGCGGGAACGGCGGGAAGCTGAAGAGCGGGCCCGGCTCGAAGAAGCGCGCAAAAAGGCCGAAGAAGAAGAGCGCAAGCGCGCCGAAGAGGCCGAGGCACGTCAAAAGGCTGAGGAAGAGGCGCGCAAAGCCCTCGAAGCCGAAGAAGAAGAGCGCAAGCGTCGCCAGGAGCTGAAAGCCAAAGGCATTTCCGACGCGTCGAAAGACAAAGAGAAAAAAGACGACAAAGGCTTTGCCAAGGACAGCGATAATCCACTCTCTGCGCTCGGTGGCCGGATTAAACAAAAGCGGAACCAAGCTCAGCCCGAAAACCGCAACGTCAAAGAGGCGCCGAAACGCCGCTCGGGACGCCTCACCATCTCCAAAGCGCTCGAAGATGAAGAGCGGCAACGTTCGCTCGCTTCGGTTCGTCGCGCGCGGGAGCGGGAGAAGGCGCGCCGCGCCAAGGGCAGCTCCTCTGGTGGTCAACAGCGCCGCGACGTCATTATCCCTGATGTGATCACCGTCGCCGACCTCGCACAGCGCATAGCGATGCGCTCAACGGACCTCATCAAAGAACTGATGAAGCAAGGTCAGATGGTCACCGCCAACGCGACACTGGACGCGGACACGGCACAAATCATCGTTGAGGACCTCGGTCATGCCGTAAAACGGGTGTCTGAGGCTGACGTCGAAGAAGGCCTGATCGCCGCTGACCCAGACGATGCCAACCTTGAAGGTCGCCCGCCGGTGGTGACGATCATGGGCCATGTCGACCACGGCAAGACGTCACTCCTCGACGCATTGCGCCAGACCGATGTGGTGGCGGGTGAAGCAGGCGGCATCACCCAGCATATTGGCGCCTACCAGATCACCGACGCCAACAAGAACAAGATCACCTTCCTCGATACCCCAGGCCACGCGGCCTTCACGGCGATGCGAGCCCGCGGCGCGAATGTGACGGACATCGTGATCGTGGTGGTGGCCGCCGACGACTCCGTCATGCCGCAAACCGAAGAGGCGATCAGCCACGCAAAAGCTGCCGGTGTGCCAATCATCGTCGCGGTCAACAAAGTCGATAAGCCCGACGCCGATCCACAAAAGGTCAAAACCGACCTTTTGCAGTACGAGCTCCAGGTCGAAAGCATGGGCGGCGAAATCCAGGATGTGGATGTCTCTGCCCTGAAGAAAATCGGCCTTGATGAGCTGCAAGAAGCGATCACACTGCAGGCGGAGCTTCTTGAGCTCAAAGCCAACGCGGCGCGTGCCGCTTATGGCACCGTGGTCGAGGCGCAACTCGATAAAGGGCGCGGCGCTGTTGCCACCTTCTTGGTCCAGGCAGGAACGCTGAAACGCGGCGACGTGCTCGTCGTTGGCTCCGAATGGGGCAAAGTCCGTGCCATGAACAATGACCAGGGACAGCAGGTCAAAGAGGCACTGCCCTCACAACCGATTGAGGTGTTGGGCCTTAATGGCGTGCCGGAGCCTGGTGACCAATTTGTCGTCGTGGACAACGAAGCGCGTGCGCGTGAGGTTGCAGAATACCGTCAGCGGATTAAACGCGAAAAAGCCAACGCATCGAAATCGGGCACCTCGCTTGAGCAGATGATGGCACAGCTGCAAGACGCTGAGATCAAAGACTTGCCCGTTGTGATCAAAGGCGACGTGCAAGGCTCGGTCGAGGCGATCGTCGGCGCACTGGAAAAAATGTCGAACGACGAAGTCCGCGTCCGGGTGCTGCACACCGGCGTTGGCGCAATTTCGGAAAGCGACGTTATCCTGGCGGAAGCATCGGGCGCGCCGGTCATCGGCTTCAACGTCCGCGCCAACAAACAGGCGCGGGACCACGCCGAAAATTCGGGCACAGAAGTTCGCTACTATTCGGTGATCTACGACCTGATTGATGACATCAAAGGCACGCTATCGGGCATGCTCGATCCGGAGCTGCGCGAAACCTTCCTGGGCAACGCAGAAATCCTCGAGACCTTTATGGTATCGAAGGTTGGCAGGGTCGCTGGCTGCCGCGTGACCGAAGGCATGGTCAAGCGCGGCGCAAAGGTTCGCCTTCTCCGCGACAATGTCGTGATCCATGAAGGCGAGCTTTCCACCCTCAAACGCTTCAAGGACGACGTCCAAGAGGTGCCTGCAGGTCAGGAATGCGGGATGAGTTTTGCCAATTACGACGACCTCAAAAATGGCGATGTGATCGAATGCTTTGACGTGGAGCGTATCGAGCGGACGCTCGACTAAGCGGTAGGCCATCAATCAAGACCTAAGGGAGCCCAGGCGGTTATGCCTGGGCTTTTTCTTTAGCTGGACCGCTTCCAGCGGAATGCCCCAAGTCCAGCCAGCATCAAAAGTGCAGCTCCCGGAACAGGAATTGGGTTCGGATCATCGTCAAAAAAGTCAACTTCGCCAAGGAACATCAATGGCCCCCGGCCAATGAGTGTCATCACGATTTGATCAGTTAGAAGACCGCCTAAATCTATATCGATGTAGACAATGCCTGGCCCTAGGCCACCAGGGTTTCGGACGCCATCGAGATCGATCAGATCACCACCATTGGATCCATCAGACACGAGATCATTGAATGTAAAGGTCCCCACATTCTCGACTGTCACTTCACGGATTGATTCCACTTGGCCAAAGAGATCCGTATCGTCCATATAGATTCGCACACGATCAAACTCGTGAACAGCATCGAAATCAAAAGTCAGGATCACGGGACCGGCACTCGCATCCCACGACACGAGCGGTCCGACATTGGTGTACCAAGACACCGACGGAATCACGCCATCAATCAGCTCGGTGGTACCAGCTGGAATCCCTGCGTTTCCGCTGCCCGGTGCACGATCAGCTCCGTAGCTCGATGGGATAATCTCAAGCGGTGCGGCGTGCGCCGTTCCAAACATCATGGCAACGATGACAAAATAGCGATGCATGTCGAGCCCCCTCACAAGACCATACTCGCTCAATTTAGGCAAAGATCGTGCCACAAGATGGCATGAAGACGAGACTTGGTTTGATGAGGGGTGCGGTGCCGCTTAAGAATCCCGCCGGGCGACCAAGCGGTCAAGCAGGCTGATCACAGCCAGCGGGGTCGACGGTGCCATTTGAAGGGTGACCGCGCGATCGAACACCTGGCGTTCATCAAGCACCATCAACTTTCCATCATCAATCCCGCGGACAATACGGGATTGATGCAAGTGCTTGCGAAAACGCACGGCCATGTCTTCATCGAGCTCATGGGCGAAATAGACACCGACCGAGGGCTGCCCCTTAGACGAGGTGCCGTAGAATTTCCCCAAAACCTCAAGTCCATTCTCAATCGTGTAGCCAAGCTCCTCCTCGGTTTCCCGCAAGATCGCCTGGTCATAACGCTCCATCGAGCCATCGGGCATCGGATCAACATGGCCGCCAAAAAGGCCAATGCGGCCGGGCAGGCTCGCTGCGTTCCGGGCGCGTTGATTGAGGTAGAAACGGCGGCCCCATTGGCCTTGCCAATGCAGCAAAACAAGGGCGTAACGAGAAGGGAGCGCGGCATCTTCCGCGGTCACCGAGAGGTCAAAATCCCACTCGTCCTCCATCAAACACACCCCATCGTCACTCCTGCCCAACCCATGTCTTAACGCGGGAGCGGATAAGGTACCAGCATGAAAGATGATGGCCTTAAGAGCCAGGATCTTCGTCTTCGAGAAGCTCGACGGTCACCATACCGGTCACCAAATCAATATCGGGCACCGAGGCTTTGGTGAACGGCAAGATGAGCGGCCCATCGGCTGTTTTGATCTCGATGAGGTCGCCCGCCCCATAATTGGGCACAGCTTTCACGGACCCGATCTCGTCACCCTTGGTGCTGATCACCCGAAGGCCGACAAGATCCTCGACATAAAAGTCGTCATCATCCTCCGGCGCTGGGAGCGCGGTGCGCGGCACCGACAAAAGGGCGCCTTTAAAAACCTCGCAGTCTTCAGGTGAGCTGATCTCATCAGCCTCCACCAAAAAAACCGCAGGCTTCACCACACGCACGCGCTTGGGTGTCACGTTGCGCCCACCAGGAGCGGTGAGCGCGCCGTAGGAAAAAAGTGCCTCTGGGTCATCCGTAAAGGAACGAAGCTTAAAAGCACCGCGCACGCCGTGACTGCCCGCGAATTGGGCAACCACGACCATGCGTGTGTCAGAAGAAGACGGCACAGATGTGCCTTACTCGGCCGCTTCTTCTTCAGCAGGCGCCTCTTCCGCTCCGGATGCATCGGCCTCGGCCTCCGCTGCTGCAGCTTTTTTAGCTTCTTCCTTCTCGCGCTTCTCTTCCTCGCGCTCTTTCGCCTTTTGCCCAGGCTCACCCTTTTTCGGGTTGTTGCCGTGTTCCCATGCCACAAGGCCCGCAGCGCTTAGGAAACGCGCTACACGATCCGTTGGCTGAGCACCTTTTTCGAGCCAATGCTTACAACGATCGAGGTCGAGACGAACACGGTCCTCTGAATCCTTCGGCAGGAGCGGGTTATAAGTCCCGAGTTTTTCGATGAAGCGGCCATCCCGCGGCATCCGCGCATCAGCAAGAACAACACGGTAGTAAGGACGTTTTTTGGACCCGCCACGGGCAAGCCGAATTTTGAGCGACATGATTACTCCTTTTCACTCTCTAAGATGACGGTCGGACCTCCATAGATTCGTCCGTCTTCGGTACAGTTGAGGTAAATAGCCTCATCAGCTGCGATCACGGCGTAACGAGAAGCAAGGTGCTCCCCCGCCGTCACATCTTCGCCGGGACGGAACACAACACTCGCTTCGCTGGTGCCGTCCCGCCTATTGGCAATGATCACTTTTAAATCCTCTGCAGGCCCCGCATTGAACCAAGCAACCGTACGGCGCTCGCCGCCCTTGCGCTCCATCAAGGCAAAGCTCTCGAGGTCTAATACCGACGCAATGGCGCATTCAGGATCCACGGGCTCCATCGCATAATTCATGATGCTGATGACATCTTGGTTCTGACTACAAGCCGCCAGCAAGAAACCGAGGGGGAAGGCCTGTCTCATTTCTTTTTTGGCCCACCGAGACCCGGAAGCCCAGAACCGCCTAAGCCAGGCAACCCGCCAGGTGCAGCCCCGCCGCCAAGGCCAGGAAGACCACCGCCGCCGCCCGGGGGCAAGAGTCCACCGCCGCCGGGACCGCCCATGCCGCCGCCTAGGGCCTGCGCCAGCTGTTGGCCCATGCCGCGCTTTCCGCCTTTGCCCATCTTTTTCATCAGTGTGCTCATGCCCTGATACGACTTGAGCAGACGATTAACGTCCTGGACTTGGACACCAGAGCCAGCCGCCACGCGTTTTTTGCGCGAAGCATTCATGATCTTAGGATTTTTCCGCTCTTTCTTCGTCATCGAGCGGATGATGGCTTCTTGGCGAGCGAGCTCATTGTTACCAAGGCCTGCTTCAGCCGCCTCTTTGAACTTTCCCATGCCGGGCATCATGCCCATGATCGCGCCCATCCCGCCCATTTTACGCATCTGGACAAACTGTTCAGCGAGGTCATCGAGGTCGAACTCACCCTTGGCGAGCTTTTTCGCCTGCTTCTCCGCCTTCGCCTGATCAATCTCGACACTGGCTTTTTCCACCAGACCGACAATGTCGCCCATGCCAAGGATGCGGCCCGCCATGCGCTCTGGATCAAAGCCATCAAGCGCATCGATCTTTTCGCCGACCCCGGCAAACTTGATCGGCGCGCCCGTGACCTCACGCATGGAAAGAGCCGCACCGCCGCGGCCATCGCCATCAAGACGCGTCAGGACGACACCGGAGACCGGCACGCGCTCTTTGAAACGCTCCGCTGTCTGAACAGCGTCTTGACCAGTCAAAGCATCAAGAACGAGCAGCGTCTCGGCAGGATCCGTCTTCTGATGGATCTCACCCACCTCGGCCATCAGCTGTTCGTCAATCGACAGCCGGCCCGCTGTGTCGAGCATCACGATATCAAAGCCTTGAAGGCGGCCCGCCTCGATCGCGCGCTGGGCGATCTGCACCGGGGACTGACCTTGAACGATCGGCAGGGTTTTGACCCCCGCCTGCTCACCCAAAACGGCCAGCTGCTCCATCGCTGCGGGACGGCGGGTGTCGAGGGACGCCATCAAGACCTTTTTCTTCTCACGCGTCTGCAGGCGAAGGGCGATTTTCGCGGTCGAGGTCGTTTTCCCTGAACCCTGAAGACCCACCATCAGGATCGGAACAGGGGCCGGGCGGTTAAGCTGCAGCTCATGGTCACCCGCGCCGCCGCCCAGGGTTTCGACCAGCACGTCGTGAACGATTTTGACGACCTGCTGACCCGGTGTCACGGATTTGAGGACTTCACGGCCGATCGCGCGCTCTTTGACTTTGGAGACGAATTTGCGTGCCACCGGGAGGGCGACGTCAGCCTCAATCAGTGCAACCCGCACCTCGCGCAAGGCGTCCGTCACCTCCTCTTCGGTGAGGGCGCCGCGGCCGCGGAGGCGGTCAAAAACCCCGCCTAATCGCTCAGATAGCGTATCGAACATCGAACCGCTCCAAACACAGCCCTTTGGTCGACCGCGAGGGCGTTACCCCGGCGGAAGGAGCCCCCTGCCTCGTCCTCATGGCTCCTTCGTTCGAAGGGAGGGGGCGTGCAGGTAGACACGGTGAAAAGACCGCTTGTTAGAATGTCAGAGCGGGGAGGTGGCACCTTGATGGGGATAAGTCAATTGCGCGAACGGGCCGCTTAGAAGAACAAAATCCAGCGGGGTGTTTTGCTTTTATAGGCCAAGAACGCGTCGCCGAAATTCTCTTCGAGCGCCCGTTCCTCAGGCAAGATCTGGGTTGCGGTGATCACCACAATGAAAAGGGCCGGCATCACGAAGCCAAGATAGTTGTGGCCCAGAAATGAAAAGCCGAGGAGAACAAACAGCATCCCCAAATACATCGGGTTGCGCGTGAACCGAAAAACGCCGCCGGTGACAAGACTGCTGGCCTTGCTCGGTTTCATCGGAAGCACCGTGGTCTGATGCTTTCTAAACTGGCGTACCGCAATCATCGGAAGCGCGAAGCCCACGATCACAAAGAGCAACGCCAGCTCCACCGCAAAAGCCTGCCCATAATCCAATGCCGAGACCTCAAAAGGCTCGGTAAGGAGGTAACCGCCGATGAGAAAAATCAGGGCCCAAACGGGCGGGGGAAGGATCGGCTTAAGCATCAAAACGTCCCAGCTGCTCGTTCTTGTGGAGCTCGTCTGCTGAGAAAATGCAGCCATTCATCACGCCGTAAACGCCGTGGGCCAAGGTCTGCGCTGCGATCACCGCGCCGCCGAGGTTGAACGAGGCATCGGAGACGAAGAGTGAGTAGGGGCGCATCGCACCTGTGATGACGATCGTTTTTGGTAAACGCAGTCCATCAAGGAAACGTGCTGTGTCGCCAAGCGTTGACGTGCCGTGGGTGACGACAACCGCATCCTCACCAGCTGCGCGAACCCGTTCGGCCAAAAGGTTTCGGTAGGTCTCATTCATCTCGAGGCTGTCGATCTGAAAGAGCTGCTCGACCTCATGGGCATAACACCGGCCATGTTCGAGAATTTCGGGCACCTGGCTTTTGCCCGCGCCAGCAAAGCTGATGTTCTCCGCCCGCCAGTCATGAACCTTATCCAAGGTCCCACCGGTGGTGAGAATACGGACGGGTTTCACGCCGCATCACCCTTCAAGACGGTTTCGTCCAGCTCACCTTCCCAGCGCGCCACAGTGGTCGCGACAGTCGCGTCGCCCGTGACGTTTGTCAGGGTTCGCATCATGTCAAGCAGGCGATCAAACGGGAAAATGAGCGCGATAATGAGGATGCCCGCCTGCTCATCAATACCAATCGATGTCAAAATCGCGATCGCGATAAAAAGGCTTGCGGAGGGTATCCCTGCCGCACCAACCGAGGTCGCTGTCGCCGTTACCGCGATCACAATATAATCAGTCAACGAAAGATCAAGGCCCACGGCCTGAGCCGCGAACAGGGCAACAATGCCAAGATAAATCGACGTACCGTCCATGTTGATGGTGGCGCCAAGGGGCAAAACGGACCCCGCTACCGGCTTGCCGACGCCAATGTTTTGGGTGAGGTTTGAAATGGTCACGGGAAGCGTCGCGGATGAGCTTGCAGTGGAATAAGCCGTTGTCATTGCATCCAAAATCCCGCGAAGGAATTTCGAGAACGGCAATCCAGCTACAAAACGAACCAGACTTCCGTAGACGAAGAGAATATGAAGAGCACAGGCTAGGTAAAGAGCGGCCGTCAGCTTGCCTAAATTGACCAGCACGTCGAGACCCTGGGTACCAAGAACCCAAGCCATCAGGGCAAAGACGCCGTAGGGCGCAAGCGACATAACACCGCTGGTCAGCTTAAGGATCGCCTCCGCGGCGCTCTCGATCCCTCGCGCGAAGGGAAGGCCCTTTTCACCCGCCGCTAGGATCGAGATTCCAAGGAGTATCGAAAAGAAAATGACGGGCAAAATCTCGCCATTGACCATGGCTGCAAGCGGGTTGGTGGGGATCACATCGAGGATCTGCTGAACCGCGGTTCGCTCAGCGGCAGCGGCGCGCTCTAAACGCTCAGTGACCGCGCCCTGGGAACTTGCATCCACCGATTGATAATCAACGCCCGCGCCAGGCTCAAAAAGGACACCCATGAACATGCCTAAGATCACGGCAAAAACTGTTGTCATCATGTAAAGCATAATCGTCCGTAAACCGAGCGAACCGAGCCGCTTTGGATCACCGAGTGAAATCATGCCAGTGGTCAGGGTGGTCACGATCAGCGGGATAATGATCATCCGAATAAGGCTAATGAACCCATCGCCGATCGGTTTGGCCGACGCAGCAGCCTCGTTAAAAACAAGGCCCACAAGTCCGCCCGCAGCAAGCCCCACAAAAACTCGCGCCCAAAGTGGTAAACCCATCCGGCCCAAAAAAAAGAGCCCACCAAACGCCGCCAGGGCGACCAACCAAAACAGCGCGACCATTGGATACTCCTACTCTTGGTGTCCCAGCTCAGCACCTGAAAGTCCTAATGCCTGGGCGAAATAGGCATAGAGGAGGGCAGAGCGGTGGGCGAATTGATTGAGGTTGGCCGCTGCGCTGTGGCCCCCCTCGATGTTCTCGTAATAGAGAAACGCTTGATCGTTTTCTTGCATCAAGCGGGCAAACTTGCGCGCATGCCCTGGGTGGACGCGATCGTCCTTGGTCGAGGTAAAGATGAAGGGCTGCGGGTACTCCGCCTTAGAATCAATATTGTGATAAGGTGAGATCTGCCGAAGGAACGCCCCTTCCTCCTGGTTCCCCGGGTCACCGTACTCCCCGACCCAAGAAGCGCCTGCCAAGAGCTGGTCATAGCGCAGCATGTCAAGAAGTGGGACCGCGATCGCCACACCAGCATAAAGCTCAGGGCGCTGTGTCATCGTCACGCCAGTAAGAAGCCCGCCGTTTGACCCGCCATAAACACCAAGCTGCTGCGGCGTGGTGATCCCCCGCGCGATGAGGTCTTCCGAGATCGCTTGGAAATCATCATAAATGAGCTGCCGCTTGGTCTTCAGCCCCGCCTGGTGCCAGGCTGGGCCGTACTCACCGCCGCCACGAATATTCGTGGTGACATAAACCCCTCCGCGTGCGACCCAAAGTTTCCCTGCCGTGCTCAGATAATTCGGTAAGATCGAGATCTCAAAACCGCCATAGCCGTACTGGATCGTTGGTGCCGGTCCTGCTTCGAGAACCCGCTCAAGCGCGGTGAGGGTATAAGGGATGGCCGTGCCGTCCGAAGAGGTTGCTTCAAAGCGGCGCGTCACCATCCCCTCGCGATCAAAAAAGGCCGGGGCCTGACGAAAGGCCTCAGCCTTGGTGCGCTCGATGATGTAATGGGTTTCAGGCGTCAGTGGATCCTCGAAGGTCGCAAGGAACGTGCCTGTGCTTTCATCCATCGCACCGAGGGAGACGACACCGCCCTTAGGAAGATCGACCTCGTCCTCACGCCAGCCTCGCCGCCCGTTGGTGAAACGCAAGACGCGCCCCTCGATATCATCGAGCAGTCCGATGACCACAGAACCTTCGGATGTGCGCACGTCCTCAACAGCGGACACGGCAGTCGGCGCGTAGAGAAGCTCAGTCTTTTTTGTCGCAGCATCGAGAACCAGCACCGAGCCCGCCGAGAACGCGTCAAAGTCCTCCCGCAGACCGATCACAAAAGCTCCTTGGGCAAAGCCCTCGACCCTAGCCTTTTTGGGAAGCGGCAGACGGCTCAGCTCATCACCGTCGAGCACCAACCAATTGAAGTCGTAAAACGTCTCGCCGTGAAAGACGCCGCCGCGATATTGCTCACCATCGTAAAACGACATCGCAAAGGACCAGATGTCCTCGCTCGCCGCCTCAAACAGCATCTCAGCATCGCCTAAAGCCTGCCCACGCGACCATCGCCGGACCTGGCGAGCGTACCCGCTCTCGGTCATTGTTTCGGGGCCGAAATCTGTTCCCACGAGGATCGTGTCTTCGTCGAGCCATGCAACACTCGACTTCGCCTCAGGCACGACAAAACCGTCCTCAACAAAGCTGCGCGCAGCAATATCGAATTCGCGAATAACTGCTGCATCGGAGCCGCCGCGAGACAGGGTGATCAGGCAGCGCGTGCCGTCGGGCGCGAGACACTCAACCCCTTTATAGACCCAATTCTCCGACTCCTCGGCGGCAAGCGCGTCGACATCGAGAATGACCTCCCAATCGGTCTTCCCCGCAACATAATCAGCCTGCGGCATCCGCCGCCAAAGCCCGCGGACATGCTCGGCATCCTGCCAGAAATTATAAGCAAATCCGTTTCTTAGGGCGACCGAGGGAACCCTTTCCTCGGAGGTGAGGATGGCTTTTGCTTCCTCGAGCAGCGGCTCGAACAAAGCGTGGCTCTCCAAAATCGCCAGGCTCCGCTCATTCTCGCCGCGTACCCAATCAAGGGCCCGCTCGCCCTCCACCTCTTCGAGCCAAAGGAAAGGGTCGTCGGTCATAGAGGTACTCACGTCCTGCTGGTCGGCCGTTAAGGTTAATGCCGATGCGGTCAAAACAGCGACAATGGCACCTAAGGTTAACGGCGGCATGGGTTAGCTCTCCTTACGGAAAACCACCCCTTCCAGATTCCGCGACACTTCGCGAGCGTTATAAGCGGTGATCTGCCCTGCCGGCTTTGGTCCACTGCCAAGGACGATGTAGGCCACCGCGGAATAGCGCCGCCGTTCCGTCACGCGTGTGTCATTGACACCAAAAGCAGGACCCCAAGGATAGCCATACCCGTAATAGGGGAAGGGCCGACCGAAGCCATAATAGCCGTAATACCCAAAGGAGGGGCCGAGATCGGTCACCCTGACCTCCCGCTCAGTCTCGGTGTCATCGGAGACCACGACGAAGTGGTCATAACCGTTTTCCAGCGTGATCTGTGCCGCTCGCAGAAGGAGTGCATTTTCCACCTGCTCCCGCGATGTGAGGGAGTTCCCCGCAAAGGAAATCCGGTAGCGATTGGACTCAATTTTTTGGTCCGCAAAGCCATACCCGCGGCTATCGGCTGGTTCAAAAGGCGTCGGCGTGGCGCAAGCTGCCACCACGGAGACGGCGAGGAGGATGAGAAGTTTCCGCATAGAAATTCCTTCGTAGCATGGCCGCGATTGGATGCAGCGTTACTTGAAAGTCACCGGAAACACCACTTTCTCCCCGGTAAGCAAAAGGCAGACCCCATTGATGGATGCGCTTAATCCGCAAACCGTGAAACCGTTAACCGATCACCCGGACGTTCCTTTTGGAAAAATTGGCGTTCTTCTCATTAACCTAGGCACGCCAGACGAGCTGACCACCGGCGCGGTGCGGCGCTATCTGGCTGAGTTCTTGAGCGACAAACGCGTCGTCGATTACCCGTCCTGGTTGTGGCAGCCGCTTTTGCGGGGAATCATTCTCAACACCAGGCCACGCAAAACCCGCGCAGCTTACGCCAAGATTTGGGATCAAGAGACCCACGAAAGTCCCCTCCGCCGCTACACCAGAGAGCAAGCCGATGGCGTCAGACAGGGATTACCATCAAGCCTCACGGTTGATTGGGCGATGCGTTATGGGAACCCAAGCGTGGCCTCTCGGCTTGATGCGATGCAGGCGGAGGGATGCGACCGGATTTTGCTCGTTCCTCTTTATCCGCAATATTCCGCAACAACCACCGGAACGGCCTGCGACGCCGCTTATCGGTGGGCGATGGCGAAGCCTTGGCAGCCGGCGTTCCGCGTCGTTCCTGCCCATCATGATGATCCCGGCCTCATCGAAGCGCTTGCTGAACTTTGTCGGCAGCACACGGATGAGACGACAGAGCGCGTCATTCTCTCCTTCCACGGATTGCCTGAACGTTATTTCAAGAACGGTGACCCCTATCATTGTCACTGTCAAAAGACGGCGCGCTTGATGCGCGAGGTCCTTGGCTGGGATGAGAATTTTGCCCCCCTCGCCTTTCAATCAAAGTTTGGCCCAGAGACATGGCTTGGACCTTCAACCGAAAGTTTGGTCGAAGCGGCGGGTCAAGAAGGTCTCAAAAAAATCGCCATCACCACACCCGGCTTTGTTTCTGATTGCATTGAAACCCTTGAAGAAGTCGGCATCGGTCTCGCTGAAACCTTTGAAGAGCACGGCGGAGAAACGCTTACGGCCATCCCGTGCCTTAACAGTAGCGATGCTTTTATAAGTGTGCTGACAAAATTGATTAAGCGCGAGCTTGGCGGCTGGCTCGCGTGAGATGAAATTCTTCTCCTCACAGGACTTCAACCTGACGCTCCCTGATGGGCATCGCTTTCCTGGCCAGAAATATGGGATGCTTCATCGAAAACTGCTAGCAGACGGCACGCTTCGTCCTGATCAGCTTCATACCTCGCCGCTGGCCGAACGAGATCTCGTCCTCAGTGTCCATACAAAAAGCTATCTAGCGAGCCTCGAAGATGGCACGATTGATCCGCGGGCGATGCGGCGGATTGGCTTTCCTTGGTCAGACGCCATTCCCTTGCGCGGACGACGCACCTTGGGCGGAGCGCTCGCTGCCGCACGCGAAGCCTTAAGGTCAGGTCTCTCTGGACAGCTGGCTGGCGGCACGCACCACGCCCATGCGGATGCAGGCGCAGGTTTTTGCATTTTCAACGATCAAGCCGCGGTCGCCGCCACTTTGCTGGCCGAAGGAACAGTCGATCGGGTGGCGATCGTCGATCTTGATGTGCATCAGGGCGACGGCACCGCCGCGATCCTCGGTGGACGATCAAACATTCTCATTCTTGATGTCTACGGAGAGAAGAATTTTCCGTTCCGGAAAGTCCCGGCCGATATCAATGTTCCGCTACCTGATCATACCGAGGACGATACCTTCCTTCGCGCGATCGACGAGCGACTCTCCGAAATATGGCAGTTCGCGCCAGACCTTGTTCTTTACCAAGCGGGCGTCGATGCACTGATCCACGATAAGCTTGGGCGGTTGGATGTTAGCTTTGATGGCTTACGGGCCCGCGATCATATGGTGCTGAATGGATGCCGGCAGCGCGGCATCCCCTGTGCCATGGCCATCGGCGGCGGCTACTCGAACCCGATTGACGACACCGTCAACGCCTATGCAGGCACCTATGAGGTGGCTAAATCCGTCTACGGTTTTTGAAGGGCATCCTTGAGGGCGCTGATATGCTCGTCAGTGGTCTCCCACGACGTGACAAACCGGCGGGCCTCTCCCGCATAGGCATCGCTCGGCTGCACCCAGTCGTAAAACATCGCCCCTTCATCACGTAGTGACGCCGCCCGCGCGTGGGGCATGCGCACAAAGAGTTCGTTGATCGCAGGGTCGATCAGCACTTCGCAATCCTTCGTGGTGCGGAAGGCTTGCGCAAGGGACTGGCACTGCCGATGGGCTTGGCTGGCTAGATCTGTCCACAGATTATCGCCAAAATAAGCTCCCCATTGCGCTGAGAAAAACCGCTGCTTTGACGTGCCAAGCCCTGCCCGTTTGCACCGCGCGGTGAGCTCGTCTTGCCGGCCGGGGTCAAACACCACTACCGCTTCGGCGGCCAAACATCCATTCTTTGTGCCCCCCAGACACAAGACATCAACGCCCGCCTTCCAGGTCAGTTCCGCAGGGGATGCGCCGGTAGCATTCAGTGCGCCGGCAAATCGAGCACCGTCCATATGAACACGGAGGTTCCGTGAGCGAGCGAACTCTGTGAGGGTCTCAGTGTCCTCCGCCGAATAGACCGTCCCCCACTCCGTGGCCTGGGTCAGGCTCACTGCCGATGGCAGCACGCGGTGAGCCAAGACCGGATAATAAGGCGTCATCGCGGCGGCGAGGGTGTCGGGCGTCATCTTGCCCAAGGCCCCTGAGACAGGAAGCACCTTTGCCCCGCCGGTATAAAATTCAGGCGCGCCGCACTCATCGATCAAGACATGGGCGCTTTCGTGGCAATAAACTGCGCCGAATGGCGGTGTTAGCAGTGCCAGCGCCACCGCATTGGCGGCCGACCCCGTGGGCACAAAGGCGATCGCGATCTCGTGCTCGAAGACCTCTTCAAATCTCTTTTTGATCTTGGCCGTCAGCTCATCATTGCCATAGGCCGGGGCAAAGCCGCCTTCGGCCTCAAGGATGGCTCGCATGATATTGGGGTGCACACCGCCCCAATTGTCGGAGGTAAAGAGCATGCCCTCAGACTGCCGCACCCATTAAGCGTCGGCAAATGTCATCGAGTTGATCAAGGTCTTGATATTTGAGTGTCACCTCACCCGCGCCCGATTTGCCGACCCGGGTGATCTCTACATCAAGACCCAAGGCCTCCTGCAAATCCTGCTCAAGCGCCCGGGTGTCAGCATCCTTGGAGGCTGACGATACCGCTCTTGCGATCTTTTCTGGGGTCGATTTCACCTTCTTACGGGCACTGATGAGTTTTTCCGTGTCGCGCACCGAGAGCTCGCCCTTGACCACGGTTTTTGCCACCGCCAGCGGGTCCTCTGCCCCCAAAAGAGCACGGGCATGCCCCATGGAAAGCTCACCGGCGACCACCATGCCGCGCACCTCATCGGGAAGCTGCGTCAACCGGAGCATATTGGCGACATGGCTTCGGCTTTTGCCCACCGCTTCCGCGATGTCACCAGGTTTGCGGCCATGCTGTTCCCGCAAACGTTCGTAGGCATCCGCTTCTTCGATCGGGTTGAGGTCGACACGCTGTACGTTCTCAATGAGCGCAATCTCCGCGCTCACGCCCGGCTCGACCTCTTTGACAAGCGCCGGCATTTTATGAAGGCCCGCGCGTTGCGCTGCCCGCCATCGGCGCTCACCAGCAATGATCGTGTAGTGATCGCCCGCACCCTTCGGCCGAACAAGAATTGGCTGCAAAACCCCGCGCGAACGGATCGACTGCGCTAAAGCCTCAAGCTCATCTTCGCTAAAGGCTTTCCTCGGTTGATCCTTATCCGGCGCTATTTCAGCAACAGGAAGCTCTGATGTGCTACCCCGCGGCTCCACCTCCGGCGGCGGCATATCACCGAGAATGGCTTCCAATCCACGACCAAGACCCTTCTTGCCCATTACGCCGCCCTTTCCCGACCAATCACTTCGCTGGCGAGTCGGACATAGGCCTGACTGCCTGCGCATTTGAGATCATAAAGAAGCGCAGGTTTGCCGTGCGATGGCGCCTCCGAAATGCGAACATTGCGCGGAATGGCGGTACGATAGACTTTGTCACCGAGATGGGTTCGCACATCGGCTTCGACATCCGCACTCAGATTGTTTCGCTTGTCGTACATCGTCAGCACCACACCTTGAAGCTCCAATTGTGGGTTAAGGCGTGTACGGACCGTATCAATTGTCCGCATAATTTGGCTCAAGCCCTCAAGCGCAAAGAATTCACATTGGAGTGGAATGAGCACCGCGTCAGAAGCCGTCATAGCACCAACCGTCAGTAGACCGAGGGATGGCGGGCAATCAATCAAGACATAGGTGAGATCGGGCTGTTCATACCCCAACGCTTCGATTGCCTTTTTGAGGCGAAAATGACGGTTCTTGTCATCCAACAGCTCGATTTCAACGCCCGCCAACGCCATGCCCGCTGGCGCAACCGCAAGACGCGGCACGGTCGTCAGCCGCATAATCTCCGCAATGGACGCATCCCCCATCCACACATCATAGGTTGTACCGGACCGCTCCGATGACGGGAGCCCTAGCCCCGTGGACGCGTTGCCCTGCGGATCGAGATCAAGGATTGCCACATGCTCACCCACGGCCGCCAAGGCCGTCGCAAGGTTAATGGTTGTCGTGGTTTTTCCAACGCCACCTTTTTGATTAGCGATGGCGAGCACACGAGGCTGGTTCATAAGGTCCTCACTGGTGCGCGAATCACGAGGATCGACGCTTCGGGGTCCGTGGTGCTGGGCACCGTCTCAACCTCTAGTGACCACTGTTCCCTTGCCTCGTCCAGCTCTTGTTGTGCACGTCGTCCCTTAGGAAATAGCAAGGTCCCACCCTTGGAAAGGTGCGGTATGGCCAACCCCAAAAGCTTAGGAAGCGCCGTCACCGCACGTGCCGTGATGACATCAAAGTGCTGCGCTTTTTGAAGGGACTCGACACGAAGTGCTGCAACACTCGTTCTGGTCAACGCCCCCGCTTTTAATGCCTCGCGCAGAAATGCGGCCTTTTTTTGGATGCTTTCACATAAAGTGCAGCATAGGGTTGGTCGCCGGTGTTCCGCTAATGCGCCAATGACCAGCCCGGGAAACCCGCCGCCGGAACCAATATCGAGAAGAGTTCGTGCGTTTTCAGGGATCAACGGCCAAAGCTGCGCACTATCGGCATAGTGTCGAAGCCAGCGCTCAGGAATGGTGGAGCGCGCAACCAGGTTCGTGTGGGCGGCGGTGGCGACAAACACGCTATCAATCGCAGCAAACGATCGCCGTTCATCATCGCTTACATCGATCGACGAATAAAAATCTTCAGCGCTGTCAGGCTGCACGGGTCAGGTTTTTCACATGAACAAGCAGCAGGGACAGGGCCGCCGGGGTGACGCCCTCGATACGACCAGCCTGCCCCAGGGTTGCGGGGCGGGCCTGGGCGAGCTTCTCCGCCACCTCATTGGACAGCCCTTTGAGGCGACGGAAATCGAAATCCGCCGGAATCACAAGGCTTTCCTCACGACGGAAGCTCGCCATGTCGGCCTCCTGGCGCTCCAAGAAACCCGAATAAGTCGCATCAGCCTCCAATTTCGCGCGATCGTCCGCTGATAGCCCCACCAATTCAGGAAACGGTGTTTCGAGATCCGAAATAGCGACACCGGGCAGAGACAAAAGATCGAGCACTGAGCGGCGACGCCCGTCTTGCTTGATCGATAACCCCCATTTTGCGGCCTCATTGGGTGTGACCTTGGTGGCATCAGCCCAACGTCGGAGGTCGTTCCAGCGCTTGTGTTTCACGTGAAACAACTCAGCTCTTTCGGCTCCCACCAGGCCCAGCTCTACACCCTTGGGGGTCAATCGGTCGTCTGCATTATCGGACCGCAGGCTCAATCGATACTCGGCACGCGAGGTGAACATCCGATAGGGTTCAGAAACGCCGCGGGTGACCAAATCATCCACCAAAACACCGATATAGCCTTCACTACGGTCAACCGCGAAGGGTGCGATATCGTGAGGCATCGCCGCATTTGTTCCAGCAACGAGACCCTGGGCGCCCGCCTCTTCATAGCCCGTGGTGCCGTTGTTCTGCCCAGCCAAGAACAGGCCGGGCAGGGCCCGAAGCTCCAACCGCCGATCAAGAGCCCTTGGATCCACATAATCATATTCGATCGCGTAGCCATGCTGCGTGATCTCGACATTCGCGAGACCCTTGATGGTGCGCACGAACTGATCTTGCACGTCACACGGAAGGGAGGTCGAGATGCCGTTTGGATAGACGGTGGAGTCATCAAGGCCTTCGGGCTCGAGAAAAATCTGGTGACTGTCCTTCGCCGCAAACTTGACGATCTTGTCTTCGATCGATGGGCAATATCGCGGGCCCTTACCAGCAATCTGCCCGCCATAGACCGCTGAGCGACCAAGATTTTCCCGAATGATCGCATGGGTTTCAGCCGAAGTCTCTGTAATTCCGCACGATATTTGAGGAACAGTGATCTTTTTGGTCAAAAAGGAAAAGGGCAGGGGATCTTGATCAGCCGGTTGCATCTCAAGCTGATCCCAATCGATGGTCTCGCCATTGAGCCGAGCTGGCGTCCCTGTTTTCAGGCGACCCATGGGCAACCCCATCACCTCTAGCCGTTCACCAAGCGCGTTGGCCGGACCCTCACCCTGCCGCCCAGCAGGTATCCGCTCCTCACCCCGATGGATCATTCCGCGCAAAAACGTACCAGAGGTTAAGACCACCGCACTGGATTCGATTGCCTCACCGGACTCCAGGATCACGCCCGCACAACGCCCCTGCCGAACAAGAACGTCAGCGACCGCACCTTCAACAACACGAAGGCCAACTTGCTCGGCAATAAGACGCTGCATCGCATGCCGGTAAAGCTTCCGATCGGCCTGGGCCCTTGGCCCGCGGACGGCTGGCCCTTTTGATCGGTTCAGCAACCGAAACTGAATACCTGACTGGTCAATGGCGCGACCCATCAGCCCGTCGAGGGCATCAATTTCCCGAACCAAATGGCCCTTCCCAACCCCGCCAATGGCTGGATTGCACGACATTTCCCCAATCGTTGCAGCCTTATGGGTCACAAGAATGGTTTCCGCGCCCATGCGCGCGGCGGCAGCAGCAGCCTCACAACCCGCGTGTCCTCCACCCACCACCACGACACGCTGATCCTTGCCGACTTGTTTCACGTGAAACGCCTACTTCCCGATGCAAAAAGAAGAAAAGATATCATCGAGGATATCGTCTGGAGCAATGCGGCCCGTCAACGCCTCAAGCTGGTGAGCCGCTGCCCGCAGAACTTCCGATAACACCTCTGGTTCGGCCGCATTGGGGTCAAACCGATTGAGACGCTCCAATGCCGCAGTCAACAGTATCTGCTGCCTGGCTGAAGGTGCTAAGCCCGGCGCCGCAAGTTGATCAAGCCGCTCTTTTATACGCTCAAGCAGCGCCGCGACCGATTGCGGGTCTGCCGCATCGACGGGCATCGCACCCGCTCGGGGTTCACCGATATCCGCCTTGGTGGAGAGGTGAAGGTCACCCTCCTCGGCCAGTGCTGAAAACCAATCCGCCACAGGCCCGCCATCGGAGGGCCAAGCCAAAAGCCGCAAGTCCGCCATACGAGCAGCCTCTTCTGCTCGCCTTATCCCCTCCTTCTCGATCATGGAGGTCGAGGATCCCCTGATGCCTGCGGTATCGATCAGCGTGACGAGATGCCCGCCGATCTCCAAGCGTTCAGAGATGATGTCGCGCGTGGTGCCAGCTTCTGGAGAAACAATAGCGCGTTCCGAATCAACGATCCGATTGAAAAGTGTCGATTTTCCTGCGTTGGGTGGTCCAACAATGGCGACTGTCATGCCGTCATGGACCCGGCGCGCGCGATCGGCGCCGGCTAGGGTGTTGGCGAGCGACGCCTGAACCCGCTCCACCGCCGGCAGGGCTTGGGCCGCGATGCCGCCGGGCACGTCGTCCTCGTCGGGAAAATCAACCGCCGCATCAAGCATGGCCATGGCTTCGATCAGATCCCGGCGCCAGCTGTCCGCCAAATCCCGTAACGCACCCCGCATTTGGCTGAGTGCCTGTTTATGCTGAAGTATCGTTTCGGCTTCGAGAAGATCCCGTAATCCCTCGGTTTGGGTGAGGTCGAGCTTACCCCCCGCAAAGGCGCGCATGGTAAAGGCGCCCGGTGCCGCTGGCTCCAGACCGAGGCCAAGAAGAGCGCCGGTGAGACGTCGTTCCACCGCGATCGACCCGTGAAGCTGGAGCTCTGCCACATCCTCGCCGGTGAAACTGCCCGGGGCCGGGAACCAGAGCGCGAGACCATCATCGATGACACCGTCACCATCACGCACGGTAACGCGGCGAGCATAGCGAGGCGCGCCGCTAGACCCGGTGAGCGCGATCAGTGCATCACCGGCCTTGGGGCCCGAAAGTCGAAAAACAGCAACGCCCGCGCGACCTGCACCACTCGCCCGCGCGAAAATGGTGGATGCGCTCAACCCTTACCCGCACCCTTCGTAGCCTGCTTAAAGGCCGCTTGGATCATGTCGAGGGACTGGCCGCCGGTGGAGATTGCTCGTTCCCAGAACCGCACCGGATCTGACAACGTATCGATGTTTTCTTTAACCCGCTCCGTCAGCGCATCGGTGATCACCGTGTTGACGGTGGTCAGGTCAGGCAGACCCATCAACGTCCGGGCTTCTTCTGGCGTGCAGTCAATATTCACCGAGATTTTCATAGGCAGACGCAAACGCTGACGCCCCTCAACTGTCAAGCGGCAACATGCAGTTGAGGCCGTCGCGTCAGGTTATTTCTTCCGTGGAAGGATTTTTCTGATCCCCGCCAGGAAGACCAGAACAAGGGACAAAACGCCCGCAGTGATCGCAAAACCAAACTTCACCGGCGTCAGGATGTCCTTAGCAGCGATCACCGTTTCACACCCTGATAACGCCAGTGCTTGGGTCGTGTTCTCGAGGAGATCGAACAGGACGGCACCAAAAGCGAGCGACACCAACCAGCGGCGCAAGGGGCCACCGAACCGCCAAAGCAAGCCTGCATAAAGACTTCCATAAGCAAGGGGATAGGCCGTGTCGTTGATCACCGTACCCCAAAAATGCGCGGTCTTTTGTTCAGGGGTCATCCCACGAAGCAAAGCGAGCGCGTCATCGCCATTCATCTGAAAATCGAGCAAGGCCCCGCCTGCGGCGTCGATCACCGGACGAAATGAATAGCCAATCAAAGTGGTCGCAATGACGAGCGCAATCAGCGTCCACGTCCGTGACATCAACTCGAGCATAGCGTTCTCCCTCATGAGGGTTTTAACGCCAATCGCTTGGGTCGCGTCCAGCCTCTAGGTGTTCATCGAGTCAAAGAAGTCTTTGTTGGTTTTCACCTGGCGCAGCTTGTCGAGGAGGAAATCGATCGAGTCTTGCGGATTCATCGGTGAAAGGATGCGGCGGAGAACAAAGATCTTTGCCAGCTCGTCCTTGGGGATCAATCGATCCTCATTCCGTGTTCCTGACTTGCCGATATCCATCGCAGGGAACACGCGCTTGTCGGCAACCTTCCGGTCAAGGACGACTTCAGAGTTACCCGTGCCTTTAAACTCTTCAAAGACCACCTCGTCCATCCGGCTGCCTGTGTCGATCAGCGCCGTCGCGATAATCGTCAGTGAGCCGCCTTCCTCGATGTTCCGTGCCGCACCAAAAAAGCGCTTGGGACGTTGAAGCGCGTTTGCGTCCACACCGCCGGTCAACACCTTCCCCGAGCTCGGTACGGTCGCGTTGTAGGCTCGGCCAAGGCGCGTGATGGAATCGAGCAAGATCACCACATCGCGGCCATGCTCAACCAGCCGTTTTGCTTTTTCTATCACCATTTCAGAGACTTGGACGTGCCGCGTGGCGGGCTCGTCAAAGGTTGAAGACACCACTTCACCGCGTACAGAGCGCTGCATGTCGGTCACTTCCTCGGGACGCTCATCGATCAACAAGACAATGAGATAGCACTCAGGGTGATTGGCTGTGATGGCGTGCGCAATATTCTGCAAAAGGACGGTCTTACCGGTGCGCGGCGGTGCAACAATAAGCGAGCGCTGTCCTTTGCCGATCGGTGCGACGATATCGATGACCCGGTTGGAGAGATCTTTCTTCTCTTTGAGGTCCATCGATTCCTTCGAAACAACCTCCATCTTCAGACGTTCGTCAGGGTAAAGAGGGGTGAGGTTGTCAAAGTGGACCTTGAGGCGGGCCTTTTCTGGTTCCTCAAAATTGATGGTGTCGAGGCTCGTGAGCGCAAAGTAGCGCTCGCCATCTTTGGGGCTGCGGATTTCCCCTGACACCGTGTCGCCTGTTTTCAGGGTGAACTTCCGGATCATCTGCGGTGAGCAGTAAATGTCGTCAGGACCAGCGAGGTAATTCGCGTCCGCCGATCGCAAAAACCCAAAGCCATCGGGCAGGATTTCAAGGACGCCCGACCCTTTGATGTCGACCTCTTCGTCAGCAAGCTCGCGCAAAATCGCAAACAGAAGGTCCTGCTTACGAAGGGCAGAGGCGTTCTCGACGCCAACGGTTTCCGCGAAACTGACGAGATCCTGCGGGGTTTTTTCCTTGAGCTCGTCAAGGGTGATGCGATCGGGAAGCATAATGGGTCCAAGAATCGGGCGGCCAGGACGGCGCTATGGACGAAAAAGGGGAGAACAACGCGCCGGGACCGGCGCATGTCGGGGGAGCTAAGAGTGCGAAGCTTGTTCGTCAAGCATTAGAGCGATGCGAGGAGGTGCTCCATCTCAACGCGCTTTTACGCGAGGAACACCTTGCGGTGAAATTGGGAGCATCCGCTTGGCATCGTTTACATCGCCAATGGCTTCAGGATCACCATGAAAACGATGATCGCCAGGAGGGCAAAGGGCACCTCATTCATCATCCGCCAAAACTTTTCGGTCCTTGGGCGCTCACCACGGGCGAATTTCTTGCGACTGGCAGCGTAGAAGCCGTGCACCCCCGAAAGGGCGAGAACGGCGGCAAACTTGATCAAAAACCAGCCATCATTGGCCCACCCAGGTGCGATTGCGATCAGCAGCAATCCAAAGATCCACGTCGCAGCCATCGCCGGGTTGATGATGCGCTTGAGAAGGAGATGCTGGGCGTTGATGAGCATCTTTTCTGCTTCACCGCTTTCTTCAGCGGCAAACTGATACACAAAGAGACGCGGCAGATAGAGCATGCCCGCCATCCAGGCGACCACCGCCAAAAGATGCAGGGCCTTGATCCAGTTGTAGGCAGGGGCAAGCCATTCCATGATCAGGCCTTAGTGGGAGCGAACGATTCTGACCAGCTCTGCAACATGCTCTGGCGGTGTTTCGGGAACGAAACCATGCCCGCAATTGAAGATATAGGGCCGATCTTCAAAGGTCTCGAGCAGAGTTTTTGCCGCATGCTCCATGGCTGGGCCGCCTTGGACCACGAGAAGAGGGTCGAGGCCCCCTTGAAGCGCTTTTGCGGCGCCCAGCGCCTCTCGCGCCCATCCGACGGGGAGCGCATGATCAATCGCTAAGCCATTGAAGGCGTCAGCCCTAGCGGCGAGGGAATAGAGCGGTCCGGCGCCTTTAGGAAAATAGAGGATCGGGACATCAGCTGCGGCCCGAACGCGCTTAGCGATCTCAATTGATGGCGCGAGGCAAAGACGCCTGAAGAGATCTTCAGGCAGCCCGCCAGCCCAGCTATCAAAGAGCTTCAGCGCATTCGCACCCGCTTTGGCCTGGGCGATGAGATAATCGCTGGTGGCATCGACGAGCATGGCCATCAGTTGATCGATCATTTCGGGATCAGAATAAACAAGACGCCGCGTGGCTGCCGGGTCTTTGCTGCCCTGGCCGTTGATCATATACGTCGCAACGGTCCAGGGCGCGCCGGCGAAGCCAATAAGCGCTTTCTCGCGAGGAAGCGCTTCGCGGACCCGTTCGACCGTCTCGCAGACCGGCGCGAGAATCTCGCCTACGCGCGTGGGATCAAGCCGGCGCAAAAGCTCGTCTGTCACCACAGGCTCAAGAAGAGGGCCTTCGCCTGTCACAAAGCGAACTCCCTGGCCCAAGGCGTGGGGGATCAACAAAATATCTGCGAAAAGGATAGCCGCATCCATGTCAAAGCGCCGGATCGGCTGAAGCGTGACGTCGGCGGCATCTTCTGGGTGAAGGCAGAACTCAACGAAGCTTTGATGCTTTGCTCGCACAGCGCGGTATTCAGGTAGGTACCGGCCCGCTTGCCTCATAAACCATAAGGGCGGGGTCTTCAGGTTTTCACCGCGAAGCACCGATGTGAGGGGATCGTCCCACTTACTCATAGAGAATCCATAATCTGAATCAGAGTCTATAGCCGGTGAAAACTGGGGAGAACGTGGCCGTTAACCGCTTGTTCACACAATTCACACCGGTCCCCAAAGGTGAGGAAAACCGATCTCCACCGGTGCTACCCATGGCCATACCTGGCAAGGATTTTCTTTCGCAAAGATCCTCACGTCTCTGTGCCCATGCGAAGGGGGAAACCTTTTCAAGCTGGGATTTCCGGAAAATCTGCGGGAACAGAGGATGACGGGGAGGGCCAATCTCCTCTATGGCCCTACCCTCTTGGTTCTTAACAGCTGGTAAACGCATGGATCACGCGACTCGGGCGCAGCGGCATACGCCTAAATCCAGAACGTTCTTTCATGTCCATCTGGTGTCTGATTCGACTGGCGAGACCTTAAGCACTGTCTTGAAGTCCGTCTCTTCCCGGTTTCCCACCGCAAAGCCTTTGGAGCATGTGGCCTCGCTGGTGCGCAGCGAAGCTCAACTCGACAAAGTGCTCGCCAGGATCGAGCAAGCGCCGGGCCTGGTGATGTACACGGTGGTCGACCGCGCCATGCGGCGCCGGCTTGAGGTCAAATGCGCGGAGCTTCAGATCCCAGCGATTTCCGTGCTCGATCCGTTTCTTAACGCCTTCGCGGAATATCTTGGTCTCGAACAAACCGGCCAGGCCGGGGCCCAGCACGAGCTTGACGAAGACTATTTCCGACGCATCGGCGCGATTGATTACACCCTTGCCCATGATGACGGGCAAATGGCGTGGGATCTTGAAGGTGCTGATGTGGTCCTTCTTGGGGTCAGCCGCACATCGAAAACGCCAACTTGTATGTATCTGGCAAATAAGGGCATTCGCGCCGCCAACGTCCCGCTGGTTCCTGGGGTCGAACCGCCGCCTGAGCTTGAAACCTTGCGCAAACCTATGGTGGTTGGTTTGACGGCAAGCCCTGACCGCCTCACTCAAATCAGAACGTCGCGATTGTCGAACCTCGATTCTGAGGACCGCGCGCAGAATTACACGGATGCCAAAGCGGTGCGTGATGAAGTGACCAAAGCTAAGCGCTACTTCGTCAAAAACGATTGGCCGATGATCGATGTCACCAAGCGATCGGTTGAAGAAACAGCCGCGAAAATCCTCACGCTTCTGTCGATCCGGCGCGGAGGGGATGGATGACCAACATCGTTCTAGCTTCAGGAAGCGCGTCCCGCCGTGCCATTTTGGAGGGCGCTGGAATCCTAATCACGGTTGAGCGGCCCAAAGTGGACGAAGAGGCGCTCAAACCCACGTTCGCCGACCTTGCCCCCCGTGCTTTGGCCCTTGCTTTGGCTAAGGCCAAAGCGCTCTCGGTGGTGGTCCCGGGCGCAATCGTGATTGGCGCCGACCAGGTCATGGAGTTCGACGGATTTGCTTTCGATAAGCCCAAATCGAAGGATGAGCTCAAAGAACGGCTCGCGGCGATGTCTGGCCGCCCGCACCATTTAAGGGGCGCGGTTGTGATCCACCGCGACGGCGAGATCATTGAAACAATTCAAGAGAGCTCGACGCTGACGATGCGTGAGTTGTCGCCTGAGGAAATTGGCGGCTATGTCGATGAGGCTGGCGATGATGTTTTGGCCACCGTCGGCGGCTATGCTCTTGAGGGTCTGGGTTCTCGTCTTTTTTCCAAGGTTGAGGGCGATTTCTTCTCCATCCTTGGGCTACCGCTCTTCCCGGTTCTCGCCTGCTTGCGCCGCGAAGGAGCGATCGCCTGGTGATCAAAGCTGGCGTTATCGGTCATCCGATTGCTCACTCGCTTTCGCCGCGGATCCATAATCAATGGTTCGACGATGTCGGCATTGAGGGTGCGTACCAGGCGATTGATGCGGCACCCCAGGCGTTCGAGGCCGCCGTCCATGGACTGGTGGAGGAGGCTTGGGCGGGGCTCAATGTCACCATTCCGCATAAACGATCGGCGCTTGAGCTGGCATCAGAGCGATCACCGGCAGCGGAAGCTGTGGGTGCCGCCAATCTTTTGACCTTTGCTGATGGGGAGATTTTTGCCGACAACAGTGATGTGTTCGGGTTCGAAATGAGCCTTGATCATATTGGGGTAACGCGATCTGTTGGCCATGCTGTGGTGCTTGGTGCGGGTGGGGCCTCAGCGGCTGTTCTTTATGCGCTTCGCGATTCAGATCGGGTCACGCTTCTTAATCGAACCCGTGAGCGGGCGGATGCTTTGGCGACCCGGTTTCCCCAAATTGAGGTCCGTGATTGGGATGAGCGGAACGCCCTTGTTGCTGAAGCGCCCGATCTTCTCGTCAACACAACAAGTCTTGGCATGGCCGGGCAGCCGTCCCTTGAGCTCGATTTTGCGGGTCCTGTTCCCAAGGCAGCGGTCGATATTGTTTATGGTAAAGAACAGACACCCTTCCTTGCGATGGCAGAGGCGGGCGGTGTCGAGAAGCTGACGGACGGATTGGCTATGCTGGTCTTTCAGGCGGCGCCCAGTTTTGAGGCTTGGACAGGCTGTTTCCCAGATGCTGACCGCACCTTGTCAGAGTTGAGGGCCACACTGTGAAGATTGTCGGACTGACAGGCTCCATTGGCATGGGGAAGAGCACCACGGCGAAGCTTTTTGCCGAGGAAGGCATTCCAATCTGGGATGCCGATGCCGCCGTTCATGGTCTCTACGCACCGGGCGGCAAAGCTGTCGCCCCCGTGCTCGCGCAGTTTCCAGGCGCGGGCAGCATCGAGATGGGCATCGACCGGGAGCTTCTCGCCAAAGAAACCATTGGAAAGCCTGAAGCGCTCCAAACGCTTGAAAAAATTGTTCATCCGTTGGTGCGGGAGGACCAGGGCGCGTTCATCGCAAAACAACAGGTAGAGGGCGCGGACATTGTGATCCTCGATATTCCTCTCTTGGCTGAAAGCGGCATGGCGGCCCTTTTTCACGCGGTGATCGTGGTGACAGCGGACCCAGCGATTCGCCGTGCCCGCGTCCTCGAACGACCTGGAATGACGGCTGAGAAACTCGATGGCATCCTTGCACGCCAAGCATCCGAAGAGGAACGCCTTGCCTTAGCGACCTTTGTTGTGTGCACCGATGAGGGATTGGAGCCCGCGCGCAGCAAGGTTCGGGAAATCTTGGCCGCCCTCCGGTCCTCTTAGCCGCTCGACATCACCATCAAATCGGCGTCACCTGAGCCTATGGGCAGAGTGATCATTTTTGATACCGAAACGACTGGACTTTCACCCGATGATGGGCATCGGCTTGTTGAGCTCGGCGCCATCGAGATGATCGACGGGGTCCTCAGCGGCGAGACATTCCATGTCTATGTGAACCCCGAGCGCGACATGCCCGATGACGCCTATCGGATTCACAAGATCTCCAGCGAAATGCTTTGTGACAAGCCGATCTTCGCCGATCCAGCTGTGGGGCCAGCTTTTGCTGAGTTTGTTGTGGGCGCTGAATTGGTCGCTCATAACGCGCCGTTTGATATGCGCTTTATCAATTGGGAGATGGAGAACGCGGGACTTCCGCGGCTTAAAAACCGGGTCACTGACACTGTGCCCATGGCCCGTAAGATGTTCCCTGGCGCTCCTGCGTCGCTTGATGCGCTCTGCAGCCGTTTCGGTATCAGCAAGGATGAACGCGAGGAGAAAGGCCACGGGGCGCTCCTCGATTCAGAGCTTTTGGCGCGGGTCTATATTGAACTGACCGGCGGTTCCCAGGGCGGGCTCTCGTTTTCGTCGGCGACGGATCTACGAACCGGGCGAACAGGCGGGTCAATGCCGGCGCGGCAGCGACCAAAGCCGCTGGCCTCGCTGATCACCGATCAGGAACGCGCGGCTCATAAGGCATTTATCGACGAGTTGGGCGAGCCTCTTTGGCGCAAGGATATGGCTGGCAGCGCTTAAGCGTTCCCTGGCGGGTCGACTTTCAAAATACCATGGTCGCGACGGTCTTGAAGGACCCGCATCACGATATCGGCGTTCACCTCTTTGCTTTCAGAGGCAAAGGCATAGACCATGGCTGTGTCGGCCACGATGTTGATTTGCCGCGGTATTCCGCCCGATGCTTCAAAGATCCGGTCAATTGCCCCGGGGGTGAAAATCTCCGCCCTTGCGCCCGCTAAGCTCAGCCGCGATGCGATATAGTCGGCCGATTCTTGCAAGCTGAAGGCCCGCAGGTGGTAGTGGGCGACCACGCGCTGCCGGAACTGCGCCAGCTGCGGCATATTCAAAAGCGCACCCAATTCGGGCTGACCAAAGAGCACCAGCTGCAACACCGGCCGGCCGCCTGATTGCCGCTCAGCCAGCACCCTAATGCGCTCAAGGAGGCGCGGCTCGATCAGCTGCGCCTCATCGATAAAAAGAACGGCTTTGCGCCCTGCGCTTCGGTTTTGGGCGAGAAATTTATCGAGATGGGAAAGCGATTGATTGGCTGAGGTCGCTTTCGATTCGATCCCGAAACCATAGAGAATCCAGCTAGCGACATCGTTCTCATAACCGATATCGCCTGTCAGTGCCCCAAAGCGGTTTCCGTCTTTATGGCGGCGCGCCAAATCGTGCAGCAGCGTCGTCTTCCCGCTGCCGATCTCCCCGGTGATGACGACCGCGCCGTTCCCTGAGGTGAGGCCATAGGCGAGCATGGTGCGCGCCATTTTATGACCGTCTGACCAGAACAGCATGTCCGGTTCAGGATGGGTGGCAAACGGTTTGCGCTTTAGCCGGAAATGCTTTTCGTACATGGCTTTCCTTGCTTAAGCCGCCTGATCAACCGAGCAACGCCAATGACCTGTCGCCGTTACAGGTCTTCAAGCGCTGCTTGGATGATCGCCTCGTTCACCGTATCCGTCTTACCAGGAGCTTCCAAAGCTTGTGTGAAGGCTTCGCGGGCGGCGTCGGTGTTGCCTTGGGCGGCTTCAATCACACCGCGATGGTAGAGGATCTCGGCGTTGTTGATGTCCGCTTCTGCGGCGACAGCTGCATATTCGGCCGCTTTTTCGATATTGCCGTTCTTGTAATAGGCCCAACCAAGCGTGTCCGCAAAGAACGGCTGTTCGGTGCCTTCAAAGCGTTGAGCAACCTCAAGCGCGGTTTCCGCTGAGCCGCCAAGGTCGAGGCTAAGCGACGCAAAATTGTTTGCTGTCAGGTCACTCAGCGCGTCTTCCGCATAAAGGCTTTGAAGCACAGCGAGAGCATCCTGCCGCATGCCATCTTGCATCAGCTCGTTTGACTGTAGGGTGCGAAGATTGACCGTGCTCTGCGCTTCCTCGATGCCTTTTGACAGGGCGGCCTTTGCTTGTTCGCGATCGCCGCTTGCAAGGAAGGTGTTGTACCGCGCCAAATGAAGGCCTTCATTTCCTGGGAATGCCGCAATGCCTTGATCGGCTGCCGCGAGCGCCGATTCCGTTTCGCCTTGGTTGAGCTCAAACTGGGTCAAAAGCGCATAGGCGGCTTCGTTCTCGCCAGCCTCTGCTTGCTCGTTGAGGTATGAGCGCACCTCGTCAAACCGTTCCATCCGGCCCAGGGCTTCGGCTTTCAATCTGATGGCGTTGGTCGATTTTTGTCCGTCCTCAGAGAGGTAATCGATCTGTACGAGTGCTTCATCGCTGCGGGTTTGTTGAAGGAGCGTCGCAATCAACAGCTGACGGGCGGCGTCATCGGCGGGGTCGATGCGCACAAGGCCGCGTAGGATTGCCTCTGCTTCTTCCGTGCGGCCCTCATTGATCAAAAGGGCTGCGCTTTCCCGCCGAACTTCGGCGTCGGCGAACTCACTTTGGGCATAACGCAAGGTGAGGTCGGTCACGTCCTCTGTCTGTCCTGCCCGTGTGAGCATGCCGCGATAGGCGTAATAGAGGGTCGGGGTGAGGCCGAGCCGATCGATTGCCTGGGCGAGTTGGGCTTGACCGAATGACTCCCGGCCATCCGCCTCATAGGCGAGGCCAATGAGGATCAGTGCGCTTTCCTTGTCAGGATCACCCGCGATGGCCTCGCGCAGCGTTTCGATGGCCGCTTCGACGTCTTCGTTGGCAAGCTGCACTTTGCCTTTGAGGGTGAGGGCGTTGGGGCTCGATGCATCGTCGGCCAACACTGTTTCTGCGCGGGCCATGGCGGTCTCGAGGTCACGGGCCACAAAGTCCCGTTCACCAAGGCGGACGAGCGCCTCGCTCTTAATTGCGAGGTCTTCGTTGTCTTCGCTGGCAAGCCTTTCAAGCTCAGCGACGCATTCCTCCACCTTCTCGACTTGGCAAAGGAAGTCAGCGATGGCGAAGTCAAGCTCAGCATCAGGATAATCGGCCACGATCTGCCGCAGTTCCGCTTCTGCCGCTTCATCATCTTCAACGGCGCGAACGACACCGATGTGACGCGAAATCAACTCTGCCTTGTTGTCCATGAGGGGGAGGGCCGCACGGAACTGGGCGAGCGCGCCTTCGAGATCCTGCCGGCCACGAAGAAGGAACTGGCCATAACGTTCCCGGTAAAGACCGTTCTCTTGATTGACTTCAATGAGGCGCTGGAACGTCTCGTCCATGGTGTCGATGTCTTGCTGGCGCTGGGCCAAAACGAGTTTGACGGCGAGCAGTTCTTCGGCAGACGGGTCTTTGGCAAGGCCTTCTTCGATGATCCGTTCAGCCTCGGAAAAGTTCTCGTCACGGACAAAGCGGGCCGCAAGAAGGTTGCGAACCTCCACATTGGCAGGATCCAACGCCAAGGCCTGGTCAAGGACTTCGGTCGCTCCGATGAGATCGTTTTCGAGCACCAAGGTGGCGCCCTTGACGGTCAAGGCTTGGACATTGTTCGGTTCGACTGCGAGGACATTGTTTGCGCGATCAAGGGCGCTATCGACGTTCCCGGCAAGAAGCTGAAGCCGGGACAGCTCAGCACTTGCTTTGATGTCGTCGGGGACGAGTTCGACGACGCGCGCAAGATAGCGCATCTGCTCGCCATAGCTTTCCTGAAGTTCTGCAACCTCCGCGGCACCGCGCAGGGCGGCGACATTGTCTGGGTCGTTTTGGAGGGCGTTGGCGAACTGCAGCCGGGCGCGCTGGAGTTCTCCTTCTTCGAGATATTCTTGCGCGTTGGCGGCGAATTTCGCGGCTTTCTCTTCGGCGCTCTCGCAAGCAACCAGAGCGAGAAGCGCAACGGATGCGGCGAGCTTTTTCAAGGTGGTCATCGTGCCCCGTTCCTTTTTGTCAGGCCAAGGCGGCCCCGGACGTCTGCATGGCTCATGCCGTGCGCTAACATGGTTGGTAAAGGGTCAACAGAATTAGCTGAAATCATAGGTCCGACCGTCTTTCTCCCAGTCACCATAGCGTGTTGGTTCTGATTTTCTCTTTCCGCCATTGATCTCTTTTGGAACGTCGGCGCGGGCGTCGATTTCGTCGCGGCGCGCTTTGGCCTCGCGCAAAATATCGATTTCTTGCGGAGTGAGCTTCCGACCATTGGCAATCAGAGGGATACCGTCAGGGGTGGTGGGGACGTCGTCGTCCTTCGGCGGTGCGCTATCGTCGTTCATCGTCTCACGCTCATTATTGCATCGGGGAGCAATTTCCCCATCTTCATTCCGACCATCGAATGGGTGCGGCAAGAGATATATGAACGCAAATTTCCGAACTTTTCTTTTGATGGCGGGCATGACCGCTCTTTTTGGCGTCATTGGCACCGTGATCGGCGGTCGCGGCGGGATGATGTTGGCCTTGGGTTTTGCTGGGCTCAGCAACCTCTTTGCCTTCTGGAATGCCGATAAAATCGTCCTGCGGATGTACAATGCCCGCGAAATTGGCCCCGATGAGACGGACCCAAGACTGCGCCGTTTTGCCCATGGTGTTTCCGGCCTCGCAGCGCGCGCGGAGATGCCGATGCCAAAGGTTTATGTGATCGACCAAGATCAACCCAACGCCTTTGCCACCGGCCGGGACCCCGCCCATGCCGCTGTCGCCGCCACGCGGGGGCTTCTCGATCGGCTCACCGAAGAAGAAGTGATGGGCGTGATGGCCCACGAACTTGCGCATGTGAGAAATCGAGACACCCTCACCATGACCATGACCGCAACCCTGGCCGGTGCGATCACCGCGCTTGCGAATTTTGCGTTTTTCTTTGGCGGCAACCGCGGCAACCAGGGCAATGGCTTTGCCCTCATCATCGTCATGTTGATCGCGCCCTTGGCTGCGAGCCTTGTGCAGCTCGCGATCAGCCGCACCCGTGAGTATGAAGCGGACAAAACCGGCGCAGAGATTTGCGGCAACCCCGCTTGGCTTTCATCGGCGTTGGCAAAGATCTCTGGCGTGGCTGCACAAACACCAAACCCCGTTGCCGAGCGGCATCCCGCATCTGGGCAATTGATGATCGTGAATCCGCTTTCGCGAAGAGGGTCTGCGAAAGCCCTCTTCTCGACCCATCCGCCGATGGAAGAGCGCATTCGCCGGCTAAACGCGATGGGCGGCGGCGTTGCTCCGCAGCCAAGCGCTGCTCGCGGCCCCTGGGGCTAGTCTTCGTCTGTTGGCGGCGATGGTTCTGTAGGCGCAGGATCATTCGCGGCTTCGGGCGTTGTTGCTGAAGCGGCCTTGGCCGATTTCTTGGTCGTGGCCTTTTTCGTCTTCTTGGTGGCCGTCGTCTTTTTCGCCGATTTGCGTGTCCGCTTTTTCGTCGATGCAGCCGCGGTCACGGGTTCATCGGCCAGTTCATCCTCATCAATCGCGGGCGCCTCTGGTTCAGGCGTTTGCGCTGGTGAGACGGGCCGCCGAACAGGGTTCAGACCTGACGACAGCATGTCAGCATCAAGCGGATCAGCTTTCAGCGAATCCTCAACGTTCAGAACCGCGAGCACAAACTCGGTCGCGACCCGCAACCCGATCAGCATCACCACGAAGCGAACGGGGATCAGCACCAAGAACTTGCCTAGATTGCCGAAAAAGCCTGCGCCAAAGAACCCAGCAAAGGCCACAAGAAGATCATAAAGCGTGGTGACCACGAGCAAGAAGAGCAGAAGGTAATAGCCGAAGGTCACGAGCCCACGGCCCATTTTTTCTTCGAAGCCTAAAAACCGACCGATGAGTTCCGTCATGGCTTGCGCCTCCCACGCTCTGACGGGACCCGGCTAGCGGGTCTTTCTCAATCGGTGAAGCGCTGGTCTGGCCAGTTTGAAGCTGAGGCCTTAAAACTTCCGAGAGCATGGCGGGGGTTGATCCATGGCGCGCATCTTTTTGGCGCTGATAGCGGTCATGGTTCAGTATGGCTTTGGGAGTGGTTGTGCGTCAGCGCAGGCGGAGCCCGCGCTGATCGTGTCTCCCGAAGACTGGCTTGTGCAGGAGGATGTCACCATTCGGGTGGTGGGCGCCGTCCCCGGCGGACAGGTCGTGATCGAAGCGCAGTTCACGGATGCATCAGGCCAGGTCTGGTCGTCGCGCGGGGTTTATCACGCCAATGAACACGGCGAGGTTGATACAGCGAGCGGCGTGTCGATCGCGGGAACCTATCAAGGGATTGAGCCGCGGGGCCTCATTTGGTCCGTGTTGCCCTCAGAGCCATCAGACCTTCCGCTCACCGCATCATCCTGGGTATTCGAGGCCGATATGCCCCGCGCCCCGTCGCGCCCCGCCAATGATGCGTTCGCCGTGCGCTATGTCGCACGCATACAAACAAATTCTCGCTCGGACGATAGGACGACAAGCGCAGTCGAACAGACGCTGCGCATATCATCGCCCAACCTCGTCCGGCGGGAGATCAATGAGCGCGGCGTTCGCGGTGTTCTTTACACGCCAAAGGGGGACGGCCCGTTTCCCACGGTTGTGGTGCTATCGGGGTCGGAGGGCGGCACCCCGGAAAATGCAGCCCGCCGCTATGCCTCCTTCGGCTACGCGGCTTTTGCGGTGCCGTACTTCAACGCCGAAGGTCTTGCCGATGAGCTTTCGATGATCCCGCTCGAACACTTTGCGGACGCCCTCGGTGTTGCTCGATCCTTCTACGGACAAGAGAGGGTTGCCCTTGATGGTGCCTCACGAGGCGCGGAGGCGGCCCTGCTCGTGGCTGCGACCTACCCAGAGCTTGTCTCGGCGGTGGTCGCCTACTCCCCCTCGAATGTGGTGTGGAGTGGATGCTGTTCGGAAGAAGCGCTGGGCAAACCCGCGTTCACGCTCGATGGCCAGGGTATCTCAGCAGCCGAGCGGTACCAAAGCCCCCGCGCCGTTGACAGTATTGTGACGAGCACGGATAGCCCACCATCGATGCGCGCCTTGTTCCTCGCGGGCATGCTGGAGGCTCAGGCAGAAATCCCGGTGGAGAAGATCGATGCGCCGATCCTTCTGATTTCGGGTGACGCCGATCTTTTGTGGCCTTCGTCCATCGCCGCCGCGCGCATCCACCAGCGGCTAAAGGCCAATAACTTCGAATACGAAGTGATCAATCGGACCTATGCTGGGGCCGGACATTCTCCAGCCAGCGGGTACCCTTTCTGGGCGCTCTTGTCATCGGGCTCGTCGGCCGCCCATCCTTTGGACGGTTTGCCTATTCCCTTGGACGGCGATCCGTCGAGCAACGCGCATGCGAGCATTGATGGCTTTCGCGAGGTGATCGCATTTCTCAACCGCCACGTCGGCACTCAAGTCTCGCCCTAGTGGGCCTCGTCCCAATTCTGCGCCGCATTGGCTTCGACTTTCAGGGGCACTGAGACCTCGCGAGCGGGAAGCGGCGCGCCCTCCATCACATCTTTAACTAGCGCGCAGGTCGCATCAGCCTCCGCCTTGGGACATTCGAGCACCAACTCATCGTGCACCTGGAGAAGCATTTTTGCCTTGAGGCCAGCTTCTTCGAGTGCTGGCGGCACACGGATCATTGCGCGCTTGACAATATCGGCCGCGGTGCCTTGGATCGGCGCGTTGATTGCCTGGCGTTCGGCAAAGCCGCGCATGTTGGGGTTGCTGGCCTTGATGCCGGTAATGTAAGAGCGGCGACCAAAGATCGTTTCGACATAGCCCTGCTCTTTTGCCAGCGCCTTGGTGTCATCCATATACTGACGAATGCCTGGGAATTTGTCAAAATAGCTGTTGATATAATCAGCTGCGCGTCCCCGCTCGATGCCAAGGCGGGAGGAGAGGCCGAAGGCAGAAATACCGTAAATGATCCCAAAGTTAATCGTCTTGGCCGACCGGCGAAGATCCGTATCCACCTCATCAAGCGGCACGCCGAACACTTCCGATGCGGTAAGAGCATGGACGTCGATGTCGTCGGCAAAGGCGCGCTTGAGCTCTGGCACATCGCCGATATGGGCGAGCAGCCTCAACTCGATCTGGCTGTAGTCGGCGGAGATGATGACATTGCCTTTTTCAGGAATGAACGCTTTGCGGATCTTCCGGCCCTCTTCTGTCCGTATCGGGATATTTTGGAGGTTTGGGTCATTTGAGGAGAGGCGGCCCGTATGCGTTGAGGCGAGGGAAAAACTTGTGTGCACTCTTCCCGTCTCCGGATGGATCGCCGTCACCAAAGCGTCCGTGTAGGTCGATTTGAGTTTCGACATCTGCCGCCAGCCAAGGATCGCTTTGGGCACGTCATGACCCTGCTCGGCCAGTTCATCGAGGATTTCTGCGCCCGTGGCCCAGGCGCCGGTTTTGGTTTTCTTACCGCCGGGGATACCGAGCTTGCCGAACAGGATTTCGCCAATCTGTTTGGGGGAGCCAAGATTGAACTTCTCGCCTGCGGCTGCAAACGCTTCATCCTCAAAGGCCGCCATCTTTTGCGCAAACTCCGAGGAGAGGCGCGCGAGCTCGGCCTTGTCGACTTTGATCCCTTCCCGCTCCATCGCCGCAATCACTGGAACCAAGGGCCGCTCGATCCGTTCGTAGACGGCGACCACGGATTCTTCGATCATCCGTTTTTTGAGCTTCAGCCCCAGGCGCTGGGTGACGTCGGCGTCCTCGGCGGCATAGGTCGTCGCCTCTTTGATCGGGATTTGATCGAAGGTTTTGGCGTTCTTTCCTTTGCCAGCAAGCTCTGTGAACGGAATGGGTTCGTGATCGAGGTAGCGCTTGGAGAGCTCGTCCATGCCGTGGCTATCTGCGCCGCACTCAACGACATAGGACATCAGCATGGTGTCATCGACGGGGCTCAGGGTGGCGCCATGGTTCTCGAGGATCACGATGTCGAATTTGAGGTTCTGTCCCACCTTGACCACGGAGGGATCGGTGAAAATCCCGCGGAGTGCGTCGAGAACATCGCCTGTCGCGAGCTGCGGCTCTGTACCCTGACCATCAAGATCAAGACCATCGCCGCCATGGAGCAGGGGTATGTAGCACGCGTCGCCCGGCGCGGCCGCGAGGCTGATCCCCACCAGCCGCGCACGCATGGCGTTGAGACTGTCCGTTTCCGTATCAACCGCCAGCGTGCCATACGCATGGGCCCGCTCAATGAACGCATGGAGGTCGTCCATCTCCAAGATGGTCTTATAATTCGATGTGTCGATCGGGCCTTCTGCGGCTGAGGCGCCGTGCGGCTTTGCCACCTCCTCAATGCCGCCGGCCTCTCGGATACGGCGGGTGAGGGTGGTGAACTCCATCTCTTCGAGAAAGCTGATGAGCTGGGCGTGGTCGAATTCCGCCAGACCAAACTCCGCGGGGTCATCGAGATCACCGACATCGGTGCGCAACGTGACAAGCTCTTTGGAGAGCTTGGCATTGTCCGTGTGCTCAATGATGGTTTCCCGGCGCTTTTTCTGTTTGATTTCGTCAGCGCGCTCAAGCAAGTCTTCAAGTGTTCCGTACTCGTCAAGAAGGGTCGCAGCCGTCTTAGGACCAATGCCAGGAACGCCGGGAACGTTATCGGTCGAATCGCCCATCAGCGCTTGCAGGTCGATCATTTTCTCCGGACCGACGCCGAATTTCTCGATCACGCCGTCGGTATCGATGACTTTGTTCTTCATCGGATCGAACATCACGACTTTATCCGTGACCAGCTGGGTGAGGTCTTTATCGGACGAGACGATCACAACCTCCGCCCCCTGCCCTTCTGCTTGCCGGGCGAAGGTCGCGATAAGATCGTCGGCTTCGTAGCCTTCTTCTTCGAGGCAAGGCAGGCCAAAGGCCCGTGTCGCGTCGCGGATGACGGAGAATTGCGGACGCAAGTCTTCGGGCGGTTCGTCACGGTTGGCTTTATAATCGGGGTAAAGATCGTTCCTGAACGAATAGCCCGAATGGTCAAAGATCACCGCAAAATGGGTCGGTGTGCCGATATGCTCAACGGCATCGTTCGATGCGTCGGACAAGAGCTTCCACAGCATGTTGCAAAAGCCCGAGACGGCGCCAATCGGCATCCCGTCTGATTTCCGGGTGAGCGGCGGCAAGGCGTGGAATGCGCGGAAGATATAGGCCGAGCCATCGACCAGGTAGAGGCGGCTGTCTTGTGAGAGGGGTGTCGTTTTCGGCATCCCCTGCCCTTAACCAAGCTCGCCCGCGGCGCCAAAGGAAACGCGCTAGTCGGTCTGCGTTGCGCGGCTTGCAAAGAGATAGATCATGACCGCCGCGCCCGCCGTTCCGAAAAGATCGGTGATGCTGCCTAAAGCAACTGGCGCAGCGCCTGATATTCCCAAGAGCGAGCCGAGAAGGAGAAGGTGCGACAGCGCCGCTGATCCGACGATTGTCCAACGCGCGGCGCGGGCGTCCTTAAAGCCCGTGCTGAGCTCATACCCGATAAGCGCGAGGGGCAATGTCGCAAGGAGGATCAGCGTCGCTCCGATGCTGGGGTCACTGGTCATTGCGCCAAGATAGCTGAGCAAAGTCGCAAGGAACGCTGAACCGCCAAGCGCGGGCAACTTTCTCGCCGCAATCTCGGGCGGTAGGCGCAGCACCACCAACAAAGCGATCACCGACAGAGGAAGCGTCAGGATGCGGCCAGCCAATCGCAGCGCTTCGTCAAAGCCGTAGCCTGTGTCCGTCAGCTCACCGGTGATCAGGACAAAGGCTGTGTCCCAGCTGCTGGCGATCAAAAACTGATGATAGGCGGCTACTGCAGCGGCCACCCCCGCAAGAACGACAGCATCCCTTTGCGGTCGTTCGAGCTGTGCTTGCAGCAGGCCAAGAAAGACCGCGGCTGCGGTCATGGCAATGAAGCTCAACGACATCATGTGTTTGATCAGCACAAACTGATCAGCAGAGATCATGTCCATCGGCGCCTTCCTTCTTGGACGAAGGAAGGCGTAGGGACGTCACCCTTGGGATCGCAAGGCCTGAGGCTCAGCGCTTAGGCAGCAGAGACGACCTTCAGGCCCCGGTTTTTCAGCGCATCGCGTTCTTCGGCCGGGTCGAAACGCTCGAGGATGAACTCGGCAAGACGCGGCTGGATCTCTTTGCGCCACTTCGAGCCGCTGAAGACGCCATAATGGCCAGCGCCTTTCTGAATGTAGTCGATCCGATCTTTGGCCGCGAGACCGGTGCAAAGATCGTGGGCCGCTTGGGTCTGGCCAATCCCCGAAATGTCATCGAGCTCGCCTTCCACCGTCATCAGCGCGGTCTTGGTGATCTTCGACGGATCAACGATTTTGCCGTTGTGGGTGAAGAGGCCGCGCGGCAGCAGGTACTCTTGGAAGACGTCATGGATCGTTTGGAGGTAGAACTCCGATGTCATGTCGCAGACCGAGAGATACTCGTCATAGAACGTCTCGTGCTTTTTCGCCGCGTCATTGTCGCCCGACATGAGGTTGGCGAAATAGTCAAAGTTCGCCTCGACATGCCGTTCGATGTTCATCGACATGAAGCTCGAGAGCTGAAGAAAGCCCGGATAGACCCGGCGCGTGAAGCCTGCATAGGGCGCCGGCACCGTTTGGATCATGTTTTCCTCGAACCAATCGAAGGCCTTTTGCTCAGCAAGAAGGTTCGTGACGGTCGGCGACCTCCGTGCGTCGATGGGCGAGCCCATAAAGGTCATGGTCCGCGGCGTTGCCGGATCCTCGTCCTCTGACATCACAGCGGCCGCTGCCAACAGGGCCGGGCCAGGCTGACAGACAGCAACGGTGTGGCAGCCAGGGCCGATCAGTTGGAGGAACTCAATGAGGTAATCGATATACGTGTTGAGGTCGAAACGACCGAAGATAACCGGGACGTCTCGTGCATCGGTCCAGTCGGTGATGAACACCTCGTGGCCTGGCAGCATGGCCTCCACCGTGCCGCGCAGCAGGGTGGCATGGTGACCTGACATAGGCGCCGCGATCAGCACCCGCGGCTGCGGCTCGAGCCCTGGAACATCCGCAAGGACCGAAGGGTCACGGCGGAACCGCAAAAGACGGCCAAAGGGCTTTTCGAGCACGGTGTCGACCGTGATGGGCACCTCAACGCCGTTGATCTCGGTGGTATCGAGACGCCATTCTGGTTTGGCGTAGCGCTTGGTCGCCATGTCAAACACGTTGTGTCCGGCGATCGCGATGCGGGAGGCCCAGCTCTCGCGAAAGACATTCATTGGAGAATCGATAACGCTGGCGACAGTACGGGCAAAGGTCCGTGCAGGACCGACCATTTGATGCGCCGCTTCATAGGCTGGATAAATCACTCAAAACCCCACTAACCCAGAGCGTCCTCTATGCAGTGCAGCACGGAAGGACAGAACACTGCAAGACTTAGCTAAGAGCCGTAAACAATTGCTCAAAGCCATCGCTCAAGTGCCCGCGCCAGCACCTTTGGATCTGTTCCGTCATCAAAAGCGCGCACGGCATTTCCTTGACGATCTATGAGGAAAAACAACGACTGGTGGTCCATCGTGTAGCCAAGGGCACTGTCGTCCAAAGAAACTTTGGCTGCGAAAACGCGCATATTTTGGCGCGCTTTCTCCAGTGCTGCCTCATCGCCCGTGAGGCCAAGGATCCGATCATCAAAGCTCAAATGCTGCCGCAGCTGTTCCGGCGTGTCGCGTTCTGCATCGACCGTGATGAAAAGGGGCTGCAATTCGCTCGCCTTGCCGCCGAGCGCATCAAGGCTGGCCGACAACACGGAGAGGGACGCAGGACAGACATCGGGGCAGGTGGTGAAACCAAAATAGATGAGCATCGGTTTGCCTTCGAAACGTTCATCACTGGCGCTCTCGCCATGGTGATCAACGAGCTCGAAGTCAGCGACAAACGCATCGGTCAGGGTGATCTCACCGGGAATGGGGGCATTGTTCCCGCAGGCGGTGAGGGCGAAAAGGAGCGAGACGATAAGCCAGCTCTGCATTTGGTTCTTGATCATGCAAGGCGATATACCCGCAGAGTCCACGGAATCCGACTGACAAGATGCCTCTGACCGCCCACCCGCCCACCGTTCTTCGACAAGGAACCCTCACCAGCCTTCGTTGGTTCGCCGCCGCGGGTCAGCTTGGCGTGCTGATCGCGGTCAAGTTCGGCTTTGGATTTGAGATCCCGCTTGGCCCTGTTCTCGTGGTCATCGCAGCTGGGGTTTGGCTCAATCTCTATGCCACGTTCGCTTTTAGCCCGGCCCGTCCGCTGCGGCCGAACGAGGTGGTCTTCAATCTCTTGATCGACACGCTGCAGATCTCGGCCATTTTGTTTCTCACCGGGGGCATTCAGAACCCGTTTGCGCTGTGGCTGATCATGCAGGCCATGCTGGCGGCGAGTAGCCTCAATATCCGGCGGGCAAGCCTGG
This sequence comes from Pseudomonadota bacterium, assembly GCA_039818345.1. Classification (GTDB taxonomy): domain Bacteria; phylum Pseudomonadota; class Alphaproteobacteria; order Caulobacterales; family Parvularculaceae; genus Parvularcula. The sequence continues at coordinate 5,176 of JBCBUC010000017.1, read as the reverse complement.
TGATCGGCTTTGTGATCGTTTGCATCACGGTGCTGACGTTTCTCCACTACCCCTTGCCTTGGCGCACCGCCGACGGGTTCAATCTACCGGAGGTTTATAAGGTCGGGCTTTGGTCGGCCTTGATGCTCGGCGTGGGTTTCACCAGCGCCTATGCCTACCGCGTTGCGATTGAGCGAACCAAGCTGAACCGGGCTCTCACGGCGACGCAGCTTGCGCTGAGCCGCGAGGAACGTCTTTCAGCCCTTGATGGTCTTGCCGCCGCGGCTGCTCATGAACTCGGCACGCCGCTCGGCACGATTCAAGTCACAGCGCGGGAGATGGAACGCGAGCTCCCTGACGGACCCCTTAAAGAAGACGCGAGCCTCTTGATCAGCCAGACCCAGCGCTGCCAGTCGATCTTGCAGCGCCTTAGCCAGGCGGGCGTCGCGGGGGATGCGGTGCATAACGTGATTTCCCTCGACACCATGCTGCGCGAGGCGGCACGGCCGTTTATGGAGCCCGGCGACAAGCACATCGAATTCCGTTTCGACCCCGAAAGCGGCGCTGTTCCTGAAAGGCTGAGCCGGCAGCCTGAGATCATCTATGGTCTGCGGAACCTCATCGAGAACGCGACCAAATACGCCAAGGAAACCGTCGATATTGGTGCATCATGGAGCGGCAGTTCCGTGGAGGTCGTGATCGCCGATGACGGTCCCGGGATCCCTGCCGATACGCTTTTGCGTTTGGGCGAGCCCTATCCCCGGGTGTCAGCACGGGCGGGAGACGGAAAGGGCGGTCTTGGGCTTGGCTTTTTTATCGCCAAGACGCTGCTCGAACGCACCGGCGCATCGGTTACCTTTGGCAATCAGCAGAGCAAGCCAGGCGCCTGGGTTGCGATCTCTTGGCCACTGGCCAAATTGCGTGAAAAGACCAAATCGCAACAAGAGTATGAAATGAGTGAGGCCTTGGCCCTATGAGTGAGACCGCCGTTCTGCCCGACGATGCATCCTGCCTGATCGTGGATGATGATATGCCATTCCGCACGCGATTGGGTCGCGCGATGGAAAAACGCGGGTTTGTGCCCCTGTTGGCCGAAGGCGCAGCCGAAGCGAAGGAGCTCATTCGGCAGAAACCGCCCACCTTTGCTGTGGTCGATCTTCGCTTAGAGGACGGCGACGGGATCGACATCGTCAATTTCTTGCATGAACAACGCGCCGACGCGCGCGCGGTCATTCTGACGGGTTACGGCAACATCACCACCGCCGTGGCCGCCGTGAAAGCGGGCGCAATCGATTACCTCGCCAAGCCGGCTGACGCCGATGACGTCTTCAAAGCGTTGCTGGCCAAGGAGGGCGAGCTGCCGGAGCCGCCAGAGAATCCGATGTCAGCGGACCGGGTGCGCTGGGAGCATATTCAACGCGTTTATGAGCTATGCGGACATAACGTCTCAGAAACCGCGCGCCGTCTTGGCATGCACCGGCGAACGCTCCAGCGCATCCTAGCGAAACGAGCCCCGCAATAAGCGAACTGCAGTCGTCGCTTTGCCTGGGAAAATGTAACATGCTAGCTGAAGACCACGCTTAAGGGGGATAACCCGATGATTATGAAGAAACTTGCGCTACCTGCGGTGGCGGCCTTGGCACTGGCCGCCTGTGAGACGACCTCGACCCGGCCTTACAGCCCGACGACCGCTAACATCATGCAGGTGCAGCAGGCCGTCACTGGCGACACCAAGGTGTCGGTCGGCGAATTCGCCGCGGCAGAGGGTGTGGAGACAGCACCGACCTGCCGTCTTTTGGGCGCGATCGAAGTGATCCCTGGCGGCACGCCGATTGACTACATCAAAGGCGCTTTTGAGGCTGAGCTCTTCCAAGCGGGGATCCTTGCAAGCGATGGTGCGCCGATCCGCGGCGAAGTGACTGAGCTGGTGTTCAGCTCGTTCGGCACGGGCAGCTGGACCATTGGTTTGACGGTGTCTTCGGACAGTCTCCCTGATGGTTATACCGTGCGTACGGAGCAATCGTTTAAAACGAGCTACAGCGCAGTGAACGCATGTCAGAACGTTGTTGATGCATTCCAGCCTGCGGTTGCTGATCTTCTCCAACAAGTCGTCAGTGATCCGCAGTTCCCGGCACTCGCTGGCGAATAAGCCTCTTTTATCGATGAATGAGAAACCCGGTGCGGCACCCCGCGCCGGGTTTTTCTTTGCCGCCATATCGCGGGTTGATCAGATGTTGCGCTGACCGTACCGGCGGACATGGCGCGGCACTTCGATCGTCGCGAGACGTTCGAACTGCACATAAAGGCCAGGGGCTTGGATTGCCCGGCGACGTTCCTCGATCCAGTCTTTGGCGACACTGTAGGTTAGCTCAAGCGATCGGCCCCGCTGCCGCAGCACGGTGCGGCGGTCGATGGTTTTGGCGAAATAGGCAGTCGCGATGTGCTCGTAATGACTGATCAGCCGAAGGATTGCCCGAATTTCTTCCTCGGATGGTTCTCGCGCATCGTGTCCCGCCGCGTAAAGATCTTGCACCAAGAAGTGCGCATCCGCGAATGGGCGGTGGCCGGAGAGTTCGCCCAAAATGTTGAGCGTATGGCTTTCCCTGGCGTGGCGTTCGTTCGCGCGCAGCTGCACAGTGGCGATGATCGCGGCGATCATCACCGACACTGCCGGAATGAGTTGCACAATGGTGAGTTGACCAAATTCCATGTTCGCCCCCAGACGCTGCGCTCAGCGTCGACGACGACGGTGGCCATGGCAAGTCAGTCGTTCTTTGGCGCTAGTCGGACGTTTGCTCCGCCACCCATTCGCGATGGTGCTCATCAAGGTCATAGGCCGCGATCGACGCCAGGGTCAGGACATCGTTCATTTGCATGCCCGTTTGGACGATCTGCACTGGCTTTTCGAGGCCGATAAGTGTCGGCCCGATCACAGTGGCGCCGCCGATTTCTCCTAGCAATTTGGAAGCAATACCGCCCGAATGGAGCCCTGGCATAATCAGCACATTGGCATTGCCGGTCAGGCGGCTGAAGGGATAGATCCCCCTCAGGTCACGATTGAGCGCCATGCGCGGCGTCATCTCGCCCTCATACTCAAAGTCGACGTCATCGCGGCCATCGAGCAAGCCAACTGCCTCTGCGACGCGCTGCATATTCTCTGTACGCGGATTGCCAAAGTTGGAATGGCTGACAAATGCCACCCGAGGCTCGTGACCAAGGGCCCGAACAGCGTGGGCGGTCTGGATCGCAATATCGGCGAGTTCTTCTGAGGACGGTAATTCGGTGATCGACGTATCAGCCATAAAGACCGTGCGTCCCTTGGCGAGGATGATCGACATACCGATCAGCCGCTCGCCCTCACGCGCATCGAGGGCGTATCGCACATGCCGCAGGGCAACATTGTAGTGCCTGGTCACGCCCGTCACCATGCCATCTGCATGTCCCATCGCGAGCATGCAGGCGCCAAAAGCGTTGCGGTCTTGGTTCACCATTCGGCGACAGTCTCTTTCGAGGAAGCCTTGGCGTTGGAGGCGGTTGTAAAGATATTCTGTATACTTCTTTGTTTGCGCTGACTCGCGGGCGCTCCAAATCTCCACATTGTGGTTCTTGCTGAGGCCCAAGCGATCCATTGTCCGGCGCACTTGGTCTTCCCGGCCGATCAGCACGGCCTGGCCTAAGTCTTGGCTTTGGAAGGCGTGGGCTGCACGGATCACCACCTCCTCTTCGCCTTCGGCAAAAACGATCCGCTTTTTCGGTTCTGAACTTTTGACGCTGGCGTGGATCTTTTGAAGGAAACTGGCCGATGGATCGAGGCGGGTGGCGAGATCTGATTGGTAGCGCGGGAAATCTCGGATCGGTTTCCGGGCAACGCCTGTATCGCACGCCGCTTTGGCCACCGCTGGCGGCACTTTTGAAAGAAGGCGCGGGTCAAACGGGGTGGGAATGATGTATCCCGGCCCATACTGAAGACGCGTGCCATAGGCGTTGGCGACCTCGTCGGGCACGTCTTCGCGCGCAAGCTCTGCGAGGGCGCGGGCGCAGGCCGCCTTCATTTCCTCATTGATTGTCCGCGCACGAACGTCAAGGGCGCCACGGAAGATATAAGGAAAGCCAAGGACGTTGTTCACCTGGTTGGGGTAGTCCGAGCGGCCGGTGGCCATGATCGCGTCATTGCGAATCTGAGCGACTTGCTCAGGCGTGATTTCTGGCGTGGGATTGGCCATGGCGAAGATGATCGGGTTGGTGGTCATCGACTGCACCATCTCTGGTGTTATCGCTCCGCCAACGGAGAGTCCGATCGCCACATCAGCGCCGTCCATTGCATCGACCAGTGTGACCTTATCAGTCTCCACCGCGTGGGCCGATTGCCACTGGTTCATTTTCTTCTCGCGCCCCGGGCGCAGGATACCGGCGCGATCGCAGACGAGGACGTTGTCGTGTTTCACGCCCAGGGTCTTCATCAGGCTCACCACCGACAGGGCCGAGGAACCCGCGCCGGAGACAGCGACCTTCACATCGCCGATCGCCTTGCCATTGATATCGAGGGCATTGAGAAGCCCCGCGGCGGCGATGATCGCCGTGCCATGCTGGTCGTCGTGAAAGACGGGGATATCCATCAGCTCTTTGAGGCGCTCTTCGATATAGAAGCTGTCCGGTGCCTGAATATCTTCAAGATTGATCCCGCCGAAGGAGGGGCCAAGATGGCGTACCGCATCGATGAAGGCATCGGGGTCTTCCGTGTCCACCTCAAGATCAATCGAGTCGATATCGGCAAAGCGCTTAAAGAGGACCGACTTGCCTTCCATGACGGGTTTGGAGGCGAGGGCGCCGAGATTGCCCAGGCCCAAGATCGCCGTGCCGTTGGAAATCACGCCCACCATATTCCCGCGGGTGGTGAGGTCATAGGAACTATCGGGGTCTTCGGCGATTTTCTCCACCGGCACCGCGACACCGGGCGAGTAAGCAAGCGAGAGATCGCGCTGCGTCGCCATGGGCTTGGTGGGGGTGACCTCGAGCTTTCCGGGCTTGCCCACGGAGTGAAAGTCGAGTGCTTCCTGGTCGGTGAATTTCGTTGTCGTGTCATCCATAGAAAAGCCCTTAGCCGCGCTATGGTTGATGGACCAGTAATGATCACGCTTGAGCGGGCCAATCGTACCGATTGGCACCGCTCAAGCGTGATCATTACTGGTCCATCAAC
>JBCBUC010000016.1:0-82258 GCA_039818345.1 Pseudomonadota bacterium | reverse complement strand
CATCGTCTCATGCCGCGCGCCCATGACCCGGCCAAAGCGCTGAAACTCGGAAAATCCCCGCGCAATGAGACGATGGGCGGTCTTTCAGGCCTAGGGGATCTGGTGCTGACCGCCAATTCGAAACAGTCAAGGAACTTTGCCCTGGGGTTCGCGCTGGGCCATGGCACCAGCTCCCGTGACCATCTCGCGCGGTCAGATTCGGTGGCAGAAGGGGCGGCGACGGCGGGTCCCTTGGTCCGCCTCGCCCAAGACAAAGGCGTGGACTTGCCGATCGCATCTGCGGTTGCATCGATCCTGGACGACGGCGCATCCGTCGACGATGTCATTCTTGAACTAATGCAAAGACCGCTAACGCGGGAAAGCTAGGCCTAAAAATCGCCTTCGCGGCAAAACCGGCCTGAGCGAATGCGCCCTGTACCTGCCAGATAACCATTTTCGAAGGCCCGCGCGCCGCTCAGCTCGAGGCGTTGGTAGCAAAGGTTATAATTGCCGTTATAGGCCAAGATCCGGGCGCGATTTTCCAGATAGTCGGGATCGTCTTTATTCAGCGAACTCAGATCGAGCTTTGTGCCGCGAGGGTGGCTTGAACCAAGATCAAAGCCCAACTCATAGCACCCGCAGCTCGACGCCGACGCAGGTTCCTCATCAAGACCGCGCGCTTCAAGCAAAACTTCGCCGCGTTTGTTGGCCCGGCTTTCAGGATTGCTGAACGACGCAAAGGTGAAAAAGCCCATGCCAATGAGGGTGAACACTGCAAGCAGAATTCCGCCGAAGAGCATGTCTGTTTTGGTCATCGAAGCCGCCCACCAGTCATTCTTGAGACCTTAATACCCCGATCAGGCGATGATGAAAAGCGTAAGCTCGGCTGAACGCACTTAGGCGGTTTCGAGGCTGGCTTTCCGGGCACTGGCGCGGGCCTTCACGCTTTGGGTTTTGAGCTGCCCGCAAGCGGCGCCAACGTCTCGGCCGCGGGGCGTCCGAATGGGGCTCGCATAGCCGGCCCGGTTCACGATCTCTGCAAAAGACTCGATCCGGCCCCATTCAGAACAAGCATAGGGGCTGTCTGGCCATGGGTTGAACGGGATCAAATTGATCTTCGCGGGAATGCCTTGAAGCAGCCGCACGAGCTCCCGTGCTTCGGCATCGGAGTCATTGACCCCTTTCAGCATGACATATTCAAACGTGATTCGCCGCGCATTGGACGTGCCAGGATAGTCCCTGCAAGCCTGAAGAAGTTCTTCGAGCGGCCATTTTTTGTTGATCGGTACAAGGACATCACGCAGCTCATCCCGCACGGCGTGAAGGCTAATTGCGAGCATTGCTTCTGTCTCTGTTCCCAAGGCGTGCATCTGATTGACGATGCCGGACGTCGAGACAGTGATCCGCCGCCGAGAAATCGAAATTCCCTCGCCGTCGCTGATCACGTTGATCGATCTTGCCACGCCATCGAGGTTATAAAGTGGCTCTCCCATCCCCATAAAGACGATATTGGTGAGTTGACGATCGTCGCGTCCGGATGGCCACTCGTCTATATCGTCCTTGCACGCAAGAACTTGCAGCACGATCTCTTCAGCCGTTAAATTGCGGACCAGAGCTTGGGTGCCTGTATGGCAAAACGTGCAATTGAGGGTGCAGCCCACCTGACTGGAAACACAAAGCGCCCCAGCGCGGCCGACACCTGGGATAAAGACCGCCTCTGCCTCAATGCCCGGAGCAAAGCGTAAGAGATACTTCCGTGTACCGTCATTGGAAATGAGCCGCTCAACGATCTCAGCCCGTGGGATGCGGTACCAGTCGGAGAGCTTTTCTCGCATTGCTTTGCTGATATTGGTCATCGCCGCGAAATCAGTCGCACCGAAATTGTAGATCCAGCCCCAAACCTGGCGCGCTCGCATCCGCGCCTCTTTCTCCGCGAGGCCAAGATCGGCCGCAAAACGCGCGGCCAAATCTTGGCGCGTCAAACCGATCAATGAAGACCGTTGGTCAGTGTGTTCGGCCGGGTTGAGGTTCAACAGCGTGGTCAATTGTTTGCCTTGTGGAAAAACGAACGCGCCCACTACCTCTTCGGGCGCTCCACCTCAACCATAGTCTGATCTTGTCTCCTTGGCGATGATCAGCTTTTTCGGCGCACGAATTTGAGGCCCGACCAATCCTGGTCAACGGCGCACACTTTCACGTCGACAAAGTCCAAGGGCAAAATTTCAGCTCGAAGATCGTCCTCTGTGAGATCGATAAAGAGAGGTGAGCTCTTCTTCGGCCACGACACCCAAATCATGCCGCCTTCCGCCACCTTGCCCAGGATGGCCGGTAGCCTCTTTCGCAAGTCAGTTTTGTTCGCGCAGAAGAGGTGGACGAGATCCGCGCTTTTTGCGCGTTGGCGGAATGTAACCCCATCGGAATCGGGCAAAAGATCGCGGTAATGGGATGGTGGGTTCACTGGCAAGCACACCATACCGGGCTTGAGGCCAAGTTTTTGGGTCAGAGACTTGCCTGCATACCCATGCGTCTCTGGCCCCGCCATGACGCTTAATCCTTATCGAATTCAAGGATATCGCCAGGCTGGCAATCGAGTACCCGGCAGATTTTCTCCAGCGTCGTGAAGCGCACGGCCTTCGCCTTACCAGTTTTGAGAATGGAAAGATTGGCGATGGTGATGCCCACGCGATCCGATAATTCGGTCAACGACATATCGCGTTCGGCCAAAATCTTGTCCAAGGTCACGCGGATGGTCACAAAGTCAGGTCCGTCTTCATCGATTATCGAAATGCGGCTGCGTGCATGAACGATCCGTCACGATGCCGCAAGCAGCCTTCATGATGTTCGCCTGAGAAGGGGGTTGGGATGCAGCTGTTCCCAGATAATTTGTTGGTCCTTGCCACGCGGAATGAGGGCAAGGTAGCGGAAATGAAACGCCTTTTGGAGGGGCAGGGAATTTCTGTGACGAGCGCTGCTGCGCTTGACCTGCCGGAGGTGGAAGAGACCGGCACGACCTATGAAGCGAACGCGCTTCTCAAAGCAGTGTCCGGTGCGGACGCTTCGGGCCGCGTTGTCCTCGCCGATGATTCGGGCTTATCGGCCGATGCTCTTGGTGGAGCACCGGGGGTTTATTCGGCCGATTGGGCCGGTGAGCCGCGGGACTTTGGGCGCGCCATGGCGCGGCTTCAGGCCGAGGTGGAAGCCGCCGGCACTGATCGCGGCGCATCATTTATCAGCGTGCTTGTCCTGCGTTGGCCAGATGGTCGGCAGATCAACGCTCGCGGTGAAGTCAGAGGACAGCTCGTTTTCCCGCCGCGGGGGGAGGGCGGTTTTGGTTATGATCCATGTTTCATCCCGGATGGTGCCGAGAAGACCTTTGGTGAAATGTCTGCGACGGAGAAAGCCCAATACTCCCATCGTAGCCGTGCCCTTGAAGCTCTTATGACGGAGCTTTTCGGTTGAGACCTTTGGGTCTTTATGTGCATTGGCCTTTCTGCCGTCGCATCTGTCCTTACTGCGACTTTACCGTTGCGAAAGCGCGAGACGTCGATGCAGAATCCTGGATAAGAGCGCTGACGGAAGACTTGCGCTTGATGGCTGAACGCTATGAGATCAGACCACTGCGCAGCATCTATTTTGGTGGCGGGACCCCTTCCTTGATCCCTGAGCGGGTTGCGGCTGAGGTGATTGCCGCGGCCGTCGATCTCTTCGGCCTTGAAGAGGGTGCAGAGATCACTATTGAAGCGAACCCAGATGATCAGCATCGCTTCGATACGTTGCGCTCACTTGGGTTTGGTCGACTATCACTTGGTGTTCAGAGTCTTGATGACCAAGAGCTGGAATTTCTTGGCCGTAACCATGATGCATCGTCCGCTTACCTTGCCATTGACCGTGCGTTGATGACCTTTGACCGGGTAAGCCTTGATTTCATCTACGCTTTGCCGGGGCAATCGCTCAATGCGTGGGAAGCGCGTTTGTCAGAGATCTGTGCACTCGGCGCGACCCATCTTTCGCTCTATCAGCTCACTATTGAACCAGAGACCGCCTTTGGTCATGCGAAGGCACGGGGGCACCTCGTTCCAATGCCCGATGATCGGGCCGCAGACTTTTACGAGATCACGCAAGACCTTTCTTTTGGGATTGGTCTTCCTGCCTACGAAGTCTCCAATCATGCTGTACCGGGCGACGAGGCGCGCCATAATGCTCTTTATTGGGATGATGCAGATTGGATTGGGATAGGGCCAGGGGCTGCTGGCCGGTTCGGCGACCGGTTGGGGCGGTTTGCGACGGATGCGGCGAAACGCTCTGTCGGCTATCCCGCGGTGTCAGCCGAAACCCGGATTGAGGTGACATCGCTGACCGAGCACGATCATCTCCTCGAAGTGCTGGGCGGAGGTCTGCGTCCCGTTACAGGTCTTCATACCGATCGGCTCGGGCCAAGCGCGGCCGCTGTCCTTGAAGGAGCGGAAGGGCTCGCCGATCAAGGACTGCTGACGATCGACGGGAAAACGATCGCGATCTCAGACAAAGGCCGTCTTTTAACAGACTATATTGCCGCCCGATTGGCGTCATCGTTTTCCGATGTTCCTTGAGGTGCTGCATAACGGTCGATGATCGCCAGGAGCTCCTTGGGCTCAAACGGTTTGCTCAAAAAATCGTCCATGCCGGCTGCAAAGCACGCGTCTTGATCTTCCTGGAGCGTGTTGGCGGTCAGCGCGATAATGGGCATGCCTTTCGCATTTTTCTCGGAGCGGATGACTTTTGTGGCTTCAAGACCGCCCATTTTGGGCATATGCATGTCCATCAAAATGATGTCGTAGGATTTGGTTTTGAACGCCTCAACCGCTGCGGCGCCGTCGCCAACGACGTCCAAACGGTGGCCGACCCGCTCAACAATCGCGCGGGCTAGAATGGCGTTGATGTCATTATCCTCCGCAAGGAGAATATCGAAAGGACCTCGATAGTCTTTGACATCTTGACCATCAGTGACCACCGGAAGCGGTTCGGACAAGTCCTCACCTGAGAGCACACGCTCAAAACTCCGATGTCGAATGGGTTTGGTGAGGTAAGTACCGAAACCCTGCTTCTTGAAGCATTCATACTTGCTTCGTGCGCCAGCGGGCAAGAGGAGAATGCTCCGCTTACTTGATCGAGAGAGATCAGGATTGGTTTGTGCAAAGAAATAGTCACAAAGGAAGGTGGTGTTGGATTTGGCCTCCAAGAGGTACCGTGCCTTGGTGGCGCTTTGGACAATTTCCACGTCGGAAAACCCGCTCGCCCTTAGCTGAGCTTGGAGGAAGCGTTGAAGGATGGGGTTTTCCGTTAGCGCAACGACGCTTCTTTTGTCATTACCGATCGTTTTGGGCTCTTCTGCCGCTGCCACCACACCGAACGGTAGCTGCAGGCTGAAAGTACTGCCGCGATCTTCTTCACTTTGAACCTCGATCGTGCCGCCCATCTTGTTGGTCAGTTGTTTGACAATCGCAAGGCCGAGCCCTGTGCCTTCAACGGAGCGCTTTTCCATATCTTCCGCACGCGAATAAGCATCAAAGAGACGAGGAAGGAGGGAGCGCGGGATGCCGACGCCCGTGTCAATAACATCAATGTTGAGTTGGCATTGTTCGTTCGTGGTCGAATCAACGCCCAATGCGATCAACACACCCCCTGTTTCGGTAAACTTCACGGCGTTACCGATTAGGTTGACCAGCAATTGCCGAAGCTTTGACACATCCCCCGCTAGTTCTTTTGGTACGGAAGGGTGGATGATCGTAGCAATCTCTAGATTTTTCTCGCCCGCTTTGGTGGCGAGAAGCTCGGTGACCGTTTCGACGAGCTTGCCTGGATTGAACGGCTCAGATGCCATCGTCATGCTGCCGGTATCAAGCTTTGCATAATCGAGGATGGCGTTGATCAAATCGAGGAGCGCGACGCCGCTATGCTTGAGGTTCTGGGCAAAATTGCGCTGATTGGCATCGAGCTTGGTATCGAGAAGCAGGTCTGACATCCCTAAAATGCCATTTAGGGGCGTGCGCATCTCATGGCTCATGGTTGCCAGGAACTGAAGTGTTTGATCCGTTCCCTGACCGCTTTCTTGTGCCGCTTTGGCGGGCGAGTTTGCTTGGTCGAGGAGGATATAGGTTGTCGCGCCTAGGCTCGCCGATGTGGTGACGAGGAATGAGCGCGCCTTTTCTTGCTCCGAGCCATGGCAATGGAGCCACGCGGGCTGACCATCAGCCCCTTCGGTCGATGACCAACCCATTGGCCAATCGCCGCGGCCAAACGGAACACCGGCAAGAAGACCGAGCGCCGATGCAGCGTCGTTACGCGCGGTGATAACATGCGTTTTAGCGTCGACCGTGATCACCGGTACCGAAAACGCCTCGGGCGAAATAGATGGATTGGACATGCTGGTCATGGAAACCCTTGCAACGGCGTTGCTCGGATTTGCCACAAAAGCGTTGAGCGCCAGTAAGTTCGTTAGCTTAACGCTGTATGAACCGATCGCGGTTCGGAACGGCGGAAACTGATCGCCTCAGCAATATGAACGCGTTTGAGCGCATCGGATCCAGCAAGATCCGCAAGGGTGCGGGCCACCCGTAATGTCCGCGTATAACCCCGCGCGGAAAGATTGAGGTTCTCGCAAGCCCGTCGCAACAGAGCCATCCCATCGTCGTCGGGTTGGGCGATGGCGGCCAACTCCTTTTCTGATAGATGGGCGTTGATCATCCCACGGTCCAATTGGGCTTCCCGGGCACGGGCCACCCGTTCAGCTACTTTCACGCTTGGTTCCCCTCGTTGGGGGGAGGCAAGATCAAGAGCTGAAACCGGTGGCGTTTCAATCGTGATGTCCATCCGATCGAGAAACGGTCCTGACACCCGGGCCTGGTACTTTGCGGCGCAGGAAGGCCCCCGCGCGCAACCGCTGCCGCAACGGCAAGGGTTCATCGCAGCGACCAATTGGAACCGTGCAGGGTAGCGCACATGAGCATTGGCGCGGGCGATGAGAATATCGCCCGTTTCAAGGGGCTGGCGCAGGCTGTCGAGAACATGGGCTGAAAATTCAGGGAGCTCATCGAGGAAGAGAACCCCTCGATGCGCGAGCGACGCCTCACCGGGTTTGGCGCGCATACCGCCGCCGACCATCGCCGCCATCGATGCAGAATGATGGGGTGCACGGAAAGGACGCGACCGGCTGAGCTCGCCATTGTTGATCAACCCGGCAACCGATTGCACCATCGAGACCTCAAGCATTTCCGCCGGAGTGAGCGGGGGCAACAATCCCGGTAAGCGAGCAGCCAACATGCTTTTGCCCGATCCGGGTGGGCCGATCATCACGAGGTTATGGCCGCCAGCGGCGGCAACTTCGAGTGCACGCCGGGCGGTGTCTTGGCCTTTCACATCGGCAAGATCAGGGATGTCTTCGGCGTTGGTGATCGCCCCCGGTTTGGGGGCGGTTAAGACTTGGTTACCTTTAAAATGATTGGTGAGCTGAAGAATACTTTGGGCGGCAAGGATTTCCGCGTCCCCGCCCGCCCATGCAGCCTCTGGGCCTGATGCTTTGCTGCAAATCAGACCCAAATGAAGCCCGTTGGCGGCGACAGCTGCGGGAAGTGCCCCTGTGGTTTTCGCGATGGAGCCATCAAGCCCCAACTCCCCGATCACCGCCATCCCTTCGAAGGCATCGCGCGGAATGGCGCCCATTTCAGCCATCAAAGCAAGCGCGATCGGAAGGTCGAAATGGCTGCCTTCCTTGCGAAGGTCGGCTGGCGCCAGGTTCACCGTGATCCGTTTCGGGGGAAGGCCGAGCCCCATCGAACTGAACGCTGCGGAAATCCGGTCCTTTGCTTCGCTGACCGATTTGTCGGGAAGTCCGACGATCACGAAGCTCGGCTGACCGCCCGTGAGATGCGCTTGCACCGTGACCTCACGGGCATCGACGCCTTCAAAGGCGAAGGTGGTAACCTCGGCGACCATCGTGCGTTCCTTAATTCTTACCCGGAAACGTTGCCAGGAACGAAAAGAGAACGCAAGACTTGGTTGCAGGGACTTTAGGTGGACAACTCTGCGGACGTAAAGAGGACTCGGAACGCGCGGCACCAGATGACGACTTCTTGGTAATTGTTGATGTCGACGTCCGCGGGGATCTCGTATTCACCCGCACCGCGCGCACGGCGAAGGCCGCCTAGGCTGATGTAGTTGTCGTCGGTCACATCGGACGCGGTGATGACTTGGTCCTCCACCAACCAGACCTTGAGGTCGGGTCCCCGATCCGTACGGAAATCTTCCGAAAGGCGAACAACAGTGCGGCCATCGTCAAGCTTCACGATAGTGGCCGTACCTTGGCCATCATGTTGGCGAGAGTCCTCAAAGGTGCCAGTGGCAAGGACCTCTTCGGCAAAGGCGGTGGTCGATAGCAACAGCACTGCCGCCGTTGTTGCAAGGAGATAGCGTGTCATGGGTGATGCTCCAATCTGTTCTGCTCGCTATCCGCAGAAAGGCCGCAAGAGGTTACACCCTGCATGGCGGATGGTCCGTAAGGTCTACCGGCCAAAGCCAGCAAGGCGCTCTTCGGTATCGGTGATGCCCGGAAAATCACGCGCGATTTCCTCTTGGAGTGCGTCTTCGAGGGGCCGGTTTTCGTCGGCCACTGCAAAGAGCTCTTTATACGCTGCGATCGTGCCGGGTGAGTTGCCCACAATCCGGCGGGTGACGTCAGCGAGCGCTTTATCGAGGGCCTCTTCGTCATCATAGGCATGATTAGCGAGGCCAAATTGCTCGGCTTCAATGCCCGAAAAAGTTCGTGCCGTGAATGAAAGCTCTTTTGCACGTCGTGTGCCGACGGCGCGGGCTAGGGTTTGGCTCATCCCCCAGGAGGGACGAACACCGAACTTGGCGTGGGTATCCCCAAATTTGGTGTCCTTGGTGCAGAGGATGAAGTCGCAATGAAGGGCGATTTCGAGCGCGCCGGTAAAGCAAGCGCCATGAACCCTCGCGACCACAGGCACACTTGCTTGTCGGACGGCATTTGCGGCCTCCGAAGCGGGGCCATCAAAAACACCGCCGACCCGGCCGTGCTTGATGGTTGCTTGCTGGAGCACTTTGAGGTCGACGCCTGCTGAAAAGGCGCGGCCAGCGCCGCGAAGGACAATCACGCGCGCTGTCGTCGAGGCTTCCTTCAGCGCGCCAACCATCGCTTCGAGCAAGCTGGGGGTGAAGGCATTCATCGCATCAGGACGGTTAAGGGTGATGGTGGTGACGCCATCTTGGTTGTCCACTAACAATTCGCTCACGGAATTCCTCCTTCATGGTCTCTCAAGCTTCGCATCTGCGAAGACGCCTTTTTGGCCTTGCTCTCTCGTTGACATAATCAAGCCTACAGTGAAATCCCAATGCAGCGAGGAAAGGCAGTGCGTGATGACACTCCAAGACCAATGGGGCCATGCGAAAACAACGGAAGAGGCGCTGGCGTTTTATGACGCGCTGCCTGCGGTCAGCATTGAGGAGATGATAGGTCCTTGGAAGGGCGCGGAGCTTCCGACCGGCCATGCGCTTGATGGTGTTTTAGGCGTCGCCCGCTGGCACGGCAAAGTCTTCCGCAGCGCCGATGAAGTGGACCCGCTGGTGCACAAGGGTCTTTTTGGAAAGTTTGCTGCTAATCCAGCGCTCATGCCCCTTGGTCTCGCCGTGCATGCGCGGTTCTTAAGGAACGGGTTGACGACGCTTCTTTTTATCTTGTCCCAGCCGGTTATTGGCACGCGAAAGCCGCGGGCGCGCCTGCGCATGATCGAGTTTCGCGGCGTCGTCAGTGCGACGATGATCTATGACGCCAAACCGATCAATGATCATTTCCGCAAATTCTCTGATGACGAAGTGATAGGGCTGATGGACGTTCGGGATATCGATCAGCCCTATTTCTTTGCGCTCAAGAGAGATCTGTAACTCATCATTGTCCGAAATATCCGTGGAGGTCTGAAAAGGTTCTTCGCAGTTGCGAAAAGCGATACCATCAATCACAGTTTGTCCGTTGACATTGGCAATGAAAATTCGAGATCCTTCATCAAAATAACAAGCGGCCGATGAGCCGCGGTTGAGGGAGGTCCCGATGGGGGTCATGCGCTTTTTACCTGCCGTTGCGACGGTTGTCGCGGCCACTTTGCCATTCTGCGATGCAGCGATCGCTGGGGAATGGTTCAAATCGCGGCACAACGGGCTCACCAAAAAGGCGGAGTGGGAGCTACGCCGGGCCAATCTCGACCAGTATCTTGGCGCGTTTGCGCCGTCATCGTCGGAGCCTTTTGCCTCCGATTGGATACGGCACGACTTTGACTCCGAAGGCGGCGATGGGCCGATTTGCATTTCTGGATCAGACTATTCCGTTTTCACCAAGGCAGGCGATCCAGAAAAGCTGATCATTTTTTTGCAAGGTGGCGGCGCATGCTGGGAGGGCGCGGCCAACTGCTTCACCAACGTCGACGATCAGGTGCCGCCGCCCGCTGACGAGCTGCCCGGCTTTTTCGCCCAGAGCTCCCCTGATGGCACGATCGATAATGATTTGGGCGATTGGTCGGTCGTCTACATGCCCTATTGCGATGGATCGGTGTTCGGCGGCGACAATGCTATTGCTGATGATCCGGATTTCGGGATCCGCCACCATCGTGGCCTGAGAAATCTCAGTGCAGGGATGGATGTGGCCCAGTCGGTTTTTGGTGAGCCTGACAAGGTTTTGATCGCTGGGTCGAGCGCGGGCGGGGTGGGTTCCGCTGTTTTCGCACCGTTCCTTGCGCGGTTCATTTACGGCAATGATGTGGGTCTTTACGTCTATAACGATGCGGGCCCCGTTGCGCTTGATCCGTCGTTGGTGCGGGCCGCAGCGCGCGCAAGACGAGACGATTGGCAATTTGATCAGTTCTACCCGCGCAGCTGTGTTCGGCAGGGCCTCTGTGACCCATTAGGTGACGCATCGGGGATCATCCGCTGGCGTCTCGATAATGATCGGACTATCCAAGAGTCGTTTTATTCCACCGATGGTGATGAGACGAACATTTTCTTCGTCAGCCTCAATATTCCGGGGATCATACCAATCCGGTTTGTTGACCAGGCGCGCTACCGCGGCATCCTTGATACGGTCCATCAACCGATCCGCGATGCACATCCGGAACGCTATAAGCGCTATATCGTCAGTGGGGGGAACCCTTTATGTGACGGCTTTATTGCTTATGCCCACACAGCGGCCCAAGGCGGGGCGGTCGACGAAGAGCGCTGTCCTGATACCGACCGGTTTTACGACCTGACCGCAGAAGGTGTGCCGCTATGGGCGTGGGCCAACGGCTTTGTTCAATCGGACATTGATCCAAAGCCCTGGAAGCGGCCCTGGTTCTGGCGCGACCGCGGGTTCTTTTATGGCGGCTTTGGACAGGTGGGCGTGCCTTGGTGGGCCTTGTTTGATGAGGATGGCGACGATGAGACCGAGGCGTGGACGGACGTCGTTGAGCCCTTTGTCACCGCGCCGTCGCGGTTTGAGCCTCCCGCCAGCGCTCAATAGGGTGGGCCGAACGCGAGGCCAGTCGAGTGCCTAGAGCAATTTCAGTGATCTTCGAGCCACTGAAAACGCTCTAGGTCTTTGATTTATCGCGTTTTCGAACCGCCAAACCGGCTCCACTTTGGCTGAAAACGCTCTAGCTTTGCGCTTTCTTGGCTTCGCACCAATCCCAGAACAGGGCGGCCATATCAGGCCCGCCAAAGTTTTTCAGCTCACGGATGCCCGTGGGACTTGTGACATTGATCTCGGTCATCCATCCGCCAATGACATCAATCCCGGTGAAGACAAGGCCGCGCTTTTTCAGTTCCGGGCCGATGGCCGCGCAGATTTCGAGGTCGCGCTCGGTAAGGTCAGACGCTTCTGGCCGTCCGCCCACATGCATGTTGCTGCGCGCTTCGCCATCGGCTGGCACGCGGTTAATCGCGCCCACCGGTTCACCATCTAAGATCAACACCCGCTTATCACCGCCGCGAACCTCTTTGAGATAGGCTTGGGCGATGATGGGTAGGGCTCTGTCTCCTGACAAAAACATTTCCATCAGAGAGCTGAAATTCTCGTCTTCGGGCTTGACGCGAAAGACACCTGCGCCACCATTGCCATAGAGCGGTTTGAGGATCACATCCTTATGTTCGTCGCGGAACTGACGAATGGCTGTTTCATCGCTTGTCACCAGTGTGGGCGGCATCAACTCTGGATAATCCATCACAAAGAGTTTCTCCGGCGCGCCCCGGATCTCAGCTGGATTGTTCAGGACAAGGACGCTATCCGGCAGTTTCTCAAGAATATAGCACGCAGTCTGATAGACCATGTCAAAGGGCGGATCTTGCCGGATCAAAATGACATCCATCTCAGCAAGATCGAGCACAATGGGGGATCCATGCTCGACATGCTGGCCTTGTTCATCGCGTAAGGAGGCTAGCGGCAGCGCTTCCACAATGACCTTGTTGCCGTGGAGCTGGAGTTTCTCCGCTTGGTACTCATAGAGTTCAACGCCCCGAGACTTGGCTTCCAATGCCAGCGCAAAGGTGGTGTCACCGCGAATCTGAAGGCCAAGAAACGGGTCGGTCTGGATCGCGATTTTCAAAGGTCAGCTCACTTTCCGCGGCGGGGATCTCGCAGATAGATAACGTGGCTGACCACCTCTTGCACCCCATCAAGGGCTTGGGCCTGTCCTGTCACGCGTGTCAGCTCATTCGGGCCTTGCGCAACGCCTAGGAGATAGACTGTGCCCTGGCTGACCAGCACGCGGTAGTTTCCGGCCTTCACGCCCGTATCCGCGAACAGCGCTGTTTGAAGTCGCTGGTCGATCATTGTGTCGCGCGAGCCTTCAGCGATGGAGGTGCGCGGGCCGACCACGAGTTCGTTGATCACCTCATCAACCGAGCCGATTTCCGCTGCTTTTTCTTCCACAATCACAGCATCAGCCTCGGATCGCACAGTGCCCGCAAGAAGAAGACGGCCCTCGAAAAAGGTCATGTCGATGTCGCCGGTATGGACGTCGCGTTCAAACAGGAGCTTTCGCTTGAGGGTGAGGCTCGCCGAGGTGTCGTCAATCCGATCGCCAAGCGAACGGTTCTGCGTGCAAGCCGCAAGCAAAGTGAGGGAAACAATCAAAAGGGCGCGGATCATGGTGAATGGTTCTCCAATCAGCACGGTGGACATATGAACATAGGCGTTAATCGCTAGCCAGATTCTAGCGGAAGGCGTCACGAATATGGTTAATAGAATAGGGTGACATTGCGATAATATCGTAACGGAGCGGCACATCGAGGCGCCGCGCCTTGCGGGCGAGGTAAGTATCAGCCGCTGCTTTGATGCGACGTTGGTTTTGCGGGGTGACCGCGAGGCGCGCTTCCTCGGCAGTTTTTCGCAGCTTCACTTCGACAAAGACCAGGGTGCTGCCTCGGCGAGCGACGATATCGATCTCGCCGACTGGCGATTGGAAGCGAGATTGAAGCAATCGATAGCCCTTGAGGACCAAGAACAGACCGCCGACGAATTCAGCGGTTCGGCCAGCGCGTTCAGCTTGACGTCTTTTGGAGCTCAAGGGCCCGGGCATAGCATTCCTTGCGTGGACGGCCGGTCATTTCCGCGGCGATTCGGGCACTCTCGCGCAAGCTTTCTCGCCCCAAAAGCTCGGTCAGCAGCCCATCGAGATCGACCGCTTCGGGCGTTGTGGCTGGATGAACGATCAAGACAATCTCGCCCTTGGGCGGGGCAGCTTGATAGCGGGCGGCGAGCTGATCTGCGGGGCCTTCAACAAGTTCTTCGTGAACTTTGGTGAGCTCCCGCGCCACGGCCACGGTGCGGGGGCCGAGGGTTTCCGCCACCGATTGAAGGGAGGCAGCGATGCGAGGGCCGGTTTCGTAAAACACCAACGTCTCGCCTCGTTCTTTAAGACCGTTGAGGAGCGTTGCGCGCTGCCCCGCGCCTTTGGGAAGGAAACCCAAAAAACTGAATGCATCGGTGGGCGCGCCAGCGATCGACAGCGCCGCGATCAATGCCGAAGGTCCTGGTATGGCGACGACGGGAATGTTTCGGTCCCTGGCTTCGCGGACGAGTTTATAGCCTGGGTCCGAAATGAGCGGCGTCCCCGCATCGGACACCAAAACGATGGCGGCGCCCGATTCGAGCTCGCGGATGACGCCGGGGCGCACCTTCTCGGCATTGTGCTCGTGATAGGCGGAGAGGGGCCTGCCTGAAAGATCAAGCGCTGAGAGGAGCTTACCGGTCACCCGTGTGTCCTCGCAGACGATTCTGTCGGCAGCCGACAAAGCCTCGCGCAACCGCGATGAGACATCCCCAAGATGCCCAATCGGCGTCGCGGCGACGTGCAATCCTGGAGAAAGTTTCCTTTGCATGTTCAGGTGCTTCTGCGCTTCCACGGCCTAGGTCAACGAACGGTCATGCTGGCGGCGATGGGAAGTGTGTTGAGGCTGTCGCAAAGCCCCGGTATGGCCAATGTCTGGGAGCCTTAACCATGATCACATCGCCGATGACGAACCTGCCGCAGCGCTTGGGCGCACTTCTTTTGGCCTTGGTGCTCGTCGCCTGCTCGACCACATCGACAACGGAACCCGCGAAGACCGTGGCGACGGACGATCCCATGGGGCTCGAGGCGCCCGTCACCCTTCCTGATCTTATCGAAGATGACGTCGTGCGTGTGGCGCTGCTGCTGCCCTTCAGCTCAACGTCGGAGAACATTCAAAACCTCGCCGACAGCATGCTCAAGGCAGCGCAGATGGTGGCGTTTGAGAGCGGGAATGAGAGTTTCTTGTTGATCCCAGGCGACACGCTCGGGACACCGGTTGGCGCGCAAGCCGCTGCACGGGATGCGATCGCGGATGGCGCGGACGTTATTCTCGGCCCGCTTCTTTCCGACAGTGTCGCTGCGGTCGGTACCGTCGCCCGTGCGCAAGACATTCCGGTGATCGCGTTCTCAACCGATCGTTTGGTGGCCGGCGATGGGGTTTATCTCTTGAGCTTCCCGCCTGAGCCGGAGATTGAGCGGGTGACCTCTTATGCCTTGTCGCAGGGCTATGCCCGCTTTGGCCTTCTTGCTCCGATCACAAATTATGGTGACCGTGTGAGCAGCGCCTTTAACGAACACGTTTTCCAAGGCGGCGGCGAGCTCGTTCATTCTGAACGCTATATTCGCAATGCGGATGATATGCGTCAGCCTGCGAAGCGACTGGCTCAATACGCCGCCCCGGGATTTATCCCGCAATATGTGGCGCCGCGGTTTGGGCCGACGGGGATTGATCCAAATGCCATCAGCCGACCAATCGTTGAGGAACCCTTCCGCGGTGTGCCCACGGACGGTCAGGGCGGCGTGACCACTGGCAGCTATGGTGGCGGCGGATATGGCGGCGGCGCTGATGTGCCTTTAGAAGTCTACGACCCCGCGTATGATGGTTTCCAGGCGGTGCTTTTGCCAGAATCTGGCCGGTTGTTGCGTGCGCTTGCGCCCCTACTTCCGTATAATGATGTTGATGTGCGGGAAATCAAGTTGCTCGGCGTTTCGGCTTGGAACAACCCGCTTCTCACCGGCGAACCGGCGCTCCAGGGTGGTTGGTTTGCGGCGCCCGATCCTGAGCTATCGCGCGGGTTCACGCGACGTTACGAGGCGGCCTACGGTGAAACGCCGGCGCGTCTAGCGTCGCTTGCCTATGATGCCACCTTGATCACAGCGCGGCTTGCGGAAATGGATGCGGAGAACAAGTTCTCGGCACCGATGCTCACGAACCCCAATGGCTTTTTGGGCGCGGACGGACTTTTCCGCCTCAACGAAGAGGGTCTGGTGGAACGCGGTCTTGCGATCCTCGAGATCAACCGGAGCGGGATCCGGGTGATTGATCCAGCCCCGCTGACGTTCCAACAACGACGACTTGGCTACTAAGGATTGTCCGAAGGAAGCGCGCCCCAACCCCCGATCCTATCGCTCGGCCCCCGCTTCTTTGCGGCGGTTAAGCCTGCGGATTTTCCGAAAACGATCATGCGGTTTCGCAATGATCCCGCCGCCAGGGAGGTAGGTCTTTCGCAGCTCTCAAATGAGCAGTGGATCGAGCACTTCGCAAGATTTTCGCCGTTGCCTGATAACCTGCCAGAGCCCCTAGCGTTGGCGTATCATGGTCATCAGTTCAGAAACTATAATCCCGATATCGGTGATGGCCGCGGCTTCACCTTTGCTCAGCTCCGTGACGATAGAGAGCGGCTCATGGACCTGGGCACCAAAGGGTCAGGCCGGACACCTTTTTCCCGAACGGCGGATGGTCGCCTGACCTTGAAAGGTGCCGTCCGCGAGGTGCTGGCAACCGAGATGCTTGAAGCCCTTGGCGTGCCAACCTCCCGGACACTGAGCGTTATCGAAACCGGCGAAGATCTTGAACGGGATGACGAGCCCTCACCAACGCGATCGGCGGTGCTGGTCCGGTTGTCCCATAGCCATGTTCGATTTGGGACGTTTCAGCGGCTTGATTACATGGGCGATCGCGACGCCACCGCGCGGCTTCTCGATTATGTCATCACGCATTTCTACCCCGACGTTGAAGCGGGTGACGCGCCTGGCCTCTTGGCGGCCGTCGCCCGGCGTATGGCGGTGATGACGGCCCGCCTTATGGCCGCTGGCTTCGTACATGGTGTTCTTAATACGGATAATATGAACATCAATGGCGAGTGCTTTGACTATGGCCCGTGGCGGTTCCTTCCCACACTCAAGCCAGGAGCGATCGCTGCTTATTTCGACCACGGTGGACTTTATTCCTATGGTCGGCAGCCGGAGGCGATTTACTGGAACCTTTGTGCGCTTGCCGATGCGTTGAGGTCGCTGTCAAACGCCAAGACTCTGCAAGCGGAGCTTGATCGCTTCCCCCGCTATTATGAGCATGCCTTCTCGGAGGCTATCCATCGGCGCTTGGGAGTCGCCCGCCGAGACCCCAAGCGCGATATTGATTTCGCGCAGGCCATCTTCACTTTCCTTTATGAGAGCCAGGCGCCGTTCGAGCGCGCCTTTTTCGATCTCTTTGCTGGCCGCGCGGGCCAAGGGAAGCGAGCACGCTCGCCGCATGCGGATGTTTATCGCGACGCGGCTGCTGTTGTCGAGCTTGATACGCTCGAGCCTATTGAGCTTGAACGGATCGAACACGATATTTTTGACGACGAGCCTGAGACCCTTCTCTATAAAGATGTTGAAGCCCTTTGGGCGGAGTTGGAGCCGCATAATCGTTGGGATCTGTTTGATGATAAGATCAGCCGCATACGGCGAATGGGTGACGCTTATGGCCTCACCGCGGCGCATTGAGCGTTGCAGCAGGGCGCAGCTTCGACCATCTTGTAGCCAATGAATAGCGCCTTCCTCCAAGACCCCATCACACCCATTGAGCGCCCTTCGATCACGCCGATTGATGCGGGCGCGCAGGGCCTCCTCGAAGATTGGCTCGGAGAGCCAGGTTTTGCGGTTGATCGCGAGACCTTCGGTGACGGCCCCAACCTCGACGCAATGAGGGGAGAGGGCGGACAGAGGCTTTATTTTTCTGGTCACACCGACGAGGTGCCGCCGAGCGATGAAGCGGCAGGGATGAGCCCCCCTTTCCAACCCATCAAGACGGACGGACTTATGCGTGGTCGCGGCGCGTCGGATAGGAAAGGCGCGATCGCGGCTTTTGTCGCGGTAATGGCGTGGGCCAATCGGGGCACGCCGCTCGCTCTCTTGATCACCAACGATGACGAAGATCCCGGGATTGATAGCACCAAGCGGATGCTCGTTTGGCTTGAAGAAAAGGGCATTACCTTCATCTATTGTGAGGTCTTGCATCGTTACGGGCAGAACGGATCATGATTTCGGGCCGCGATATTTCGAGCGCCATAGCTGGTACGATGATGATGGGCCGGGCTGATGAGCGATGGCCCGATCGGCTTGATATGAGCACTGATGCGGTGTTTCGGAGTTTTTGGGCCGTACCACTCTCCCTGCCGCCGCACTTACTCGCAGCGGAGGGCGCGCGTCGTCTCTCGATTGAAGCAGGTCAATACAGTCTCGCCAGTGTTCCGCCCCTCGCTTATGGCCTGTCCGATACCGTCGTGTTCGTGATAAGCTGGGGACTGCAATTGGCGCTGCTGATGTCGCTTGCCCGGCGGCGGGGGGCTGGCTGGAAGATCAGCCCTCTTATTATTGGGTTTAACTGGGCGATCTTCTTGAGCCGCCTTGCCTATGGTCTCCTTTTGGGTGTGTCGCTGGTGGCCGGGCTCGGTGTTGTGGCACCGATCGCGGTGCTGGCCATTTTTGGTTTTTCTATTTGGCTAAAATGGGGCGTCATCAGACGAACGCTTGATACTACCGTCATGGGCACCATCGGTGCGCTCAGCCTCATTTACATTGTCGCTGTTGCCACCACGCTTGTTCTTGGCTCGCTGTTTGTGGCAATCGGCATATTGCCCACAGTTCAACCTGCTGGTTCGTAGACGGCCTTTTCAAAATAAAGCCCATGGGCGGGCGCAACGGGACCGCATCGGCTGCGGTCTTGAGCGTCGAGCGCTTCCTTCACCGCACCGGGTTCCCAGCGGCCTGCGCCCACACGCTCGAGCGTCCCGACAATTGAGCGAACTTGGTTGTGCAAAAACGACCGCGCCCGCAAACGGACTATAATCTCTGGTCCGTCTTCACTGACCGTGATTTCTGTGATGCTTTTGACCGGACTCTTTGACTGACAGTGCACAGATCGGAACGTCGTAAAATCGTGATGTCCCACAAGATGATCGGCTGCCTTTTGCATCAGTCCAATGTCGAGGCTGTGCGAGACTTGCCAAAGTCGGCCGGCATCAAGCGCAAGTGGTGCTCGTCGTTGGATCAGTCGGTAAAGGTAGCGTCGCTCAACGCAGGAAAATCGCGCATGAAAACGATCATCAACCGGCTCTGCACGGAGCACCGCCACAGGGTGGGGCCGCGAAAGAGCGTTGAGCGCGTTCATCACTGCCCAGCTGTCCATCGGTTTGGCGAGATCGATATGCGCGGTCATCGCGATGGCGTGCACGCCCGCATCGGTGCGCCCTGCGCCATAGCAATGGGTCTTGCCGCCTGAAAGCTGCTCGCCAGCCTCTTCTAACACTTGTTGGACAGATAAAGCGCCGTCTTGCCTTTGCCATCCGGCAAACGGTGCGCCATCGAACTCCACCTCAATTCGATGCCGAATGCAGGCGTCGCCGTTCACTGAAGAACCGTTCCCGGCTTTAAAGGTGTTCCGCGGAGAAATTCCGCCGTACCCTGAGATGCTTTGCCAGACCGTTGTAGGCGAAGGATTTCGACGCTGTGTCTATCCCCGGCGGCGACCTTTATGGCATCTTCGCTTGTTGCCACAATCGTTCCAGCGGGTTCTTGAACCGCGCCGCCAACACGGCTCAGCAGCAGCTTAAGCCGTTGGCCGTCAAGTAGCGTGAAAGCACCGGGGAAGGGTGAAAGCCCACGGATTTGCCAGTCGATGTCTTGCGCGGGTCGCGACCAATCAACCTTGGCTTCCTCAGCTGTGATCTTTTTGGCGTAAGTGACGCCTTCATCTGGCTGTGGGGAGACTTCAAGCCCGCCTCTGCTCAAGGCAGCGAGCGCGCGCGGCAGGAGGCTTGCGCCAATCGGCGCCAATTTGTCGTGCAAAGACTGATAGGTGTCATCGGACGCGATGGGCACGGTTTCAGAGAGCAGCACTGGTCCTGTATCGAGACCCGCTTCCATCTGCATCACCTGCACACCAGTCACCCGATCACCCGCCATGATCGCCCGCTGGATCGGGGCGGCACCGCGCCAGCGGGGCAGGAGCGAGCCATGAAGATTAAGGCACCCATGGGCGGGAACATCGAGCACGGATGGCGGTAAGATCTGGCCATAGGCCACGACGATGGCCGCCTCAGGCTTAAGTGCTGCCAGCCTTTCGGTTTCTTCAGGCGCTTTCATGCTTTGCGGGGTTCTGACCTCGAGGCCGTATTCCTCGGCCAAAGCGCCGACTGGTGAGGGTTTGAGTTTCTGACCTCGCCCTCGCGGCCGTGGCGGCTGGGTGTAGACTGCTGCGACATCGTGGCCGTTCGCCACGAGTTCAGAAAGCGCCGGGACCGCAAAGTCCGGCGTCCCCATAAAAACAACGCGCAAGGTCTTTACTCCGCCGCCATCGAGGCGGTTTTTTCTTTCTTGAGCCGTTTGAGGATCCGTTCGCGCTTCAGCCGGGAAAGGTGGTCGATAAAAAGAACGCCTTCCAGATGATCCATTTCGTGCTGGATACAGGTGGCAAGCAGCCCATCGGCTTCGAGCTTCTGCGGCATGCCTTCATAATCGAGATACTCAACGGTGCAGCGCGCTGGACGATCGATCTCTTCAAATGCCTCAGGGACGGACAGGCAGCCCTCTTCATAGGGTGCGAGCTCGTCTGCTGGATCGACAATTTTGGGATTCACGAAATAGCGAGGCTGCGGATCGTCATCCTGACCGGCCAAATCCATCACGATGATCCGCAGTGGGACACCCACCTGGATCGCCGCCAGACCAATTCCCGGTGCGGCATACATGGTCTCAAGCATATCATCCATCAGCGCGCGGGTGTCGTCAGTGACGTCTGTCACTTCTTTCGACACCTCGCGGAGACGGGGGTCAGGTACAGTCAGAATCTCGCGAACAGCCATGTATTTGAACTAAGTACAGTGGGCACAGTGGTCAATCCGTGAGCGCCGATGACTTATTATCGGACAGTCTAAACCTCTGATACAACCTATGCGTTTGGCATAGTTGCGAACGTCTCTCGCCACGGTACTGTTTTAATGTCATAAAAACTTTGGCTACAACTGGCCAGGGGTACAGATTTTGCTGCTCAGCTCCTCTGAGTGGGATGTGGTGGTGGAGTATGGCACGATTTTGGAAGCCAGCTCATATGCAGGCGGACTCCATCATCGACGAGATGATGGCGGATGCCGAGCGGCAATTGGTGAGGACGGGCCCGTTCATGGATAACAGTGACCTGACAATTTGGCTGATCATTGCGGCGGCTATTCTTTTGGTCATCGCGGCGCTGGCTGTGCTTTACGGTCGCAGCAACCGCGACCCTGATGATTATAATCGGGGGCGCGATCTTTTCGATGACGATGATGAATACACAAACCGGCATGACGACTCGGTCGACATGAAAGACGAGTTCGCGTCGATCCGGATCGCGCGCGCCGAGGATGATCAGGACACAACGACGATCACGCGAGAGCCTGGGCCTTTGCTATCAGCCAATGGCGCTGATTTTGATGAAGCCGACGACCCAGAGCCGGAAGAGCCCGCCAATGTCGTGCCGCTTCGCGCGGCTGAAGGCAGCCGGGAAACCTTGGTCGCCACGCATCATGCCGACGAACCGGAATTGCCCAAGGAACAGGTGACCCAGGCGTCAACGGACTACGACTATGGGAGCGTTGCGGGCTCGACGCTTGAACGCAATTTGCCGCCAAGCGAGAGCGGTTGGGTTCCGACCGAGAGCTTTGCGCAACAAGAAGCGGGTTTCGCGAGCGCCTCCGACGATGATGTGCCCTATGTGGCGCCATTTATTCGCGACTACATCTCAGCGGCGGAAAATCGTCAGTCCTTGCGCATCGATGAATTGCGCAGCGACGTGCGCCGACAGCTCAGTATGATGAAGGATGAACAGTCGAGCCGTCTCGATCTCTTCCTTTCTTCGATGGACCGGAAACTGGAAGCCCGGCCGGTGGCAGGCTTTGGCAGCGAGTTTGACGATGGCGCGACGACTCGTCGGCGGTTTGAGGGCATTTCGACATCAATCGAGCGCATTACCCAGAGCCTCGAGCGCCAAGGTGAGCGTCTCGCTGAACTCAGCCAGTCGTTCGATCACCGCATGGCTGATGTGGCGCCGCTACGCAGCGACATGCGTCTTCTGCACGAGGATGTCCGCGGCTTTAAAGATGATGCCGAGTTGAGCAGCGCTGCGGTTTCCGAGCTGCGCGGACAATTGGAGACGCTCCAAGAAGACTTCGGCAGGCTTGAACGGAATTTTCTTGACCGCGCAGAGGCGGATACAAGCGCTGTCAGTATGCGTCTGAGTGACGTCGTTCGCGGAACACTCGATGATGAGGCTTTTGAGCTTAACGCGAAGCTTTCGAACGGTCACGCCACGGATTGCGTGATTTATCTGCGCGGTGGACGGAGCAAAGTGGCCATTGATGGGCACTTCCCGATCGAAACCTTTAATCGCCTTCCTTCGCGCGACTCGGTGCGGAAGAACCTGCCCCAGGCTAAAGCCGGTGAGGACGAGTTCCGCCGCACCGTGCTGCGGGCGATTTTTAGTTGCGCAGATCGATGCATTGTGCCCGGAGAGACGACGGATAGCGCGATTCTGTTTATGCCGTCCGAAGCGGCCTATACCATTCTTCACGATCGGTTCCCTGATCTTGTTCGCGATAGCCACCGCGCACGTGTCTGGCTGACCTCGCCTTCGACACTCATGGGTACCCTTAATCTTCTGCACAATGTTCTTCCGGGTGGCGATGAATACCAGGCCGGGCAGGGTTTTGACGATGGCTCGGATGGACCCTATTATGCAGGTCCACAAGAGCGTCCACGCTCGCGCGGGCTGACCAGTGAAGAAGCGGCGCTTGAGCGGAGGCTCCGCCAGTTGCGTGAACAGGAGCAGGCCATCTCCGATGAGCTCGAACGTGCTCGCGGAACCACCCAACCGGCTGGTCGCCGCTATCGGCAAGAGCCATCGGTGAGGCGCCCAGAAGACGATTTTGAAGCGCGGCTCGAGCGTTTTGCGTTTGATCTTGATGACAACCGCGATCCAATCGCCGACGAGACGCGTCCAGCGTACCGTGACGACAGAGATGACGACTTGCGCTAGTCGTCGTTCAATTCGAGGGCGAGCATCTCTTCATAGGTTGGTCGCCGGCGGATGACCTTGTACTTATCACCGTCGACCAGGATTTCTGGCACCAAAGGCCGGGAGTTATACTGCGAGGCTTGCACCGCTCCGTAGGCCCCAGCTGTGCCGAAGGCCAAAAGATCGCCCGCCTCAAGTTTGGCAAGCGACGCGTCGGCTGTAAATTGATCAGTGCTCTCGCACACCGGTCCGACAATCGTTGTCGCTATAGTGTCGCCCGTCTTCTCCGTTCCCGGCAAAATCATATGTTGCGCGCCATAGAGTGCCGGTCGGATCAAATCGTTCATCGCCGCATCGACGACCGTGAAGTGTTTGGTGGTTTGTTTCTTGGTCAGCGTCACACGCGACAAGAGAACGCCGGCGTTCCCAGCGATCACCCGACCGGGCTCTAAAATCAATTGGATATCAAGAGGGGCAGTGACCCTTGTCAGGCGCTCAGCATACGCAGAGGGGAGGGGCGGTATCTCACCATCCTTATAAGGAACACCGAGGCCGCCGCCGAGGTCGAGGCGATTGATCTCAAAACCCTCGTTCCGCAAATGCTTGACAAGACCAGCAGCGCGTTCAGCGGCACGTTCAAATGGCTCGAGCGATGTGATCTGTGAACCAATATGAAGATCAAGCCCTGAGGGGTCGATTCCCGGAAGGCTTCGGGCCAACTGATAGGTCTCGAGCGCGCGGTCCCAGGGGATCCCGAATTTATCATCGGCCTTGCCTGTGGAAATACCAGGATGGGTGTCGGCGTCGACATCGGGATTGATGCGAAGGGCAACCGGCGCGTCCCGACCTCTTTCTTGGGCCACGTGCGACAGCATACGGAGTTCTGCTTCACTCTCGACATTAAATTGCAAAATGCCCGCTTCGAGAGCTGCGGCAAGCTCACCCTTTGTCTTGCCAACGCCGGAGAAGACGATCTTTTGGGGGTCGATTCCTGCACGGATGGCCCGCTCAAGCTCACCCGCCGATACCACGTCCGCGCCAAGACCTTCCTCGCGCAAGAGTTTTAAGACCGACAGATTGCTCAGTGCTTTGACTGAAAAAGCCACCACGGTGCCTTCGGGAAAGGGCTCACGGAACACACGCGCATGCCGCCTCAGCGTTGCTGCTGAGTAGATATAGCAGGGCGTGCCCACTTCGTCGGCGATCCGACTGATGGGAATGTCCTCAGCGTAAAGAAGGCCGTTACGATGGCTAAAGTGGTGCATGCTGGCTCTCTACTGAGCCGCGCTGGCAACAGCGCTGTTCTCTGGCGGAGGCGGCACATCGAGCGGGGCGCGCTTTCCGCATGAGACGGCGGCGAACAGGGCAAAGACGAGGGCTGAAAAACGAATGATCATTGCGGCGCACTAGCACGTGGCCAGCTGCGTCCCAAGACAGCATAATAGCGCTCTTGGATAGGAGAGCTTATGGCTTGGATCAAAGCGCAAATCGCTGGTTTGAGGCAGCCGATGGGGCTCTTAAAGCTGATGCTGATGATCGGCGGGGCCGGTGCGCTTTACGCTCTTTTGTCAGCCACCTACGCGCCGCCTAAACCCTGGGAAGCGACCGCGCCGGTCTATGCTGTTGGCGAGATGGCGACGCTCGAACGCATCTACCCCGCGCCCAAAATGCCAGCCGTTCGCCTGCAGCACGACGGTGATGCCGTGCGCCTCGGGGACTATGCACAAGGCGTCCCGCTGGTGGTCAATTTATGGGCGACCTGGTGCGCACCGTGTCTTGAAGAGCTGCCCGCTCTTCAAAAGATGGAGCAAGAGCTTGGGGGACGGGTGAAGGTCCTCGCCGTGGCGATGGAGCCTGGTGATGGATTAAAGCAGCAGGCGATGCTGACCAAGATTGGGGCGGACAAGCTGACCTTGGTGCAAGACCCATCGCTGGCGTTGATGGGTGCGTATGGTCGGGATCTCCAATTGCCGCTGACGATCCTTTATGACGGTCGCGGCCGTGAGGTCGCCCGGTTGTCCGGCGCTGCCGATTGGGGATCGCCTGAGGCTCTTCGACTTTTGAAAGCGATCGCTTCCGGTCACTACCCGAACTAAGCGCTGCGCTTGTCGCCCTCTTCGAGGGTGCGTTGAACCAAAGACCAGACGCTCGAGCTAAAGCCCATACCAAAATGCGATGCGGAGACCTGAATGTTGCGCACTTTCGGGCTCGACGTATCGATCGCGGCAAAATCGCTCACGATCCCATCTCTCGTGCCGTAGATCGCCGTGATCGGAACGTTGATCGGTTTGGCGTTCCGCTCTTTGATCGTCTCCTCGATCAGCTCAAGATTGGCCCCGCGCAATTTGAACAGCGGCTCAATGCTTGTGTATTTCGGACCGCCATTGATCGGTGAACCGAGTGTGATCACTTGCGAAACATGATCGGGAAATTCCCGCGCCGCCTCACGGGCAATATAGCCGCCAAGGCTCCACCCAATGAGCGAAACCGGCCCGCCAAGTGCCCTTGAGCGTTCTTTCACTCGCTCGAAAAACCGATCGCAGATCGCTGGCACCTCGACGTCAACGGGACGGGCGAGCTCGCGGTCAAATTCCCAGCGGTCGGAAATCTCGGACGCGTTTTTGACGAGACCGCGGCCGCCCCTGTTTTGGCCCAGTCCCCAACCTTCCGCCTCGTATCCGCAACGTTTGAGGTAGGTGCGAAGCGGCAGCGTTGACCAGTCGTTGGCGCCAAAGCCAGGCACAACGATAATAGGCCGTCTGGTCAAAGCACGTCGGCCAATTGAGCCAGCCCGCAAAAGCGCAGCTGGAGCCGTAGCGGCCTCAAAGCCGCCTAAGGCTTCGGCCACCAGATTGATCGTCGGCGGTTTTTTCTTGATACGCCCCATAGGCCAGGTCCTTAGCAAAAGAAGCGGTCACCACCAAAAACAGCCCATAGGGTCATCGCGGCACCCACTTGATCCTTTTGTCTAATTTAGTGCCTCGCGGATGAAGGTCGAAAGAGGCCGGAAGGCCGCAACCACTTCGGCATAGACTTCCCGTTTGAACGGAACGATCAGCTCTTCAAGCTCATCAAGGTCGGCCCAGCGCCAGCGCTCAAACTCAGCGGGAAGATGGCCGTTGAGGTTGATCTCGCCGTCGTCACCCTCAAACAGCATCGCCACCCATTTTTGCCGCTGACCGAGCCATTTTTTGAGGCCCCTGCGGCGATACTTCGGCGGGAAGTCATAAACGAGCCAGCCCGGCGTGCTGATCAAAAGACGGGCTGACGTGATCCCCGTCTCTTCTTCTAATTCACGGAAGGCGGCGGCCGTGATGCTTTCGCCGGCATCGATCCCGCCTTGGGGCATTTGCCAACGATAGGGGTTCACCTCTCGGGTGCCAGGCGCTGTCAGCCGTTCGCCGAGCCAGACCCGGCCTTCTTTGTTAAAAACACAGATCCCGACATTCGGGCGATAGTCTTCAAGTTCAGGCAGTTCCTTCATCACCCGACGTCTTCACGATCTGCCAGGGCGCGGCAAGCTCCGATCAGGCTCGATCGGGGCATAGCGGTCGACCGCGCCGTCAATCTCGATCACAAGATAAGGAACCGTCTCGGCGGTTGGCTCGCGTTCGCTGATCAAAAGCAGGGGCAAAGCTGCCGCCATCACCATCAGCGCAAGCGCCGCGGCAATCGGCGAAACTGCAGCCTTCAGCGTCTTAATTTGAAACGAAACGTTCCTCAGTTCAGTCTTGGCCATCGGTCAGCTGTGTGCCTCATTGAAGGGTTCGTCCAGAACGCCTAAGCCTCAGCGGATAACCATCAGATCCGGGAGAGGTTGCGTGGACGCCGCCGTGGAAACAAAGCAGAGCAAGGTTAACGAAGCTGCGCCGGATGGCGATGAAAAGCTCGTGGCTGCCGCCGAACAACGTGAAATTGAAGCGGCAGAAAAAGCCCGAAAGGCAGAGGCTAAGCGGTCTCGGCGCCGGGTCTGGGCCCGTTCGCGTTCGACCGTTATTGCTAAGGTCATTGAAACCAAAGGCCGCGTCGGCGGCAAGACCCTGGCGTTTGTTGAGCCTGATGGCCGCGAGATCAGCTATAAAGACGTGGTTCGCGGCGCCTTTGCTCTCTCGAGTGCGTTTGGCAAATTCACCAAGCGGAAGGAAAATGTCGGGGTCCTCTTACCGACAAGCGCGGGCGGGGTGATCACGCTTCTTGCGCTTCATGTCGGTGGCCGAGTCCCCGCCATGCTCAATTTCACCGCTGGCGAGAAGGCGCTCTTCTCCGCGCTTGAGACGGCTGACATCAAACATATCATCACCTCATCAAAATTTATCGAGGTGGGTGGTCTTGAGGGCTTGGTCGATGCGCTTTCGTCCAAGGCGCAGATTCACATTATCGAGGACATTCGCGAGGGACTGTCGACCTCCGATAAACTTTATGCGGCGGTGGGGGAGATCTTCCCAAGCCTGATGCGGCGTCCAACGAGCCCCGATACGCCGGGCGTCATCCTCTTTACATCGGGTACGGAGGGTGCACCTAAGGGCGTTGTTCTTTCCCACCAGAACCTGGTCGCCAATGTCGAGCAGATCCGTCTGCATGTGGACCTTGAGCCCGGCGACAAGGTCTTTAATCCGCTGCCGATCTTCCACTCTTACGGATTGACTGGCGGATCACTCTTCCCGCTGATCGATGGCAAGACGCAAATCGCCTACCCATCACCGCTTCATGTCAAAATCGTTCCTGAACTGATCAAACATACAGGGGCAACTCTGTTGTTCGCAACGGACACGTTCCTCCATCGCTATTTGCGGTCGGCTAAGGAAGGGGCGCTGAATTCCCTTCGTTACGCGATTTGCGGCGCTGAAAAGGTGCGTGACGAAACCCGCTCGCTCGCCCGCCGGAAGTTCGGTTTTTCTGTGCTTGAAGGCTACGGTGCCACCGAGGCGGCGCCGGTGATTGCAGTCAATCAACCTGGCGATATCCGGCCGGGGACCGTGGGCAAAATCTTGCCTGGTATTGAGACGCGGATTGAGGCGATTGAAGGTCTTGAAGGGGGAGGCCGGCTCTTTATCCGGGGGCCCAACGTGATGTCCGGTTACCTCGACCCCAAGACCAAACAGCTCAACGTGCCTGAGGACGGCTGGTACGATACCGGTGACGTCGTGCAGATCGATGGCGGCGGTTACATGGCCATTCGCGGCCGGGTAAAGCGCTTTGCGAAAATCTCCGGCGAGATGGTGAGCCTCGCGGTCGTTGAAAACTGCGCCAGCGTGGTGTGGCCCGATGCTGTCCATGCGGCGGTCATTCTTCCTGACGACAAAAAGGGTGAGCAGATCATTCTTCTGACGGAGGAAGAAGATCCTCGTCGCGATGACCTTCTCTCCTGGTCCCAGACCCATGGCGTGCCAGAATTGGCCGTGCCCAAACGCGTGATGCATATCGAGGCGATCCCGCTTCTGGGAACAGGCAAGGTCGACTACGTCACCCTGCAACGCCGGGCCGAGGAACTGATCGAGGAGGCTGAAGAAGCCCACCGCCAGGCTGCTGAATGAAAAATGAGCCTTCGACGTATCGGTTAGCGAGCAAAGTTCTGATCGCTTCGGTCGAAGGCGCGGTTATTGGCGTGGTCCTCACCACCATTGTCGTGGGTTTAATGCATTTGCTGGGTTTTCGCGGTGTTCTGGAGCATCCCGCTTTGCCCTTCGTGATCTTCTTTGTGGGTGCCTTGGGCATGGTTCTGACAGGCCGGCTGTCCCGCAAGACCTTCGATGATCGTTCGTGATCTGTGCCTTAGTCGCTCGACCGGAACACAAATGTTGCGACGACTCCAAACAGCCCCAAGATGCCCCACAGCGGTAGATCAAGCGCCAGATTGAGAACACCAGCCGCCCCGGCCGTGCCCAAGGGCTCAATGGCGACGCCCGGGATCAAGTTGATCACTTCTCTGGTTGTCCGCACCACCGGCTGTCCGGCCTCAAGCGTCGAGATCAGGTCTGCGCCGAGAAGCGCCAAAGCGAACGCAACGAAGGTCCATGCCGTCATTCGCAAGGATTTCATGTTGAACCCGCCTTTACCGCCCACCTCTAACAACTAGCGCCCCCACAGCTGCTTGCCAATGCCCACAACGCGCCGCTATGAGCGGCCGCTCAACGGACAGGTGGCCGAGTGGTCGAAGGCGCACGCCTGGAACGCGTGTAGGCGGGAAACCGTCTCGAGGGTTCGAATCCCTCTCTGTCCGCCAGCCAGTTTCGAACAAGTGCTCACGAACAGGCGTCTCTTTGCGTGCGGCTGTCTTTGCGCGGGTATCGGGCGCCTTTCCGTATCTCCGAGGGTGTTTTGGCGGCGTTGTGAGCCGCTTGGCGTGGAGCTTTCGCGGGACGACTCTGAAGCAATGATGGTTGGGTCAGTTTGGGTGCGGAACAGGGAATTTCCCGCGAAATCGCCCTCTAAACAGCAGCGGCCATCTCACGAACCTCTGAGGCCAGACCGAAACGCCAATGTTCATGCGGGTACGGCTCTTCGCCATGCCGGTACCTGTAATTGGCCAGAACAGCGGGAATAAGCCCGGAACAGCGCCTGTTATTGCCCGAAACAGCGATGCCTAAGGGCAAGAACAGCGGGATCGCCCGCTGTTCGACGGGCTGGGAACAGATGGAGATTTGGCGTCGGTCAGCGGCCGAAAATCGTCCGGCGCTGCGCAGCCCAGCAGAGCGGCAGATCCATACTGAGTAGCTTCGAGAGGGTCAGGCCTTGCGGCGGTGCCCTTGTCAGCAACGCATGCTGAATATCTGGGGCTAGGAGGGCGAGCTTCACCAGCTTCCGATGGTGGGGTGAGGCGGGAGCTTCAGAAGCTGCCGGTTGCCCGTCGCGATCCCAGCTGAGCATGCCATGCGCTTGGCGCAGCGCTTTGACGATGGCCGGATCGGGGCCTTCGGGCTGATGAGTTTGGGCTGTGATCCGTATCTGGCCGTCCTGGCACGAGAAAGGGGTGGGCAGCAGGAGCACTTGGCCTCCACCTGAGTCGCTTCCCCCAAGGATCAACTCGTCGCCAGCAAGTTGCTCGCGCCCGATTGGCAGTACCTCATCGGACAGCTCGATCCTGATGGCACGGGGCTCCAGGGTCACCTTACCGATGATCTCGAGACTGACACCCTCGTTGATGATCCGGCTCAGGACGGCTTGGAGGTGATCTTCGATGGCCCTGGCCGAGATACGCCTGACCATATTGATCTTCTGAGAGTCGTTCTTCTGGCCGCGGAGGAGGGATGCTGAGACGTAGTAACGGTAGATCTTGCCGGACTTTCCGCGAGCGTGGGTCGGCGTCATCGGCTGTCCTGAGGCGTCGAACAGCTTGCCGGTCAGGGGCGCCCTCGCCGTGGTGCGCGTCGTGCGTTGGCGCATTGCTTGGCTGTCGAGGAGCGATTGCACTTCGGCGAAGACATCGTCGCGGATGATCGCCGTGTGCTGACCTTCATAGGCGTCATCGCCCTGGGGCGTGAGACCGATATAGGTCTTGTTACGCAGGAGATAGAAGAGGGCACCTCGCCCTAAGCGCTTGCCGCCGCGCTGGTTACCCTTTCGGGTGGTCCAGGCCTTCGATGTGATGCCGTTGACAGCCAGATGGTGCATGAGCCGGTGCACCGAGCGCAGCTCGAGGTAGGTACGAGAGATGTGGCGGACGGTCTCGGCTTCGTGCGGGTTGACCTGCAAGGCGCGCGGATCGTCAGGGCCGGGAGCATCGTAACCAAGGGGCAGATTGCCGCCCATCCACATGCCCTTGCGCTTCGATGCCGCCATTTTGTCCCTGATCCGTTCGCCGGTGACCTCGCGCTCGAACTGGGCGAAGGAAAGGAGCATGTTGAGCGTCAACCGGCCCATGGAGTTCGTGGTGTTGAAGGCCCGGGTAATGCTGACGAAGCTGACACCTCGACGGTCGAAGATCTCGACCATGCGCGAGAAATCCGCGAGTGACCGGCTGAGACGATCGATCTTATAGACAACGATGACGTCCACAAAGCCCCGCTCGATATCGGCCAGGAGGCGAGTGAGGGCCGGGCGTTCCATGGTCCCCCCAGAATATCCGCCATCATCATAGCTCTCAGGTCTCAGCTCCCAACTCCCAATCTTCGCCCACCTGGCTCATGACGTAGGCGGAACAAGCCTCTCGCTGGGCGTCGAGACTGTTGAAGTCTTGGTCCAGACCCTCCTCGCTCGACTTCCTCGTATAGATGGCGCAGCGAACCCTGGTCATGGCTGGCTGGTCCTTAGTCCAAAGAACTGGGGGCCGTTGCGCCGCGAGCCTGAGATCCGTGTTGCGATCTCCGAGAGGCTTGCGAAGCGTTCTCCTTGGAAGACGAAGCCGTCACGGGCGACGTGCACCTCGTAGCTTTCACCTCGGAAGGTCTTGTGAATCACCGTGCCGTCGCCGAGTTCGAGCCCTGAGGTTTTGATCTTCGGGCCCCTCAGGAGAAGCACCTTGGTCCGCGCGGAGACGCTGCCATGCTCCTTCGCTTGCAGACGGTAGCGAGGAGACGGCGGAGAAGATCGGGCGAGCGCAGCTTTGGCGGGGTACCGTAGTGCTCCCGCCAGACCGCTCTCAGCTCTTCGAGCCCAAGTGGGTCGAGCTCTCGGAGCGCAATCGAGACCTTAATCACCCTGACTTCGCAATCCGGTAGCGGCGCACGCCGCCGTCGGGCTTATCCGAGGTGATCGCGTGGCCCTTCTTC
This sequence comes from Pseudomonadota bacterium, assembly GCA_039818345.1. GTDB lineage: Bacteria > Pseudomonadota > Alphaproteobacteria > Caulobacterales > Parvularculaceae > Parvularcula. The sequence continues at coordinate 50,690 of JBCBUC010000016.1, read as the reverse complement.
TTGAGTGCTCCGGCAAGCGCGCCGCGTACGGAATGGGCTTGCCATCCGGTCAGCCGTCGGAGCTCCTCTATCGAGGCGCCGGACCGCCTGGAAAGTGCTTCGATCATCAGGTTGAGCTTGGTCGCGGCCCGGGCCGAAGTCTTCTCGGTTGCCTTCGTCCTCATTGGGGTCTTGCCGACAGTTTTGCTGGTCATCGTGGTTCCTCGTTGTTGCGGCAACGAAGCGTCCGCTGCCACCGAGGCAAGCCCGCTTGGGCGGGCGTGAAGACACCAGTGCTCACCAAGGGAGCGAAGTCCAGTCGTCAGAGGATGGGATTGCTGAGCTTCATCACAGGTCGTTCGGACAACTGGCGTTTGGCAGAGCATCCGAATAGCCGATAGGCTGTGTTCATGGATCGTTCTTTGCCTCTCGAGGTGCGCTACCTGCCACCCTCCGCTCTTGTCCCGGACCCGCACAATGAGCGGACCCACTCCAAGGCCCAGGTCAACCAGCTTGTCCGATCGATCGAGGCGTTCGGCTTCACGAACCCTATCTTGGTCGATGAAGACAACGGGATTATCGCTGGCCATGGCAGGTTATGTGCAGCGAAGCAGGCGGGTCTCAATGAAGTGCCCACCATCTGTCTCGCTGGCCTCAGTGAGGGCGAACGCAAAGCACTGCGGCTGGCTGACAACAAGCTGGCCTTGGAAGCCGGTTGGGACACCGATCTTCTAAAGTCCGAGCTCGGCAAGATTGCAGAGCTTCAGGTGGATCTTGATCTCACCGGCTTCTCCATCGGCGAGATCGATGTCTCGCTGAGTGACGCCGCTGATCCCGACGACGAGGTGTCCCCGAGGTCCCAGAAGCGCCGCGATCAAAGCTCGGCGCTCTCTGGGCGCTGGGGCCGCACCGCCTTCTTTGCGGAGACTGCCTCGATCGGGGTGTGCTCGAACGGCTCTTCGATGGATCGGGACGCGCTGACGCTGCCTTCCTCGACCCACCTTACAACGTCCCGATCAAAGGCTTCGCGAACAGCCAGGGGCGACACGAAGAGTTTGCCATGGCGTCCGGCGAGATGAGCGAGGCGGAGTTTGATCGGTTCCTCAAAGATGTGCTTGGACATGCCGCAGCGTTCTCTAAGGATGGTGCGGTCCACTTCGTTGCGATGGACTGGCGTCATATGACGGATCTTGAAAGAGCAGGCCGCGACGCCTAGGGATCGCTTCTCAACGTCTGTGTCTGGAACAAATCGAACGCCGGTATGGGTTCCCTCTACCGCTCGAAGCACGAGCTGGTCTTCGTCTTCAAAGTGGGGTCGGCACCGCACGTCAATACTGTGGAACTCGGCAAACACGGCCGCAACAGGACTAATGTCTGGGACTATGCCTCGGTCAACTCCTTCAAAGGATCGCGCAAGGAAGATCTGGCACTCCACCCCACGGTCAAGCCTACAGCGATGGTGGAGGATGCTATCAAGGACGTGACCCGTCAGGGCGAAGTGATCCTCGATCTCTTCACAGCCTCAGGGACCACGCTCCTTGCAGCCGAGCGAGCGGGCAGGGTGTTCCGCGGCACCGAGCTTGATCCGCGCTATCTGGATGTCGCCGTCGAGCGTTGGGAAGCCATGACGGGGAAGGGCGCGGAGCTGATTGGCGAGGCTCAGAATGGCTGAGGATGAACCGAAAAAGCTCCGTAGTCGGCCGTTCCCGAAAGGCCAAAGCGGCAATCCTCGCGGCAGGCCCAAGGGGCGTCACCGCAAACGCCCTTATGACGAGGTGTTCGAGCAAAAGGTCACGCTTAGAGAGAACGGCGATCCGAGGGTGGTGTCGGCGGCGGAGGCATTCCTGCTGACCCTGACAAAGCGGGCGCTCGAGCAAGGCGGCCCTGCAGCGTTAATCCTGAACGAGCTCATTGAAAAACGGACTGGCGGCGAAACGTCCGAAGAGAAACCCCCAATGCCGCGGATGATTGTCTTCCAGGCCATTAGACCCGGCGGCATCGGCTACGCAGCTGAAGCGTTCCGTATCGGGAGGAACGTCGACCGCGGTAGCGAGCGTCCGCGTCTCCTCCTTGAGCCCTGGATCGTGCAGCAAGCGTTATCGCGATTGAGGCGTGTGCTGATTTCTGACGAGCAGCGCGAGGTTTGTAAGAACACGCACCAACCTGGAAAGGTCGATTGGCCCGATTGGTGGACCGAGTTCGGCGGACCGTAGCCCGAGAGGCGTCACAGTGTCCGGGGTATCCAAAAGCGGGTCATCGCAGTCGGACACGCGGACGACCGGTGTGGGCGAGTTTAAGACGCTCGCGGAACGCAACGATTGGCTGTAAACGACGCAAGTCGGCCGTTGATCAAATGGCGACGAAAATCACTTCGTCATTTAGCTTGCTGCATTTTGTCAAAGTGGTCTTCCAATGATTGACCTTGAACTCCAAAAGCTTGATCACAGTCAGATATTCTTGAATTGAACGCCGAGCTGGGCGAGAGAGACCGATTTGCCACCATTTAATTCAGAAGACTCTCCGCCCGCCAGATGCTCGTCGATACCGAGGGCCTCGCGCAGGACTTTGTTTCGCTTTGCCGAAGATCGAATGCCCGTTGCGATTTTCTTAGCGCTTTTTGCCATGGACCTTGTCGTGTTTGCGACGCTCTCGGCTTGGCCACTCGTGCTTGCCTGGGCAGCTTTATCAGTACCAGCAAAGGTCTGTATTGCTGCATGGAATCATCACCATCAGCATGTGCCATTCTTTAACTCAGCGATATGCAGTCGCCTGATGGAATGCATCTTTGGGCTTCAGACCGGCGCAGTATCCTATGTTTGGGTTTTGCATCACAATCTTGGTCACCATGATCACTATATGGATCAGTCGAAAGACGAGTCGGCTTGGCGCAATGCCGATGGCCGGGTCATGACCGCGCATGGGTATACGTGGCGGCTGGCGATGACAGGCTATGCCTGCGCGTTCAGGAAAAGTGCAGAGCATCCCGACATTCGGCGGACGTTTGTTATCATGACGATGCTCCATATCGCGCTGTTGGCGGCGTTGGTGTGGATCAACCCCTTCAACGCAACGGCCATCTTTATTATCCCAATGGTGATCAGCTTCGTGATGACGTGCCGGCACACTTATGATCACCATGCTGGTTGCTCGGAATTCGACGAGTATGCCGCCTCAAACAACATCACGCATCGTTGGTACAACATTCTCACTGGCAATTTGGGATATCACACAGCGCATCATTTGAGACCGGGTCTCCATTGGTCGAAGCTGCCAGGGTTTCACGCTCGCATCGCTGCCAAAGTTCCTGCTGCCAATTTTCGCGGTCCCGGCTTCCCGATGTCCTTGCTACCCTCGGAGCCCAAAAAAGCCTGAACGGACTTTCCGTCTAAGAGGCCCTAATTTGGCGGCGGGAGTTTTGGCGGCCATGTGCGCATTGGGGCGGGAAAAGGACGCTCGACAAAAGCCTAGTTTGACCGGGATTAGTCAAAAGGTGATGTCGCTATTCGGAACAACCAAGGGCTGCTCCTATCCAAAAGGCGACATATGCCCTTACGCGATCGAGGCGCTGGTCGGCCAATCCTAGCGTCAAAGTCTCGATACAGATGGATTGCGGCGCGCCCGCTCTTTCCAATGACCTGACGGCGAGAAGAGTTGAGGGCACTTATGTGGCTGGCATCTGCTGGCTTACCTGCCTTATCCCTTGATCGAATGCGCCAAACGAGCCCTCGCCACTTAAGTTCGTGGGGTTGGAACGAGCAGGCAGCCGCTCATTTTCTGCAAGGTGCAGAGCGATCAAGCATAGTAAGAGCGCATATCCTGAAGTGGGGATGACGAGACCCCGATGGCGCAGACACCTTTTAAGTAACCACGGCGTTGCTCCTGAGGGAAGGCTGATCTGGCCGGAGCCTCCACACAGTGGAGGCCAGATCAGCCGGGGCGATCGTTTCTGGGGCTGGCGGCTGGTAGCCTAATGACGTGTGCGGACGGACGGTGTTGTAGTGTTTCCGCCACCGCTCGATCAGGACTCTGGCCTCTCTTAGGTCGTTGAACAGCTCCACATTCAGCAGTTCATCGCGGAGTTTACCGTTGAAGCTCTCGTTGTAGCCGTTCTCCCACGGTGACCCTGGCTCGATGAAGAGGGTCTTGGCTCCAACCTTAGAGACCCACTCCCGAACAGCATGGGCAGCGAACTCAGGGCCGTTATCGGATCGAATGTGGTCTGGTACACCTCGGCTCACCATCAGGTCGGCCAGGACGGCAAGAACGCTCTGGCTGTTGAGGCGACGAGCCACGTCGATGGCCAGACACTCGTGGGTGAACTCATCGATTACCGTAAGCATACGAAACTTACGGCCGTCGCGGGTCCGGTCCTGGACGAAGTCATAAGCCCAGACATGGTTTCGGCGCTCTGGCCGAAGTCTCACGCACGACCCGTCGTTGAGCCACAGCCTACCTCGCTTCGGCTGTTTCTGCGGAACACGAAGGCCCTCCCGCCGCCAGATCCGAGCAACCCGCTTGTGGTTGACGTACCACCCGTCGCAGCGGAGCAGCGCTGTGATCCTGCGATACCCATAGCGACCATACTTGCTGGCCAGCTCGATGATCGCGGTCGTCAGCGTATCTTCATCGTCCAGCCGCCGAGGCTTACGCCACTGCGTTGACCGGTGCTGGCCCACCACCTTGCAGGCTCGGCGTTCCGACACGCTCAGCTCCGTACACGCATGCTCGATGAACTGACGCTTGCGAGAGGGCCCTACCAGTTTCCCGAGGCAGCTTCCTTCAGGATCGCCTTGTCCAATTCTGCATCGGCCAGAAGGCGCTTCAGGCGAGCGTTCTCCTTCTCGAGGTCCTTCAGTCGCTTCGCTTGGTCGACCTTCATCCCACCATACTCTTTTCGCCACCGATAGTATGTCACCTGGGTGACACCTAGCCGCCGCACGACCTCACCGACACTGACCCCCTCGGCCAGCACCACTTCGGCTTCAAGCAGCTTCGAGATGATCTCCTCGGGTTTGTAGCGCTTCGCGCTCATCGCTCTTCTCCTTTGAACAAGCCATTCTTTCATTCAACATGGCTGCGTTCAAAGGGGACGGGTCACCATACGAAACGACCGACATCAGCGCGGAAAACGCCGAAACCACTGCCCAATTGGCAGCATCGCTGTTAGAGTGGCGTAAGTCGACCGCACGGAGCCGTGAGGGTCAAGAATATCAGTAGAAAGAGCGTAAGGGGCGCCACGCTCGAATGATGAGGTCACCTCAACTGCGATTTCCCCCCCGCCAGCGACTGAGAGACGTCTTAGAGTTTCAGGAGATTGGAGGGAGCGCCGCTACTCCCTTTTGTCGCCTGCTACCATCAACTGTTGACGCCTTCTGGACCGGAGAGAGAGGTTCCTGAACCGCGATTCGAGCGGCAAGCGCTGGCGGAGGTGGTCTGGGGGCCAGTGGCGGAGCCACGTGTCGGCGAGCCTTTCCATCCGGTCCATGAAGCGCCCTAAAACTTGGCGTTCCTCCGCCAGCCACTTCGCCCACACTTCAGGTTCAATCGCTGTACCATCTTCATCAGGGGGCTGAGGGCCGTTCGAGAGTTCTTTCTCAAAATAGTCGATCTCATCAAGGATGTCTTCGAGGTGGTGGACCGCGCCGGCAAAGGCCTCTTGTTGTTCACGGTATATGGGGCCGCGGAAGGTCACATCTCCAGTATAAAAGTCGATATGGACGTCGTCTGGGTGGGGCAGGGGCATCGGATCAGGCGGGGGAAGGCCCTTCGCCTCTCGTTCACGGAGCACCTGGGACCACTCTTGGCGATGGGTTATGCAGGTCTCGAGCAGTTCAATCTTCTCGTTCTTTGCCTGCTGCTCGGTATCGCGAACCAGTTCTGCAAAGAGGTGTTGGGAACGATGATCTCCCTTCGCGGCTTTTCGCGCCTAGGGAGCGAAGCGCAAATTGGGCGATCGGGAGACGGATCACCCGGTCACCGTCTTTGGTTTCAACGTCGCGATAGGCCTCCTCAAGGATCAGATTCTGGAGCTGCATCGCTGGTGACGCCTGCATCTTCGGTTTATTCTGTGCACCCTTTGGGCGTCCCTTCGGGGGTTCACGACTGGCTAGGCTTGAATAGGTATTCAGTAAACGTTGTTTTACAACTGACCTCATAGGTGCGGGTTTTGCTTTTTTCTCAGCGCCGTTATCCGCCATGACGAACTCCTGGTTCTTCACCTTACCAAGATCCGAGGCATGGCCTTCGACGGGTACGTTGTAAGGCGGGTCGGTGAAGACCATCCGTGCTTTCTCTCCAGCCATGAGGCCGTCAACCACAGCCCTGTCGAGGCTGTCGCCGTAAAGAAGGCGGTGAGCACCAAGCTGCCAAACATCTCCGAGCTGGACCCGGTACTGGGTAGCGGCAGGCAGAAGATCGGTCTACCGATCATCATCGGCTTCAGGTTCCGGCGCGTCAAGCAGAGCATCGATCTCGGGGATGGAGAAGCCGGTCGCACCAATGTCGAAGCCTGTCCCCATGTCGAGAAGCGCACTTAGCTCCTCAGTTAGGATCTCCGTGTCCCAAGTGGCGCTCTCGGCGATCTTATTGTCGGCCAGGATGTAGGCGCGCTTTTTGCGCGTCGGACAGGTGTTCGAGAACGACACAAGGCATCTCGGTCCAGCCAAGCAGCTTTGCTGCGTCAACCCGCCCGTGGCCGCAAAGGGTCATGCCGGTCTCATCGATCAAGACAGGGTTGTTAATGCCAAAAGTCTCGATGGCATCCGCAATCGCTCGAACTTGCTTCTTGGAATGTTTCCGGGCGTTCCGCGCGTAGGGACGATGGGGGGCGGCGTATGATGTCGTCTTGCCCGCTGGGCCTCGGGAACCGTTAAGGGCAAGATTAATCTTGGCACAAAGCATCTCATAATACTAGGTATAGAAATAAAAGGCAGTGGGTCAGTTTGAATTTTCCCACCAGAGCTGATTTTTCATCTCAATGCGGTATGCCCGCAGTATGGACTTTCAAGACCTTTCAAATCAGCTTGTTGGCACCGCGACCGCATTCCCTGCGTCGATCGAGTGACTTCCCTGATCCGTGGGTTGCAGCAGCAGAGAGCAGTTCGAACCGACTGCTTCCTCCGCCACGGGAATAGGTAAACTCAATAGAAATCAGTCGGATGGAAGATCGGTAGCTCAATCGATCCCCCAATCATTCCCTCAAAGCGATCAAGAGACTCGCAGTCCGGCCTCGAAATCCGACGCTGGCTTTGGCAAGAGCCATAGGTCTCAAATCGAGGGCACAGGCGCTCGCGAACTGAGCTTGTGGGAAGACACGTTGATTGACGAGACCCCGCTGGCGCAGCCACTCTTTATGTCAACATGCTATTCTTTCGCCCGACTTGACCGAAAGGTTGGCGCAGCATGAACCCATCGCACCCAAAGCGAAACGAAGCGGTGGCATTGTGGTAGCTTTTTCAAAGCTGACAGGTCGGATTGTCACTAACCCATTGAAATTGCTGGTGCCGCATGCCGGACTCGAACCAGCGACCTCCTCATTACGAATGAGATGCTCTACCACCTGAGCTAATGCGGCAAGAGGCGCGGAACTAGCGCAGGGAGCGCGTGCCCGCAAGATGCGACCTTGCATGGGCCTGTAAGATGAAGGCGACGTTTTCGCGTGCCCGTTCGAGTGCCATTGTCACCCGCGTAGGGTGGCGCCCAGTTTCTCTGCCGCCGCCACGATCTTCGCTGAGACCGCCTCGATCATCTCATCGGTGAGGGTCTCAGTGGTGGGTTGGAGCACGACCTCAATAGCTAAAGAACGCTGCCCATCGGGCACGCCGGCTCCGCTATAAACATCAAAGAGGCGAGCATCGGCGATGAGACCTTTGTCGGCACCAACCACCGCCTTGAGAAGATCGCCAGCAGGCGCATCGTCGCCGTAGAGGAAGGCGAAATCGCGATGGACCGGCATGAGATCTGCGGCCAGCAATGCGGTTTTTGTCGCTGAGCGGTTCTTCGGTGCAGGGATCGCATCGAGTTCGACTTCAAAAATCGCAGCGGTGCCGGTGAGGTCAAAAGCCTTCATGACCTTTGGGTGCACCTCGCCAAAGCGCGCCAAAGTGACCTTTGGTCCAAGCTTTAAAAGCCCGCTGCGGCCGGGGTGAAACCCGCGGGGCGCCTCGGACGCGACCATCAACCTGCTTGCTGGCGCGCCGGCTGCGTCAAGGGCCGCAAGGGCCATGGACTTGGCATCGAAGACGCCGGGCGTCCCATGGTTGCCGCGCCAGTCGCGCGCGCCGGTACCCCACAAAAGGCCCGCTGCCACTGTACGTTGGCCCGACGGCGTATCATCCGTATACGCGGCTCCGACCTCAAAAAGGCGGACACTTTCCGCACCCCGGGCAGCATTGCGCGACGCAGCCATCAACAGGCCGGGCAAAGGGCCGGGACGCATGACCGCTAGGTCAGACGATATTGGATTGAGGAGCCGAAGGGTTGGTGCTTGATCAGCAAAGAGTTTGGCGGCGTCTTCGTCAGTGAACGCCCAGGTTACCGCTTCTAAAAAGCCGGACATGGCGAGTACGTCCTTGACCGCCTCGGCCCGGGTTTCGCTTAACGAAGGTTGGCGCCGCGGCGCACCGGTCAGCGGCGGGAGGGTGAGGGTGGGAAGTTTATCGAGGCCATGGATGCGCGCGACTTCCTCGGCGATGTCCGCCTTGCCTTCGATATCTGGGCGGAATGTTGGCGGGGTAATGGTCCAGGTGCCGCCGCGGTTCACCTCAAAGCCGAGGGCTGTCAGAATGTTCTCCTGATCACCTTCGGGCACATCCATGCCTGTCAGGCGCAGTGTTTCGGATGGTTTGTAGGCGACCTGATGATCCCGCAAGGGTTCCTTCCCTGCCAGAGAGATGGTGCTGGCTTCGCCGCCGCACGTTTCGAGGATCAAGGCTGCGGCGCGCTCGAGGCTTTCTTCCGTGCTCGCTGGATCTATACCGCGTTCGTAACGGTATCGGGCATCGGACGTGATGCTGAGCTTGCGTCCTGTCTTGGCAATCGTCAGGGGGTCAAAATAAGCGCTTTCGATCAAGACATCAGTCGTTGTTTCATCGCAGCCGCTGCTGACACCGCCCATGATACCGCCAAGACCAAGCACGCCCTTGTCGTCGGCAATGACGCACATGGTCTCGTCGACTGAATAGTCTTTGTCATTGAGCGCGATAAAACGCTCGCCTGCTTTCCCCATCCGGGCACGGATGGGCCCATTCAGCTTAGCGATGTCATAGACATGCAAGGGGCGTGCTGCGTCATAAGAAAGAAAGTTCGTGACATCGACCAGCATGCTAATCGGCCGAAGACCGATCGCGCGTAAGCGATCTTGTAACCAATCAGGCGACGGACCATTCTTAACCCCGCGGATCACGCGCGCCCCAAAAACAGGGCACGCATCAGGCGCTTCTGTTGTCACGATGATCGGTTGGTCGAAGCTGCCTTCGATCGCAGGAACGCTGAGCGGCTTCAGCGTACCTAATCCGGCAGCGGCGAGGTCCCGTGCAATGGCGCGGACACCGTTCGTGTCGGGCCGATTGGGCGTGACCTCGAAATCGATCACCGGATCGAGTGGCCCAACGACGTCAATCAGCGGTGTACCAACGGTCGCGCTCTCATCGAGTTCCATGATCCCGTCATGGTCATCACCGAGTTCAAGCTCCCGGCTTGAGCACATCATCCCAAGGCTCTCAACGCCGCGGATTTTAGCCTTGGAAAGCGTCACGTCGATACCGGCAATGTATGCACCGACGGGCGCATACGCGACCTTGATACCTTCACGGGCATTGGGGGCACCACAGACGATCTGTTTTTCGCCGTCCTTCGTATCGACCTTGCAGACGCGCAGACGATCTGCGTCCGGATGCTGCTCGGCGTGTTTGACATAGCCAACGGTGATCGCGGCAAGCGCGTCGGCTGGGTTGGTGACCTCTTCAACCTCCAAGCCCACCTTCACCATGGTGTCGACGATTTCATCAAGCGATGCACTCGTCTCTAAGTGATCCTTCAGCCAACTGACGGTGAATTTCATGGCGTGACCTCGGCAGGCAGAGGGGTTGGGCGTCCGTCTTGATCGAGCGCGACAAAGGTGAAATCGGCTTCGGTGACTTTCTCGAGCTGGAAACTGCCGCGGCGTTCAACCCAGGCTTCCACCTTCACGGTGACTGACGTGCGCCCTTCACGGACGATTGTGCAGTAACAGTTGAAGATATCGCCAACCCCAACGGGGCGGACGAAATGCATGGAATCGACGGCCACCGTGGCAACACGGCCGCAGGCGCGGCGCACGGCGAGGACGGATGAACCGATATCCATTTGGCTCATCACCCAGCCGCCAAAGACATCCCCTGCGGAATTGAGGTCCTTCGGCATCGGCATGACACGGATGGTCAGCTCACCCTGTGGTTTATCTTGTTGGTTTTCAGTCATTAGACAGCCTCAGGCACGAAGCCATAATGCTCGAGCCAACGCGTATCCGAGGCAAAGAAGCTTCGTAGGTCAGGAATACCATATTTGAGCATTGCCAACCGATCGACGCCTAACCCAAAGGCGAATCCCTGGAACTCATCAGGATCGAGCCCACAGGCGCGAAGGACATTGGGGTGCACCATGCCGCAGCCGAGGATCTCCATCCAATCCTCGCCTTGGCCAATCTTAATGCCGCCATCAACGCGCTCATAGCCGATATCCATTTCGGCAGAAGGTTCCGTAAACGGAAAAAAATGAGGGCGAAAACGCGTCGTCAACGTCTCCACCTCAAAGAATGCACGGCAGAAGGCCTCGAGCGTACCTTTGAGGTGGCCCATATGCGTTTCCCGGTCGATCACCAATCCTTCGACTTGGTGGAACATCGGCGTGTGCGTTTGGTCACTATCACAGCGGAAGGTGCGACCAGGGGCAATGATCCGGATCGGCGGCTTTTCATTCATCATCGTCCGCACCTGAACTGGAGAGGTGTGGGTACGGAGCACCATACGCTCACCATTCTCCTTAGGCGGAAAGAAGAACGTATCATGCATCTCCCGCGCCGGGTGTTCGGGCGGAAAGTTCAAGGCCGTAAAGTTATGGAAGTCGTCCTCGATGTCAGGGCCTTCGCGGACTTCAAAACCCATCGCCGCGAAAATCTCTGCAACCTCGCGGAAGGTTTTGGTGAGCGGGTGGAGCTTACCGCGTGGCGGCGGTGCGGAGGGAAGGGTGACATCAACCCGTTCCGTCTCGAGGCGAACGGCGAGCGCGGCTTCTTCCAGTACGTCTTTGCGGGCGGTGATGGCATCAGCAATGCGCGCTTTGAGGCCGTTGAGCGCAGGACCGGCAATCTGGCGCTCCTCGGGCGACATCTTGCCCAAGGTTTTCATTTTGTCGGATATCACGCCTTTTTTTCCGAGGGCGGCCACGCGGATGTCTTCGAGCGACTGTTCATCGCTGGCGTGGTCGATCTTCGAAGAGAGGTCTTTCTCTAAGGCTTTGATATCGTCGTCGAGGCTCATGCGGCGTCATCCCATGCGTTCGCGGGCGTGTGCCAGTGCGCAGCGCTTTGATCAACCAGGTCGGTTGGATGGAAGTTCGAAGTTGTTTTCATCAAAATATTCAACTTTAGCGGGAAAGACGAGGTTCAGCCTTGGATGAACCAACGTGCAGCGAGCGAAGATCGATCCGAACACCCTGATGGGGCGCTATGTGTTGGCGCTTGTTCTGTTGGCGGCGTTTGCCGTCACAAGCCACCTGGTCGCGTTGAAGGCGATGTCAGGCAGCGAAGAAGCCTCCACCGCGATCAATCTGAGCGGGCGGCAACGCATGCTCAGCCAACGAATTCTTGCGCTCTTGGAACGCGAACAGATGGATCTCGCCGATCAAGAGGTCACTGAGGCGCTCGATAGCGCCATCGCCCTCTTTGTGCGCTCGCATCGCGCCCTGACTGAAGGTGCCGACCTTGGCCTTTCAATTGATGGGGCCGATCGGCGGCGTTTTATCTATGCGACCAAACGGGACGGTGTTTCGCTCAATGAAGAAGTCGCGACGTTCGTCGAAGAACTGGCGGTACTGCGTAGCGGGGAAAGCGGTGCGCGAGAGGAAGCTTGGCATCACCTGCTTGATCTCAACCACACAGACCACATTTTGGGATCGCTTGACGCGGCGGTTCACGAAATTGAGGATCTAGCGAACAAAGACGTCATCGGGCTGCGTCGTCTCAGTCATCTCAGCCTCCTCATCGCGCTTGTCATCCTATTGCTTGAGATCCGCTTTATCTTTTGGCCGGCCCAGCGCGAGGTTGTTCGTTCATTTCACGAGTTGATGGCGGCGCTTGATAATGCAGAGCATGCTGAGGGCGAGGTCCGCCGTATGCTGACCGCCCGGACATCGTTCTTTGCTGGGATGAGCAATGACCTCCAGACCCCCCTTAAAATTCTCCGCGGTTATATCGAACAAGTGATGAAGGCTGACCTTTCGGAGTCAGTCGCCAGACAGCTCGGTCTTGTCCAGCGCGCAAGCGAGCAGATGGAAAGGATCATCGAAGATGTCTTGGATGTTCGGCTGCTGGAGGAAGGCTTGATGCAGATCGAAGACAAACGCGTTCAGCTCAAGCCACTGGTTAGCGAGGTGATTGAACGCTATCGTGCGCAGGCGGAGCGAAGGGGTACGGCGTTGGTGACTGAGATCAATCCTGCCATGCCCGATTGGATAAGCATTGACCCTCAACGCCTCTCACAGATCCTCGACAATCTCGTGAGCAACGCTGTGAAGTTCACCAATGGCGGATCGATCAACATCATCCTGGCGCCTGCCGGCGCGGGTCGCTGGGAAATGGATGTGACCGACACGGGTAGCGGTATTCCCGCCAAGAACCTTGAGCATCTCTTTAAGCGATACGAGGACCGAGGTACCGATGAGAGTCGAACACTGGGGAGCTCAGGCTTGGGGCTGCCGATCTGTCACGATCTTGCACGGTTGATGGGGGGCGACCTCAGCGTCGACAGCGACGTTGGCAAGGGATCAACGTTCCGAGTCACGCTGCCGCTCCACCGGGCCAAGGAGCCTAAGCTTGATGAGCGTGACGACGGACGGCGGGTCGCGGCAGCCTAAGGGCTGATACGCGCAACTCACCCTTGGATACGTTGTTGATGCGTGGTCTGATAGCAACCATGAGAAGGAGCGTCTCGTGGTGAACCTATCGAAATTTGACAAATATCCGCTCACCTTTGGCCCGACAGCGATCGAACATTTGCCGCGCTTATCCGAGGCGCTTGGCGGCGATGTCGAGGTCTATGCCAAACGAGATGATTGCAATTCTGGCTTGGCGATGGGCGGGAATAAGCTCCGTAAACTGGAATACATCGTCCCTGATATATTGGCGTCGGGTGCGGATACCCTTGTGTCGATCGGCGGTGTGCAGTCGAACCACACGCGTCAAGTTTCTGCGGTGGCGGCAAAGCTGGGTCTCAAGGCCGTTGTGGTGCAAGAGGCGTGGGTGCCCCATGAAGATGCCGTCTACGACCGGGTCGGTAATATTCAGATGACCCGTATTCTGGGTGCGGACAGCCGGATTGTCCCTGATGGGTTTGACATCGGTATTCGTCAGAGTTGGGAAGATGCTTTGCAGTCCGTGCGGGATGCTGGCGGCACACCTTATCCGATCCCAGCGGGTGCCTCGGTCCACAAATATGGCGCGCTTGGCTATGTCGGGTTTGCCGAAGAGGTGAGGGCGCAAGAGGCCGATATGGGAATCACGTTCGACTATATTGTCGTCTGTACCGTGACGGGTTCAACCTTTGCTGGGATGATCGTGGGGTTTGCTGCTGATGATCGGGCGAGCCGGGTCATCGGTATTGATGCGTCAGGCACGCCGGAGCAATTGCGTGGTCAGGTCCGTCAAATCGTTGATAACACGGCCGAACTGGTGGAGCTCGGCCGAGCGGTACGCGACGAAGAGATCGTGATGGTCAACGACTATGCCTACCCGGCTTATGGTGTACCCAGCCGGGAAACTATCGAGGCTATCCGTTTAGCCGCACGGACAGAAGCCATGATGACCGATCCGGTCTATGAGGGAAAATCGATGCAGGGCCTTATTGATCTCACACGGAAAGGGTATTTTCCGAAGGGGTCGAGGGTCCTTTACGCCCATCTTGGCGGTGTGCCGGCGATCAATGGCTATGCCTACACGTTTAGGAACGGCTAGCGAAGCCAGCGGACGAGGCTGCGTCTTCGCAACCTCATCCAAAAGAGCCACTTATGCGGCGAGGGCTTTTTTCGCCTCTTCTGCGATCGCCTCGAAGGCCTGTGGTTCGCGTGCTGCAATATCGGCAAGCATCTTGCGGTCCACCTCGATGCCAGCTTTCGTCAGTCCATTGATGAACTGCGAATAGGTCATGTCGTGCAATCGAGCAGCGGCGTTGATCCGTTGGATCCACAGCTTACGGAATTCCCGTTTGCGGGCCTTCCGGTCGCGATAGGCGTACTGACCGGCTTTCTCCACTGCCTGGTTGGCAGCTGAAAAAATGTTTTTCCGGCGACCACGGTAGCCTTTGGCTTGGCTAATGATCTTGCGGTGACGGGCGTGGGACGCTGGGCCCCCTTTAACGCGTGACATCTGGGCTCCTCCTTAGCGCGCGTAGGGCATGTATTTTTTGACGATGCGCTGATCGCACTCCGCCATCGGTTTCATGCCGCGCTTTTGGCGGATTTGCTTTGGGGTCCGCTTGATCATGCCGTGGCGTTTGCCAGTTGAAAGGGCCATGACCTTGCCGGTGCCGGTGACCTTGAATCGCTTCTTGGTCCCAGACTTGGTCTTCATCTTGGGCATGTTCATCTCCTACTTCAGGCGCACCGAGGCCATGCCTTCGTGCCAGGTGCGCGCGGGAACAGGGCGTTGAGCAGAAAACCAGAACAGAGTCCAGGTACCGAAGCGATCACCCCAATCAGTTGTCGGGCAATCAAAAATTAAACCCAGAATTGTACCAGTGATTCTATCACATCGCCAACAGTCGAAGGGGTCTGATTGATGCAAAATATCGTGAAAGCCATGGCAGCAGCGCTACCACTCATCGCAACACCAGCATTTGCCGGTGCCGGTTATGATTGCGACGCGCACGCAACGCATATTGATCAAGAGATCGGTGCACAAAAGGCAGTGGCGGCATACGCCATTCTCCATGATCACAAGGCTGATCCTGATCATTTGATCGATGCTCTGAAAGCGGAGCACCCGACGGTCGAGAAAGAGCTCGAGGAGTATGCCGCGCACAATTGCGGTCGTGAACTCCTGGTGGCCCACGCCAACGATCACTAAAGGCCAACGCTGGCCATCGGGCGGTGTTTGGTGCTTAACCCATCAAACACCGCGACGAAGGACAGCCCATGACGTCAACGATCACCATCCGCCGCCCCGATGACTGGCATACGCATCAGCGGGACGGGGCGATGCTGGAGGCGGTGATCAATTATACAGCACGGCAATTCGGACGCGCGATTGTGATGCCCAACCTGGCGCCGCCGGTTGTCACGAGCGCGCAGGCGGCGGCCTATCGCGACCGGATCAAAGCAGCTCTCACACCAGAGAACGCGGATTTTGAGCCGCTAATGACGTGCTATCTCACCGACACGATTGATGCTGACGATGTCGTGGCGGGGCACGCGGCGGGCGTCTTGACCGCGGCAAAGCTCTACCCCGCGGGCGCGACCACCAATTCCGACAGCGGTGTGACCGCGGTTGAGAACATTCATCCCGTGCTCGAAGCCATGGAGAAAGCGGGCATGCCGCTCCTCATCCATGGTGAAGTCACGGACGCGGAGATCGACATTTTTGATCGTGAGGCGGTGTTCATCGACCGGATCCTCTCGGGACTGATTGAACGTTTCCCAGGATTAAAAGTCGTCTTTGAGCATATCACCACCATGAACGCGGTTCATTTTGTGGAAGCCTCAGGACCGCTGATCGCGGCCACGATCACGCCCCAACATCTGCACATCAACAGAAATGATATCTTTAAGGGCGGGATCAATCCGCACCAATATTGTTTGCCGATTGCTAAGCGGGAAGAGCACCGGCTCGTCCTGCGTCAGGCCGCGACGTCGGGCAGCGCCAAGTTCTTCTTGGGCACGGACACGGCCCCTCATGAGCGCCATGCCAAAGAAAGCGCCTGCGGCTGCGCGGGGATCTTCAACGCTCCCTTCGCGCTTGAGAGCTACCTCACCGTTTTTGAAGAAGAAGGCGCGATCGAGCACTTCGAAGGTTTTGCCAGCTTGCATGGCCCGGCCTTTTACGGCCTGCCGCTGAACGACGGCACGGTCACCCTTGAGCGGCAAGACACGTCTGTGCCGGATACGATCGGCGAGGGCGATACGCTGACGGTACCGTTCCATGCGGGTGACACCATCCGTTGGCGGATGGTGTCTTAACGATCACCGCCGGCAAAGCTTGAGATCAGCACCGCCGCGCCATGAGCGAACACGCCAACCCCCCAACCGATGGCCGGCCAGGTCACCCAAAAGGTCGCGTGCGCATCAGTGCGATCGATCGCCAGCAGCAGACCGATGACGCCGATATAGGTCGCAAGGTGGATCCAAAACGCCAGCTGCGCCTGTTCTTTCATTGATCGTCTCCTCTTCTCGTCAGCCTCGCGGGCCGTTTCTAGAGGATCGATCATCAGGGCTTCGACACCGACATCGAAGGCTGCTGCCAGAGCCATCACCGTCTCACGGGAAACGCTTTCTCCGCGCTCCAGCCGCTGAACGGTGCGGAGGCTGACACCTGCCGTCTCCGCCAAGTGCTCCTGTGACCAGCAGCGTTCATCACGCCACCGTTTCAGTTTTGCGTCATCCACCTGCATGATTACCGACATCGGGCACCTCTCACGATCGATCAACCGTGAGAGGAAAAGCTATTCGTCCTTGAAGGGGCCACGACATATCCCCGACAGCCTTATGACAATGACCCGCCAGGCCGCTGTTCGCCTATTGCAGCACCGGGAAAGCGAAGTTGAGGCCGACAAGGGTGATCAGCAGCACGACAACGCCAATCGCGAAATTGCGGCGACGGTGCTCGGTGTCGTCTTCGGGCTTGGAGAAGGCGAAGACGAAGATCGGTAAGAGCGCGAGGTTCGCGGCGGCAACGAAGATCAAGAACCCGTTTGATGGGAAGACGTCAGCAAGGGTCAGCGTCTCTCCCGCGACCCGGCGTGCGAGCACGGGCAGGCCGACGGCTAAGTCGATCGAGATGACAATCCCGATGAATGCCTTTGCCACGTCTTCGGCCGTGTCGATCACCGCCGCGACCAGGCGCACGGCCTGCCGGGTGAGGGCGAAGCCATACTCCCGGCCAGCGATCAGGCCCAGGAACACCCAGGTGGTCGACATCGGAATGTCCGATAGCTCTTTGAAAAAGAAAAGGAGCGAGGCGTAGGTGAAGTCGATGATCGTCGCCGAGCGGATGTCGATCACATTCGTCTTGGTGCGTAGGATCCGCTGCACAGGACCGCCAGCGTTGGCAAAGGTGAAGCCAAGAAACGCTAGGATGATAAACATCGCCACAAAGCCCTGCACGGCGCTGAGCTCGCGCGGCAGAAAGACGAAGATGTTGGCGAAATCCTGCACCAGCCAGATCGACCAGAGATAACCAGTGGTCGCCCACTGGGTCGTCACCCAGTAAAGCCCGCGGCTGCGGGTGAAGGCCAGAAAAATCGCCATGATCTCCACGGCGATGGAAATCCCAATGCCGATCGACATGACGTTCATCGTCTGAATGGTGCCGAACACGTAATACTGAGCGGCGAAGAAGGCTGATCCGACCGTGCCGATAAGACCAATCGGGATCAGCGAATCGAGCGCGTGCTTTTCAAAATATTTTTCTAGCGTCTGGCTGATCAAAAGGTACAGCCCAAGGCCAACGGCAAAGGCCACGCCATAGCCGAGCAGCGACTTTTCGATCATCGAGCCTAGGCCACTGGCCGTCGCGAAAATCGTCAGGACCATGAACGATGTCGACACCGGAATACCAAGACGGGTGATCAAAAGAAGCACCAGCGGCGGCAGGGTGTGGTACCACTCAATCGTGATCGGCGGGTACTTCGCCTCGTTAGCGAGGCGACCAAAGGACGGATCCCCTCCGTTCATCACCCAGCCATAGGTGAACGTCAGCACGAGAACGGCGCCCGCAAATCCGAACAGAACGGTCCAATGCAAGCGGCGGTTGGAGTTGATGAACGTACCCAGTGTCTGAAGGGCGTCGTTACCGACCACCGCGTAGGCAGCAAAAGTGAAGCCGATCAGCGCGGCGATTTCCAAGCCCAGCATGTGACAACCTTCTTAGTCTCGACGCGCCATAGGGCCGCCGCGCAAATCTTTTGTGACATGCTCACGACGAGCCGCCGAACTTTTTGGGGCTTTCAAAAAAACGTAAAACGCGCCGCGACCCCCATGCCGTTGATGCGCTGCTCTCACCGAGGTGACACCGGGACCGTAGGCACCAAGCTCTATTCTTTGCAAGAACCGCTGGCGAAGCACGCCGCGTCCACCATGCTCGCCCGCTTTGGAGCCCTTGCCGGTGATAACGAGGAGGACGCGGTGGCCGCGCCGCACGCCTTTGGCGATAAAAGCGGATGTCGCACGGTCGGCTTCTTCTTGGCGCATGCCGTGAAGGTCGATCACGGCATCGATGGCCAACCGGCCGCGTCCGACGAGCTGCGCGCGCCGGGGGTCGCCGCTGTTGATCGGAGAGCCTGCTCCTTTCGGCCGGGGTGCATCTTTGGCGGCCTTGGTGGCGCGTTTCGCGACGACCTCTGGGACAACGGTTCCTGTTGGCGCCGAATTGGACGCGACGGTGCTCTGAATCGGCGTGACTGTTCGCGCAACGGTGTTCCACAAGGACCGCTCACTGCTTGTCAGCTGCCTGCGCCCTCGGCTCATCCTCTCCCCTCCGCCAGCGTCATGTCGTGCGCGCGCGGTACCATCACGATAATCCGTGCAGGAAGCTTAAGGCGCCCAGCGACATCGCCGGCCGCATCACCGCGTCCAATAAAAAGGTCGACGCGGCCCGCTCCTTTGATCGCACCTCCTGTGTCTTGGGCAATGGTCATCCCTTCAAAGGTGAAAGCATCATCCGTGCCTGCCACCCAAACGGGCGCACCCAAGGGGACAATGGTGCGGTCAACAGCAACGCTCACCCGCGCCGAAAGCGGCACACCGGCACTGCCCACCGGACCTTCCGGTCCCGCCGCATCACCGCGGTCTTGGAAAAAGACATAGGACGGATTGGTCGCGCGAACCCGCGCTGCCTCCGAAGGGGAGGCGTCATCGAGCCAAGCCCGAATGCTCTGCATCGTTACGTTTTCGCGCAAGAGAGCCCCCTCATCGATCAGCGTCTTGCCGATCGCCACATAAATGTGGCCGTTCTGGGAAGCATAACCGATCCGCCGTGCTTTTTCGGGCAGTTGCAGGACACCTGATCCTTGAATCTGCAAGAAAAAGAGGTCGTCTGGGCGCATATAGCCGAGCACATCGGCGGTCGGTGGTGGATTAGCCTCGATCGCCTCTCGATCCGCATAAGGAACGAGGCGACCATCCTTCACTTGGCCAGCAATACGCTTGCCGCGCAGCTCGGGCCTAAAGGCGCCAAGATCAACCGCGACAAGATCCGTGGGCGTGGTCAGAACAGGGGCGGAGAAAACATCTGTGGGCTGAGCAGAGCCCTCAAAGACTGGTTCGTAGTAACCGGTGACAAGACCTTCGCCGCCGTCAATTGCGACAGCCTCAAAATGCCGGCGGAAAAAGGCGCGGGCATCCGCCTCTGTTTGCACCGACGGGGCATCGGCACACGCCATGGTCCAATCAAGGCCTTGAAGCCGAGAACTCGTCCCCCTTCGGAGGAGGTTGGGGCACGTGACCTCAAAACTCCTGACCGCCGGAAGAAGGGGTGCTGTGTCAAAGCCTGGAACATCCTCAAAGGCCACAGGTGCAAGAGGAGGAGGCTCAAGCGATCGTTCCGCGCATGACAACAACAGCACGAGAGTTAGAAGCTGGGGAAAAAAGCGGCGCATGAGCCGCTCTTAGCAGACTCGGTTAGGCGCCAGAACCTTGTGTTGCGACCAACGTCCAATTGGGGTCGCGAGATTTGATCGGTCGGGAGAACACCCAGCAATCGACCACTTGCATCACGGTGTCTTCCGATCCCTCGACGACACGATCATCGCGGTCTTTGACAAAGCGGACCTGTTCCGCCCGGAATTTGACCTCGACGCGGAGATCATCACCGACCAGCTCGCTGGTCACCGCTTCGGGTTTGTCGATACCGACCAGGGTGAAGATCACTTCATGGCCAGCGGCGCCGCGCGCATCGATCGCGCCTTGGAAGGATTGAAGAACGTCGCCTGCGACAAAGCCCTTCACGGGTGACAGGTCACCTGCCTGATAGGCCTCGACAATCATCTCATAGGCCTGTCCAGCGCCCTCAAGAAAGCTCTTGGGCTCAAAGGCTGGATAGCTGTCAGCAATGGTTTGCGCCCATTCAGGAAGCGTGGGTCGCGCTGCCTCTTGTTCTTGCTGGGCGGGGGCCGCATCAGCCTCGTTTGCATTGTTGCCCACCGGGCGCAGCACGGGGCGCTCATGCTCTTCAGGCTCATGCCCCCCTTTGGTGCCGAGAACGGAGAAGAGGCGGTAGCTTAAAAACAGCGCAAGCGCGGCGAATATCAGGATCGTCAGGTCCATGGAGTCCAAACGTGGCGTAACAACGGGCAAGCGGCTTCTTACCTGAAGCCATGAAAGACACATATAACCTATTTCTGGCTTCGCCACCTTCATCCTTGGAACCTTTTATGATTGCCTTCCTGCTGCTTCTCCTTCTGGCCATGCCGATCGTTGAGATTGCTCTTCTTCTTCAAGGCGCCGTCATCATCGGGGTGATCCCGGTTATTCTTTTAACGGTCTCGACCGCGCTGCTTGGCGGCTATCTCATCAAACGGCAGGGTTTAACGGCGATGCAGGAGTTGCGCGGAGATCTCTCAGAAAACCGTCCTCCCGTTGCTGCTGTCATTGATGGAGCAAGCTTGCTCGTCGCGGCACCCTTGTTGATGACGCCAGGGTTCATCACCGATGCGGTTGGCTTTGCGCTGCTCGTGCCGCCGATTCGTTATGCCCTGGCCCGTGCGGTGTTGCGTCGCCTGCAGGAGGCGCATCAGCGCGGCAATATCGTCATCATCAAACGCTGAGCCAATGCGCGGGTTGCGGGGCATCGGCCCTGCTGTTAGCTGCGCCGCTTCCAATCACACGCGCCGGAGCTTCCGATGTCAGAAACCCCAACCGACCAGGCGAACCAGCAACCTGTCCCCTCGATGAGGTTGGTTCATCAGTATCTCAAGGATCTGTCCTTTGAGAGCCCGGCCGCACCCATGTCCCTGGGCACGAACCAAGAGCAGCCCAAAATGGAAGTGGGCGTCGATATCAATGCCCGCAGCCTTGGTCAGGACCGTTTTGAAGTCGAGCTCAGCTGCAACGCAACGGCCAGGCGGGACGATCAAACCATCTATGTGGTTGAAGCCAATTACGCAGGCCTGTTCATTATCCAGAACGTACCGCAGGAGCAACTAGAGCCTGCGCTTCTGATCGAAGCACCGCATACGCTCTTTCCATTTATTCGGCAGATCATCGCAACGGCGACTCGCGACGGTGGCTTCACGGCCCTGATGCTTGAGCCGCTCGACTTTGTTGGCATGTACCAGCAACAGCGCGGCGCAGCGGCGCAGCAGCCAATGGGTCAAGCGTAAGGCTAATTTTAAGAGCCGAGGCCAGGGATCAATGATCCCCTCGATTTGTTGAGGATGGAGAACATCAGTTTCTCCTTCGGAATAAGGCTCGATGCTTCTTCAACCTCAGAGAAGGTCGCCGCGCCCGCCGCGGTGATCAACACCACGCCATCGAGAAGAGGCAGGATCGTCATCACATCATCCGACCCCAGAATAGAGGGAAGATTGAGGATGATGACCGTGTCTTTCGCAATGCTGCGGAAGGTGTTGAGTGCATCGCCAACGCGTGCCGAGGATAGAAGCTCAGCACTCTGACCGGTCGACCTGTCGACAAGAAAAAGAAGAAGATTGCCGTGATTGGCCTTGGTCAGATAGCGATCCACGGGTCCTTCGCCGCGGAAGTATCCCATGCCGGAGCGGAATTCGTGGGCGCCAAGGTAACCTGACAACAGGGGACGTTGCAGGTTGAAGTCAGCGAGCACGACGGTTTGCTCAGGGCGCCTCGCACAAGCGCGGGCGATGTGGATCGACGCCACCGTTTTTCCGCTCCGGGATCGCGGCGAGGTGATGCCAACCACTTGGCCGCTCACCTCTTTGAGGGATTGCAAAAGCCGTGTCCGAACAATACGGATCGCGCTGTTAAAAGGGCTCGGCGTCCCAGGGGTGATGCCAAAGCGCGCTTCAAAACGATCAAAATCAGCGTCGCTGCTCGGTAGGGCGGCAATATCCAAGGGGCGACGGCTCTCAAGCCCTTCTTGGCTGATCTCAAAGCGTGGCGGAGGCGCATTGATCGGCTCGACCACCTCAGGCTGGCGTGCCTTTCTCAAGGCCCGCTCAAGCGGATTGGTGAATACGTCGTCCTGGTTCATGTCCTTGGGGCCTTTGCTTCCCCTGTGGTCGATAACAGTAACATCCTAACACCAAGGCCTGTCATAGTATAACTTTGACCGCGACGAGGAGTGCCACAGCGCCGAGTATCGCTGAAATCCCTGCCAGAATAATGAATATATTCCGACGGAAAGCCAATGTGTCGTCGTCCGCGACTTCTGGGATATCGATCGTTGGGGCGTGGGGAATGGCGTGGGAGAGCTGCCGCTCTGTCTCGACCTTCGGGAAGAGGAAGATCGGGCCAAGCCCGAGGACTGCCGCCAAACCTCCTGCAAAACCAACCAAAGCCATCATCAATTTGGGCTTATCGGGGCTGGTGGGGACGTCCGGCCGAATGGGTGCTTCGAGCACCACGACACGTTCCGCTTTTTGTTGGGACTCAAGGCTTTCTGAGCGCTCGGCAATGGCGCGCTTTTCTTGGGTGCGACTCAGCAAGAGTTGCAAACGCTCTTCTTCTGCGTCGAGGCTCTGCACCTCGGCGGCGATCGCTGGTGTGCGCTCTAGGCGCTCCTCCGCGCCAGTGAGCTGTTCTCGTAATATATCAAGGCGACCTTCGATGGCGGCGCTTCGCTGGAGCAACACTTGCTCGTTGGCCTCATAGGACACCCTGGCCAGGCTTTTGCCGCTTGTTGGGTTGTTGGCGGTGGCCGTGAGATCGGCGATCATCGCCAGTCGTTGCTCCAACGCGCCGATTTCGCGGGCGTTGAGGCCGTTTTCAGGGTCAGCAAGTTCCGTTTGGGTCGCAGCGGTTACTGGGCCAGCACGGCGCAAGAAACTCTCTGGATCAAGCCGTGCCTCCAGCTCGAGGACCTCATCGGTGAGCGCAACAACATCGGGATACGTGTCTGTGTATTGCCGTTTCAGTGCCGCCAATTCGCTTCGTTTCACCCGAAGCTCTTGCAGTTCGAGATCTTCCGTGCCTGAGCCTTCGATCAGGAGAGGCTTCTGGAGGCGCAACAGACTAAGCTCTTGCTCGGTCGCTTGCAGGCGCTCCTCGGCGCGCGTGATATCGGCGGATAAACGATCAACAATATCGCGGTTAAGCGACAGATCATCAGGGCTCACACCCGGATTGCTGTTCCGAACGTCGGCAATTTGGTTTTGCACGGTTGCAATTTGGCGCCGAAGGTCTTGTTCCTCGGAGCGCAAAAAGGCCGCCGTTCCCTCAGCCGCTTCAAGCCGTGAGGAGACGTTTGCATCGATAAACTCGGTCACCAGATTGTTGGCCACTCGATAGGCGACATCGGGGCTTTCATGGACAAAGCCGATCTCAAAGGCGATCGCGCCAGCGTTCCGTCGACCGCCAGCGCCACCATCGACTCGCCGGATGGAGATGGTGATGTCGTCGCGAACGGCGCTAACTTTCTTCGAGAAGGGCTCATCGCTGTTGCGGTCGATAAGGTTGAACTTCTCCGACAGCTCCACCACCGCCTCGCGGGCCCGCAGCTGGGCTTGAATGGTGGCAAGCCTGTCCTCGGCCAAAGCCCTGATCGCCGATGGAACCAGATCCGGCGAAATCTGCTGGTCTTCCAAGATCAAAACCGCCTTGGAGTGAAAGCGTGCCGGTATCGTATCGAGCACGAGAAGCCCGATGATCATTAAGGTCGCAAAAGGGATGAACACCCAAAACACACGGCGTAGCGCCAGCGTGATAAGGTCGGTAATGCTGTAGCGTTCCATCGATCACCATTGCCGGCGGCAACATGTGCCGGCCCCGCGCGTTACAAAGCGCCCTTCCGATTAGCGCCTAGCGGACTTCCTTTGACAGACGATGACCGTCTCGGCGCAAACCGTATGTTGCCCTGTAGAAACAGTGCTGATCGTTAAAATACGGCAAAGCCCATCTTAGGAGCCGAATTTAGTCTCGGATCACAACCCGTCCGCCTGTCCGGTCGCGGGTTTTTCGGGTCGCCGGGTCACCATAGACGACAATATCGCTCCCTGATGAAGCGACAGCGTCAACTGAAGACGTGGCGACAAGGGAGACCTCACCGCCGCCTGATGATCGAGCAGTCACCTCGCGGCAGCTGAGATCCTGAGCGTCGATATCCCCGCCAGCAGTCGCGGTCACAATCAGCGTGTCGCATGTCCCGCTGACCTTAATGTCAGCACCGCTGCGCGCTTCGAGGGTCAATGACGTCGCGTCGACCCCTATGATGGTGACGTCAGCGCCAGCGCGGCTATCTAATCCCTCGAGCGACGGCGCCATCACGTCAAAGCGTAAGCTCGCTTGATGACCAAGACGCGTACTGATCCCGCCATTGCGCGCCCGCCCGAGCGTTAAAACGCCATTTGAGACCGTTACCTTAGCATCTGAGGGAGCATTTCCTTGCGCAAGAACAACGCTTTGCTCTCCTCCTTGACGCACCACGACATCAACACCATCAACGGCCCGGATGGTCGAGAATGGCGCGACGTCAAAGGGTTCCGATAAGGCTGCGGGCGGCAACCAAGCGCTGATCACAATGAGCGTTTTAAGGATGAAACGGATCACGGGCCCCCGCGTGGTTAGCCTCAGAGATGTGGTTTGCTTGCACGCTAAGTTCAATCCGGGCGTTGTCCATCTCGTCTTGTCAGTTGCCGCGCCGTTGGCACATTTTGCCCGCCCGCGCGCTAATCGTCTCAAGAACGCATTCTTCGCGACCTAAAGTTGCGCCAGGTCGCGACATTTCACAGTGTCCCGCCACTGACGATTCTGTGAAATTCTGCGACAGTCTCGGCTGCGAAAGCCGAGAGGACGCGATTGTCATGGACGGTTTTATGGATGCGCCGACGCCGCCAAGTGATAGCGAAACCGAATTTGGGTTCCGGGTTCCAGCACCCCCCGCCAGGCCGGGCGAGACACCCAATTTTGCCAGTCTTGATAAAGGCGCTCCCGGCGACGTACCGCGCCTAGCGGTCGATGCGCCTGTCGATGCTTTTGCTCCTTACCACCACAAGCTCCTTCGCGTTTTAAATGACGAGGGGCGGGCAGAGGGTCCGTGGGCTGACGTCGTTAATGACACGGAGAAAAAAACAGCGCTCCTGGCAATGATGCGTACGCGCGCTTTCGACCAGCGCATGATGCGTGCCCAGCGCCAGGGAAAAACCAGTTTCTACATCCAATGCCTCGGCGAAGAAGCCATTGGTGCGGGTGCTGCGTTGTCGACCAACACCAGCGACATGCATTTTCCGACTTATCGGCAACAGAGTATCCTCCTGACAAGGAACATTGATCCTGAGCGGATGATGAACCAAATCTACTCAAACGAGAAAGACTCTCTGAAGGGTAAGCAGCTTCCTGTTCTTTACTCCTTCCGTGAGGTCGGCTTTTTCACCATATCCGGCAACCTCGCGACGCAATGGGCACAAGGCGTTGGCTGGGCCATGGCGTCGGCAATGCGTCAAGATGATAAAGTAGCGATCGCGTGGATTGGCGATGGTGCGACCGCTGAAGGTGACTGGCATTGGGGCAATCTGTTTGCAGCTGTTTATCGCGCACCTTGCCTCCTCTGTGTCGTGAACAATCAATGGGCGATCTCCTCGACCAATGCATTCGCTGGTGGTGATCTCAACACCTTTGCTGCGCGTCTTGCGTCCTATGGTCTTCCTGCATTGCGGGTGGATGGAAATGATCTGCTGGCGGTGGTCGCTGCATGCCGCTTTGCGGTGCAGCGTGCACGGATGGGGCTTGGTGCTGTGGGGATCGAATTTGTGACCTATCGCGGCGGTGCCCATTCTACCTCTGACGACCCGACAAAATATCGGCCTAAGGATGAGCTGTCGGCTTGGCCCCTTGGCGATCCTATCGAGCGGTTGAAACAGCATCTTTTGATCAATGGTGTGATGACTGCGGACGACATCGCCGCCCAAGAACAGGCGGCGGAAATTGAAATGCGTGACGCGGAACGTCGCGCTGAGGAGCACGGCTTGGTGCATGATGGCCGCGGCGCATCGCCCTCGACGATGTTTGATCAAGTCTATGAAGAGCTTCCGGGCCGATTGGTTGAGCAGCAAGACGAAGCGGGGCACTAAGACGATGTCAGAGACCCTTTCCAACACACGCCAGATGAACATGATCCAGGCGATCCGTGATGCCCATGATGTGGCGATGGAGCGAGACGATACCGTCGTCGCCTTTGGTGAGGATTCCGGTTATTTCGGCGGTGTCTTTCGTTGCACCGACGGTCTTCAGGAGAAGTATGGCACGTCCCGCGTCTTTGACTCGCCGATATCTGAGGGCGGAATTGTTGGGACTGGCATTGGCATGGCGGCTTACGGACTAAAGCCGATTATTGAAATTCAGTTTGCTGATTATATTTTCCCTGCTTTTGATCAAATCAGCCAAGAGGCGGCGCGTATCCGCTATCGTTCCAATGGTGAGTTCACCTGCCCGATGGTAATCCGCAGCCCCACAGGGGGCGGTATTTTTGGCGGCCAAACGCACAGCCAATCACCCGAAGCGATCTTCACCCATGTCTCGGGCCTCAAAGTGGTCATGCCGTCCAATCCCTATGATGCCAAGGGGATGCTATTGGCAGCGATTGATGATCCGGACCCGGTCATTTTCTTTGAACCTAAGCGCCTTTATAATGGCCCCTTTGACGGACATCATGACCGTCCGCTTCAGGCTTGGGCTAAACACGAAGGCGGAAACGTGCCTGAAGGGCATTATACTGTTCCTCTGGGTAAAGCAGAAATCTGCCGCGCTGGTGACGCGGTGACGGTTCTTGCCTATGGCACGATGATCCACGTCTGTCTTGCCGCGGCGGAGGAGCTGGGGATCGATGCCGAGGTGATTGATCTTCGTTCTCTTGTGCCGCTTGATCTTGAGACGATTGTTGCGTCGGTGAAAAAAACGGGCCGCTGTGTCATCGTTCACGAAGCGACAAAGACCTGCGGCTTTGGCGCTGAACTCGCAGCACTGGTTCAAGAGCGGTGTTTTTACAGTTTGGAAGCGCCAGTGTTGCGCGTGACCGGCTGGGACACTCCTTATCCGCATGCGCAGGAATGGGCCTATTTGCCCGGGCCAAAGCGCGTTGGTGATGCCTTGAAGAAAGTGATCGCAGCAGCATGACCGTCCATACCATCAAACTGCCCGATGTCGGCGAAGGCGTGACCGAGGCGGAATTCGTTGAGCTCCACGTTGCCGTTGGTGATATGGTGGAGGCTGATCAAAATCTCGCTGATGTGATGACCGACAAAGCCACCGTCGAAGTTCCCAGTCCGCGCCAAGGTAAGGTGATTTGGATCGGCCCTGAGCCGGGTGAAGTGATCGCTGTTGGATCGGAGATCATCAAGCTTGAGCTTGAGGGTGAGGCGCCTACTGATGATAGCGATGAGGAAGAAGACTTCCTCAACCCGATGGAGGCGATGATCGCGGCCGAACGTGCCGAGAAAGCACCCGCGCCAGCGCCGGACCTCGCGCGGGCCGAGTCGATTGGAGCCAGCTCATCGTACACGATCAAATTGCCGGACGTGGGCGAGGGTGTCACCGAGGCGGAGTTTGTTGAGATCCACGTCAAGGTTGGTGACCGGGTCACTGCAGACCAAAACCTCGCCGATGTGATGACGGACAAGGCCACCGTGGAGATCCCCAGTCCGCGGGACGGCGTCGTCGCATGGATCGGCGCCGAGGTGGGCGAGACCGTGGCTGTCGGCTCGGAGATCATCAAGCTAGAGGTGGAGGGCGCTGAGCCCGCGATCACAGCGGAACAAGCGCCGCGTCCTGAGACGACTGCACCGACCCCGACCCATCAGCCGAGCGGCGATAAAGTGCTCGCGGCACCGGCCGTCCGCGCACGGGCCATGGCGCGCGGCATCGATCTTTCAACGGTCGCGGGCTCGGGCCCGGAGGGCCGGATCACCCACCAGGATCTCGATGACTTTACAGGCGGCGTGACGGCGAAAGCACCATCGGCACCCATCACCATGCCCAATGACCAGGTCGAAGAGATCAAGGTCATTGGCCTACGGCGCAAAATTGCTGAAAAGATGCAAGAGTCGATGCGCCGCATTCCGCATTTCACCTATGTGGATGAGGTCGATATGACGTCGCTCGAAGAGCTTCGTCAGCATATGAACAAGACCAAAGGGGACGAGCAGCCAAAGCTCACGGTTCTTCCCTATATTTGTCGCGCAGTGATCCTCGCGATCCGGGACTTCCCGCAGATGAATGCGCGCTTTGACGATGATGAAGGCATCGTCCGCCGTTATGGGGCTGCGCATCTTGGGATTGCCACGCAGACGGACAATGGCCTGATTGTTCCTGTCTTGCGCCACGCCGAGACGATGGATCTGTGGCAAATGGCCGACGAGATCAAACGTGTCTCCGCCGCGGCGCGCAACGGAACCGCAAAGCGGGAAGAGCTGTCGGGATCGTCGATCACGATCACGTCCCTCGGCCCGCTGGGCGGTGTCACCACGACACCGGTGATCAATCATCCGGAGGTCGGCATCATCGGCCCCAACAAGATCCAGACCGTACCGCGCTTCAATGCCATGGGGCAGGTCGAGGCAAGGAAGGTGATGAACCTCTCCTCAAGCTTCGATCACCGGGTGGTCGACGGTTATGATGCGGCTGAATTCATCCAGGTCATCAAAGGTTATCTCGAATTCCCGGCGACACTCTTCATCTGATGTCTTGTTGATCGCCCAATGGTTGTGGTAATGCTGGCGCACACATGGGTGGGGTTGGGGCATGTTAACAGCAGATTCGTCAGTCCACGGCGATAGTAATTCTGGTATTGTGATTGGTGGCGGCAAAGGATCGGGCACCGCTGAAATCGACATTGTGGTCCGGCACCAGGATGCCACCAGCGAGCCTATTGAACCGGCGCCTTGGTATTTCGCCTATCTCCGCGACTTTGCGACGTGGGCGTATCGGATACTCTTGGCGTTGTTTGGGGCCGCGGGCGCGACCGAAGTCACCTCTATCGTCGTCTACCAAGAGGCGTTCATCAAACCAGCGGTTGAGCGCGCCACGAGCCCCGCAGAGCCCGCGGCTGTGTCTTGTTACGCCTGCGATGACCAAGAACCCGCGGTGACACGGACCATCTACACGGTCGAGGCCCGTTGTGGGGATGGCCGCTTGTCGAAGAGCATCAGTGCTCAGCAGGCGTCGCTTCTTCTTGCGTCGTGCCCGACGAGAGGCGTCGGCTGGGACGAGCTTGAGCAGCGTTTCTTTGGCGACGCGACCATCACATCAGAGCGCGTTGCGGTCCAGTTGGGCGTGCCAGAGGAGTGGAGCTTGCGCGATGTGCGTGCTTTCGCGGTTCGGTGGACGAGTGTTGAACAAGACCCAACGCGCTACGGTCGGTGCGAAGAGGCCTTCGACGAGGTTATCCGGATCGCGGGGTCAGACCGCCAGAACGCGGCCTGCACGCGCCCCTTCGACTACCGGATCATTGAGGCGGAGGCGGTGCGTCCGCTGCACGCGATCAGGCCTACCGGCAACTGATCGAGCGTGGCAGGCCGACCCTTTTTTAAGCTGTCAGCTTAAAGAGCTCTCGGCCAATCAGCATACGGCGGACCTCTGATGTTCCTGCGCCGATCTCATAGAGCTTGGCATCGCGCAGGAGGCGGCCCGTCGGGTATTCGTTGATATAGCCGTTGCCGCCGAGGATCTGGATGGCGTCCAGCGCCACTTGCGTTGCCTTTTCGCCCGCATAGAGAATAACGCCGGCTGCGTCTTGGCGCGTGGTCTCACCGCGATCGCAGGCGGCGTTCACCGCGTAAACATAGGCGCGGCAGGCGTTCATCGTCGAGTACATATCCGCGATCTTGCCTTGGATCAGCTGGAATTCACCGATCGGCTGACCGAATTGTTTGCGTTCGTGGACGTAGGGCATGACCACATCGATCGCGGCCTGCATGATCCCGATCGGCCCGGCGGCCAGCACGGCGCGCTCATAGTCGAGGCCACTCATCAGCACCCGGACGCCTTCACCGACGCCGCCCATCACGTTCTCTTCGGGGACTTCACAATCCTCAAACACCAGCTCACAGGTGTTCGAGCCGCGCATGCCCAGCTTGTCGAGCTTTTGCGCAGTGGAGAAGCCCTTAAAGCCTTTCTCGATCAGGAAAGCCGTGATGCCGCGCGGACCAGCGCTGGGGTCGGTTTTGGCATAGACGACCAGCGTGTCCGCGTTCGGACCATTGGTGATCCACATTTTGTTGCCGTTGAGGATGTACTGATCACCCTTTTTCTCTGCGCGAAGGGACATGGACACCACATCGGATCCAGCGCCGGGCTCGGACATGGCGAGCGCGCCCACATGCTCACCGGAGATGAGTTTGGGCAGGTACCGCGCACGCTGCTCGTCACTGCCGTTGAGCGCGATCTGGTTCACGCAAAGGTTCGAGTGCGCACCATAGGAGAGCCCGACCGAGGCCGAGCCGCGGCTAATCTCTTCCATCACCACCGCATGGGCGAGGTAACCGAGCCCCGCACCGCCAAATTCCTCCGGCACGGTGATACCCAGCACGCCCAGCTCCCCCATCTCCCCCCAAAGATGGGCGGGGAAGTCATTGCTCTCATCAATCTCACCGGCGATCGGCCCGATACGGTCATCCACGAAGCGCTGGACCGAGGACCGGATATCCTCAATCTCCTCCGGCAGCCCAAATTTCAGGCCCTGAAAACTGTTCTGGATCATGGCGTTGCTCCTCCTCCCGGGCAGGGGTTTTTGGAGATGGTTGTGGGCGTTCTTCCAACGCTTGGCAATGTGGCGCCGTGATTAAGGCTATCCTGATGAGAGGCCCAAAAAGATCGCGATCGGGGCCAAAAGCGGCTTGAGCTTTTTCGTGAGGTTCCAGAGTTTGCTGAGCGGGCTAGATTTAAACCGTTTGTAGGCGTCTTTCACTTCTTGGCTCGCATTGGCGATGATTTCGCCCGTTTCTTGATCGATCCATTCCCAGATCGGCTCAGCGGCTTCACCCAATTCATCTTGCACTTGCCAAAGTCGGGTGGTTGCCGCTGCCCAAAGATTGCGTATCGCCCCAAGGTAGAGAAGCTTGGCGCGCGCATAGACCTCAGAAGAAAGTCTCCGTGTTCGCACAAATAAGTCACGGAAACGTTGGAGCCGCGCAAGGGAGGCAGGCTCCAACGCTTCTTCCATGCTTTCGTCATCGGCCACCCCTGCGAACTCGTTTGCATCGTCGTCTGCCAATGGGGGGGCCGCTGCCTCATCCGTGACGCGCTGTTCATAGGCGCGATAGTCCGCATAGGTCTGGCTTAACCGAAGAAGCGATGCGCGAAGGGCCGTCAGGAGTGCACCCAGCCGATGGTCCGCGTCTTCAAGATCTGGGGGAAGGATGGCGGCCATGGTCTCGAGAAGACCATTCACGTAGATCGCGTCGAAATTCGCTGGATCCTCGCCGATTGCGTTCAGCAAGTCATCCGCATCACCTTCATCGTCATGACTCACGGCGTTGGATTTGACCCAACGCTTGCCGAGTTTTTCCGCTTGTGTACGGACGACCTTGAAGAGCGAGGTACGCTCACTTTCGGGAACGTCCTCACGCTTTTCCGGTCCGCTGAGCTGGAGGCGGTCATCGGGCCCGGTCGACGCGCGAGGGAGCCCGCTCATCTGTTCTGCTTGGGTCAAGTCCCTTGGTTCTGGTCGTGGGTTTGGATCTTCCTCTTCCTCCGTGTCCCACCAATCGGGGCGTTGAATGCCTTTGGGCAACTCAGTTGCGGCGTTACCGATGGTGTCACGCAGCAGTTCTTGCCAGGACAACTTGACGTATCTGAGCGGAAGGGATGGCACCAGGCGAGCGCCTCGCAGGTCGGCGCGTCGCAGGTCAGCGCCTCGCAGTTCGGCGCGTCGCAGGTTGGCGCCTTCCAGGTTGGCGTCTTGCAGGTCGGCGCCTTGCAGGTTGGCGTCTTGCAGGTCGGCGCCTTGCAGGTTGGCGTCTTGCAGGTCGGCGCCTTGCAGCTTGGCGCCTAGCAGGTTGGCGCGTCGCAGTTCGGCGCCTAGCAGGTTGGCGCCTTGCAGGTCGGCGCGTCGCAGGTTGGCGCCTTCCAGGTTGGCGTCTTGCAGGTCGGCGTCTTGCAGGTCGGCGTCTTGCAGGTCGGCGTCTTGCAGGTCGGCGCCTTGCAGGTTGGCGCCTAGCAGGTTGGCGCCTAGCAGGTTGGCGCCTTGCAGGTTGGCGTCTCGCAGGTTGGCGTCTAGCAGGTCGGCGCCTCGCAGGTCAGCGTCGTCCAGTTTGGCGCGTCGCAGGTCGGCGCCTTGCAGATCAGGTCGGATGCCCGTGTTCTCGCGTCGCCAGGCATTCCAGGCCTCCACGCCCTGTCGCAGGATTCCCAAATGCTCTTCGTTCGCCACGCGCGCCTCCGGCTTGTGCCACCTTAGCGGGTGTTTTGGCCCTGTGCAGCTGTTCTTGCTGCGTCATTCTCAGGCGGCGTCTGACCATTTTGATGGGCGTCTTCGGGGGCCCGCGGCCATGGATGCGGTTGCGCCGGTAACGTCGTCGATCAGCGGATCGATGCCGCCGATCGGATTCAAAAGACGACGGGGATCCACGCCTGCCCCCTGGGCAGAGGCGGCACGACAAGCCATGGCACAATCGCGCGTCTTGGACCGCGCCGCTGGCATGATCGCGCATCCTCCCCCGACGCCTTTCGCCGGTTCGTTCCATCGGCGCCCCGACAGCTTTTGCCCCCGCGCTGGCCTAGCAATCTCGGGCGATTGCTCTAGTTCCTTGCTGAAAAAAGAGCACAAATTCAAAGGAGCGCCAGTGCCGATACTTGAGACTGCGCTGGATGCGGCGAACGACGATTTTCGCCGCCGCATGGCTGAGATGGAGCCGCTGTTGGTGGAGCTGCGCGAGCGCGTTGCCACCGCGCGCCTGGGCGGCGGGGATGAGAAGAACGCACGCCACAGGGCGCGGGGCAAGATGCTGGCGCGGGAACGGATCAACGCGCTTCTTGATCCGGGCGGGGATTTTTTAGAGGTCGGGCAGCTCGCCGCCTTCGGTATGTACACGGGCGATATCCACTGCGCGGGCATCGTCTCCGGCATTGGCACGGTGATGGGCCGGCAATGCCTGATCGCCGCCAACGACCCCACGGTGAAGGGCGGCAGCTATCATCCCATGACGGTGAAAAAACACCTCCGCGCGCAAGAGATCGCGGAGGAGAACCACCTGCCATGCCTTTACCTTGTGGAATCGGGCGGGGCGTTTCTGCCGATGCAGGATGAGGTTTTTCCTGATAAAGATGATTTTGGGCGGATCTTTTACAACCAGGCCCGGATGAGTGCCAAGGGCATTCCGCAGATTTCCGTCGTGCACGGCTCATCCACCGCGGGCGGGGCCTATGTCCCGGCGATGTCTGATGAGACGATCATCGTGAAGGAGCAGGGGACGATCTTTCTCGCTGGCCCGCCGCTGGTCAAAGCTGCGACCGGTGAAGTCGTGTCAGCGGAGGAATTGGGCGGCGGAGATGCGCACACCCGCATCTCTGGTGTGTCGGATCACCTCGCCGATAACGACACCCACGCGCTCGCCTTGGCGCGGGAGGTGGTCGCGACCCTGCCGGAGCAAGAGCCGACGTTTGCGGACGAGTTTGATGAGCCGCTTTACCCGGCGCATGAGCTGCGCGGCTGTGCGGAGACGGATCTCCGTAAGCCCTTCGATGTGCGCGAGATCATTGCCCGGATTGTCGACGGATCGCGCTTTCAAGAGTTCAAGGCGCGCTATGGGGAGACGCTCGTCTGCGGTTTTGCAGAGGTTGAGGGGCGCCGGGTTGGCATTCTTGGTAACAACGGGGTTCTCTTTTCTGAAAGCGCTCAAAAGGGCGCACATTTTGTTGAGATTTGTTGTGCACGGAACATTCCGCTTCTATTCTTGCAGAACATCACCGGATTTATGGTCGGCAAGGATGCGGAGCACGGAGGGATCGCCAAACACGGCGCCAAAATGGTGACGGCTGTTTCATGCGCGAATGTCCCCAAAATCACGGTGATTGTCGGCGGCTCTTACGGCGCGGGCAATTACGGCATGTGCGGCCGGGCCTACAGCCCGCGGTTCTTGTTCATGTGGCCGAATGCGCGGATCTCCGTCATGGGCGGCTCAGCGGCAGCGAATGTTCTCGCCACCGTCCGCGAGGATGCGCTCTCAGCCAAGGGGCAGTCGTGGACGGACGAAGAGCGGGCCGCCTTTAAAAAGCCGATCGAAGATCAATTTGAAGAGCAAGGTTCGCCCTATTACTCCACGGCGCGGCTTTGGGATGACGGTATCATCGACCCCGCCGATACCCGCCGCGTGATCTCGCTTGCGCTCTCCGCCAGCCTCAACGCCCCAGCGCAAGAAACGCGCTTTGGCATTTTTAGGATGTAGGCCGATGTTTTCAAAGTTACTGATTGCGAACCGCGGCGAGATTGCGGTTCGTGTGATGCGCACAGCCCGGGCGATGGGCATCAAAACCGTGGCTGTCTATTCCGACGCCGATGCGCACGCGATGCATGTTCGTCTAGCGGACGAGGCCTATAGGCTAGGGCCGCCAGCAGCGTCTGAGAGTTACCTCCTCAGTGATAAGATCATTGATATTGCGCGCTCATGCGGGGCGGAAGCCATCCATCCTGGCTACGGCTTTCTCTCTGAAAACGCGGGTTTCAGCCAGGCCTGCGCGGATGCTGGCATTGCGTTTGTTGGTCCCAAGCCGCCGACCATTGAGGCCATGGGTTCGAAGGCGCGGGCCAAACAGCTGATGAGCGAGGCGGGTGTGCCGATGCTGCTAGGCTATCAGGGTCAGGATCAATCCCTCGCGACGTTCAAAGACGAAGCTGGCCGGATTGGCTATCCTGTCCTCCTCAAAGCCGCTGCAGGCGGCGGGGGCAAGGGTATGCGGATTGTCGAGCACGCTGACG
Source organism: Pseudomonadota bacterium (assembly GCA_039818345.1). Lineage (GTDB taxonomy): Bacteria > Pseudomonadota > Alphaproteobacteria > Caulobacterales > Parvularculaceae > Parvularcula. The sequence goes on along the minus strand of JBCBUC010000016.1, from coordinate 15,211 downwards.
ATCTCGAAGGGGAGCTTGAAAGCGCTAAACGCGAGGCGATGTCGGCCTTTGGTGATGATCGATTCATCGTGGAGAAATTCCTCGGTGCCCCCCGGCATGTGGAGGTCCAGGTCTTTGGCGACACCCACGGCAACGTTGTCCACCTTTTTGAACGGGATTGCTCCGTCCAGCGCCGCTATCAAAAGGTGGTGGAGGAAGCGCCTGCTCCCAACTTGCCCGATGATGTGCGCGCGAGCCTGCATCAGGCGGCCGTCGATGCGGCGCGTAAGGTCGATTATGTGGGCGCTGGAACGGTCGAGTTTTTGTACGACGGTGAGGACGGCGTCTATTTCATGGAGATGAACACGCGGCTCCAGGTCGAACATCCCGTGACCGAGGAAATCACTGGCCTGGACCTCGTGGAATGGCAATTGCGTGTCGCTGCTGGAGAGCCGATCCCCCTCGCGCAAGAGGACATCGTTGCCAACGGACATGCCGTCGAAGTCCGTCTTTACGCAGAGGATCCGATGGAGAATTACCTTCCGCAGGTTGGGCGCCTCACCAGTTTTGAGGTGGGAGAACCAGCACGCGATTTTGGTCAGGGCATTGTCCGTGTTGATACAGGTGTCGAGGCTGGTGACGCGATCACACCCTTTTACGACCCCATGATTGCGAAGGTCATCGCTTTTTCAGAGACGCGGGCTGATGCGATTGCGACCCTCAGTGACAGCCTCGCTGAGGGCCAGATCGGCGGCTTGGTGACCAACCGAGACTTCCTGATCGACATCTTACGGCACGATGCGTTCACCGGCGCTTCACCCGCAACGACGTTTCTCAAAGAAACTGGGCTTGAGGATCAGCGCGGCGCTTTGAGGCCACTCCATGCCGCAGCAGCGGTGATGGTTCTGGCCGGAATCATTGATGGTGAGCGCCTAGGGTTTCGTCTTAACGCGGCCGATGTCGCCCAAGCCTTTTTGGTCGATCAAGGCGAGCGTCGGACAGCGCGCGTCACCTTTGACGGCCATGAATGGCGTACCCAGATTGATGGTGAGACGCATGCGCTAGATCTTTCCGATGGCGGTGATGATGGTCTCATCATGACCATCGGGGAGGTGTCGTTGGTCCTTGAGAATGGCTGGGTCGAGCCTGGCGGCGGGGCTGTCATCCTTCAGACGCCAGAGGCAAGTGTCCGTGTCCAGCTGTTTAACCCGTTTGAGGCGGCTGGGCAGGGGGATGCGGCTGAGCAGGCCCTCTCATCGCCCATGCCTGCCACGGTGACAGGTGTGTTGGTCGCGACTGGAGACGTGGTGACGGCCGGCGATACGCTGATGACGCTTGAAGCGATGAAAATGGAAACCGTGATCAAAGCGCCCCATGACGGCACGGTGGACGCCGTTCATTTTCAGAACGGCGACAGTGTGAAGAAGGGTGCCTTGCTGCTTGGGTTGTCCGCGACGGCTTAAAGACAGGGCACCGACATCGAGCGTCGGCCGACCGACTGACCATTTTCTTTGGTCTCATGCATCACGCGGTAGCATGTGTCGCCCGTTAAAATTTTGATGCCTGTGCCAATCGCCGCCCCCGCAGCCAGCAACATTAGCGTCGCCAAAAGCACGGGTCCTGTTCGCGCGCGACGCCGGATGACGCGACGCCGAACTGTTCCCAATGGGTACATTTGCCCAACCATTATTCCGTTCCCGCACTATTCGAGACGGTTCCTATCGCGGAACGTCACGATCTGCAGCTTGTCTTCCCCGACATGCTCTGCCACCGCTCTGTCGAGCTCGATGCGAGAAAAACGGAACCACTCGTTCTCTTCGAGAACCCGGCGCGCCTCTCCCGCTACGCCAGCCATCGCTGCCCCATAGCCGGCAAGGGCAAAGATGACGCCAGATCCCAAAGTAAGTGTAAATTCTTCAGCTGCTCGCGCAGGAAAAACACTTGCCGTGACCAAACTTCCGGCAATCACAAGGCTCATGGTCAAAGCAAAGCCGCCCGCAGCGTAAAGTGTAGCATTCCGGTTCACTTGATACATTTGGTTGCGCACAAGCCGTTCCGATAAGAGAAGGCGCTGCGCGAGCCAATGATAGGCAAGGGTCCATGTGGCAGCCTCTTCCTTCAGCTCATCGACCTGGTTCATGCGCTTGTTGCGTTCGACATTGAGCGCCTGGCGCTTGGCGACTTGGAAGTTTTGATTGAGTTGGCTGAAGCGGCTGGTGATCGTGTTGTCAAAACCCAAGAGATTCCGTTGCTGGGCAAACTTATAGGGCCACTGATAGAGCAGCATCAAAAGCAAAAGGCCGAGCGCTGACGCCACAGGCCAGCACAGCGCTTCCGCTGTGCGTTCGCCGATCACCGGAATCATCACCGGCGTGGTGGGAAAGAGTGGATGCAGCAACGTCCCAATTCCAGCGGCAGCAATCGCAATGATGGGGGTGTACCAAAGAAGCAGTCGGCGCGCGTTGTCGTTCAAGACCTTACGAAACTCCGTGGTCCACATAACAAAACTTGAGTCTTCGCTGCTTGATCCGACACCGAGGGACCGTTCGATCTCTGCCCGTTCGACCTCTTCGTAAAAAAGAGACCCAGCAGGGAAGAGCGTGAAGGGCTGGCGGAAATGGGCTTCTGAATTGCCGACCAGTTCACGCGCTGTCGCCAAATCGAACTCAGATGCTGAAACCACCTGTAGACGCGGCCGACCGATTTCTCGGAAGAAAAACGTGTAGGCGCGGGCGGGCACCGTATCGACATCGCCGCCTCGACTGGGCACAGCATCTGCGACCAGGCTGCCTCCGGCTTTTCTGACCCCTCGTCCTGCGCCAAACAGACGGCCAATCAATCGTGGGACGAAGAGAAGTAACCGAATGAACGCTGCCATGGTTAACAGTTTGACATTGTAGCGGTCAGAAACAAGGTGCTCGTAAGGAGTTTTTCATGACATTTCCGCTCGCTGGCCGCCATGCCCTCATTACTGGTGTGACTTCTGGGATTGGTGCGGCGACCGCCAAGCGCATCGTCGAGCTCGGTGGTCGGGTGATTGGTGCCGGCCGGCGCGAGGATCGCCTTGCGGCCCTTTCGGACCAGTATGATGGCAAGGTCACCACCGCGACGCTTGATATGCAAGACACAGGCGCGATCGCATCATTTGCAGGCGGATTAGATACAGTCCCCGATATCCTGATCAACAATGCTGGCTTGGCCTTGGGCCTGGCGGGGGCGGACGCTGCGGACCTCGATCATTGGGACCAAATGATTGACACCAATGTGCGAGGGCTCGTGCATCTCACGCGTCATCTTTTGCCGAAGATGAAGGAGCTTGAGCGAGCGGATGTGATCAACATTTCATCGGTAGCAGGATCATATCCCTATCCTGGCGGTAATGCCTATGGGGGCACGAAGGCGTTTGTCACGCAGTTTTCACTTAATCTGCGGCCGGATCTATTGGGCTCTAACGTGCGGGTCACCTCGGTGGAGCCGGGGATGACCGAGACGGAATTTTCCAATGTTCGGTTCGAAGGCGATGATGCCAAGGCTGATCAAGTCTATAATGGTATGAAGCCTTTAGCCGGCGCTGATGTCGCCCGGGTCATCACGGATATCCTCGCTTTGCCAGCTCATATCAACATCAACCGTGTCGAGATCATGCCGGTGCAGCAGGCCTTCGGGCCCTTCGCTGTCGCTCGGGACGGTTAAAACCCGGACCTTAGCTTTCAGCTGCATCAAGGTCAGGGAAACCCACGATATGGAAACCTGCATCGACATGCAGGTTTTCACCGGTGATCGATTTTCCGAGCTCGGATAAAAGATAGAGCGCGCATCCCGCGACGCCTTCAGGGTCTGTGTCTTCGCGCATCGGGGCCCATTTGCGGCCCTCTGACAGGAGTGAGCGGCCCCCTGAGATCCCGCCAAGCGATAGAGTTTTGATCGCCCCTGCCGAGATGGCGTTCACGCGAATGCCCTTGGGACCAAGGTCGCGAGCGATATAGCGGGTTGCCGCCTCCAACGCGGCTTTGGCAACGCCCATCACGTTGTAGCTCGGGATCACCCGCTCAGAACCGAGATAGGTGAGGGTGATCATCGAGCCGCCTGGCGCCATCATCGGCGCGGCGCGGCGGGCAGCGTCGACAAAGCTAAAGGCCGAGATGTCCATCGACCGCGCAAAGTTCGCACGGGTGGTATTCTCGACAAATGAGCCTTTCAGCTCGTCCTTGTCGGAAAACGCAATGGCGTGGACGAGGCCATCAAGACTGCCCCATTCACGTTCAATCGTGCCGAAGGCTGCCTCCATGCTGTCGTCAGATGTCACATCGGTGGGCAAAAGGATCGTCACACCGAGCTCTTCGGCCAGCGGTTTCACGCGCTTTTCCATCGCCTCGATAAAGCTAAACGCCAGCTCAGCACCTTGCGCGGCCAGCTGCTGCGCGATGGCCCAGGCGATCGAGTTTTTGTTGGCGATGCCCATGATCAGGACGCGTTTGCCCTTCATCAGCTCACCGGTCGGGTAGGTGGTCTCGTCGCTCATGGTTCCATCCCTTTGCATGTGAGTGGGCGGGTTAGCGGCCTTGCATCGCGGCGCCAAGGCCACATGGTGTTTAGCGAGGACGTTCATCCCGGGTATCGACGATCAAGCTGGCCAGCGCATCATAGTCGTTCTCGCCGATATCGACCCCAACGGCTGTTTTCACGAGATCATCCGTGAGCACCGTAGCGATCCCGTTGGCCGCACCGATGGCGTAGAGCAGCAGAATGGCGTTTGAGGTGTCCGGATAGAAGCCTTCGCCCTTGGCCTCTCCAATCGCATCAGCAACGACACCGACGAATTCCGCTAAGGCTTTGTGGACGGCCTCTTCGGCGAAGCGGCTGACGTCAGGGTTCATCATGACCGAGAACCGCGCCTTGTTCGCGACGGCCCAGCGCATGCTGGTGCTTCCCATGATCCTTAGCCGCTGCGTTGCTGTCGTCTCATCGTGATCTGCGATTGCCGCCAGGATCGTGCTGGTGAGCATCTCATAGCTTTCCCGGATAATCTCCGCGAGCAGGTCAGACTTGCTTTTGAAATGATGGCTGGGGGCGGCGTGGGACACGCCCAATTCTTTCGCGACCTTCCGCAGCGAAAGCCCCTCCACACCATGTTCGGTGATCATGGCGATCGCACAGTTGAGCACCTCCCGCCGTAAATTGCCGTGATGGTACTTCGCCATGCATCTCTCCAGAATGTATGAGAGACTGGCCTAGGTCGCTTTGCAGCGCCAGCATCGTGAGGTCATCTTGACATTGACAAGATTGTCGTTACCTTGAGCGCGCATTCAATGAGATGTGCATCATGACCGAAACCTTAGGGGACATGGATGTCCGCGCGAGCCGCGTGGCCCAACGCTTTATGGGCGCGACGGCATGGCCAACGATTTTGGGCGGTTCTGGGCTTGTCGTTGTCTACGCAGCGACCCTGGTCCTTTCTGCCCTTGGCGCGCTTCCTCTCTGGATAGCGTTTCCACTGACGGCTGCCTTGGTCTTTGCCAGCTACACGGTCATGCATGAGTCCGTACACGGATCGATTTGTGGTAAGGACAAATCCCTCAAATGGCTCAACGATGCCTTGGGATTTGCGGTCGGTCAGATCTTAGGCGGCTCTTATCTGGTGCACCAAAAAGAACATATGGCGCATCATCGGCACACCAATGAAGACGAAAAGGATCCTGATAAGGGCTATGTCGGGGGCAGTGTGTTCCGCGTGCTGGCGGCTGTCTTTGTGGCCCAACCATCGCAGCTTCGTTTCTATATGAAGAACCACTGGCAAACGGCGTCGACCCGGACGAAATCGCTCATCATCACTGAATATGCGGCGGCGTTCGCCTGGCGTCTCGCCTTCATTGTGCTTGCTGGATGGCAGATCAGTCTGATGCTCCTCCTCGGCGCAACCGCTGCCGGCATCTTCGTGCTGCTCGCAACATTCGCTTGGGTCGTGCACAGACCGTTTGATGTGGTGGGGCGCTATAAAGACACATCAGCGATCGTGTTCCCGGAGCCATTCGACACCGTTATCACTTGGCTCTGGCTCTATCAGAACTATCACGCCATCCACCATCTTTTCCCGCGAGTCCCTTTCTATCACTATCGCAACGTCTTTGCGGAAATCGAGGACGTGATGATTGCTAATGGTGCGCCTATTCTCCGTGTAGGGACAACGAAAACGTCACCAATCATCCCAACACTGCACGTGGGCAAGGCGACATCGTAGACGACGTCTGCCGCTTCAAACGGATTGGTTCGGAAGCGCCAAAGCATCCCCAAGGGTGAAGCGAAGGTTCGTGCTTGCGAACACAACAGCAGATGGACCTTCTTGGAGGGTTTGACGGCAGGTGCGACGGGTGAGAACATGGGCCGAGAGGGGGCTTACCCATGGGAGTACCGGTCATTGATATGCAGGCGGCTGATCTGGGCGCCCGCATCGACCAAAGCCTGACTGATCTTGGTTTCATGCAGCTCTCTCATGTGGGGATTGAGCCAGCTCTCCTCGCCGATGTTTTTGCGGCCAGCGCGGCGTTCTTTCGCGGGAATGAGGCGGCGAAAGCGGCCTGTCGTTATCAATCAGCCGCGGAGAATTTTGGCTATCAAGGAGTTCGGGAGGAGAACCTCGATCCCAGTGCGCCGGCTGATATCAAATCGACCTTCACGATGCGGAACATCATCAATCAGCCGCCCAATGATAACCGTTGGCCGTCCTCGGCCTTCAAAGACCTCATGCAAACCTTCTTTGCGCAAGGATTGGCTGCCGCGCATGCTATTCAGGGCCATATGGCTAGGCACCTTGATTTGCCGGACGATTTTTTTAGTCGCGTCCATCGCGGTGAGAATGTGACGCTGCGGCTTCTCCATTATCCTGCGTTAGAGGAAGGTGCGGTGATCGCGAAACACCAATTAGGAGCTGGAGCGCACACGGATTATGGGTTTCTTACCCTGCTCTTTCAAAAAGGTGTTAGTGGGCTCGAAGTCCTTGATCAAAACGGCGCTTGGATGCCTGTCGAACCGATTGAGGGCGCGGTGGTCGTGAACAGCGGGGACCTTCTCGAGCGGTGGACCAATGGCCGCTACAAATCCACCAAGCACCGTGTCCAGCCGCAAAGGGAAGGGCGGGAGCGCTTTTCCATCGCGCTGTTTATTGATCCGGATGCGGACGCGATTGTTGATGTGCTGCCATCGTGCGTTAGCCAAGACAATCCTGCGCGCTATCAACCGATCACTGCCAGAGAACACCTCCAAAGCAAATTGGAGGCTTCCCATAAGGGGCGATTTGATGCCTGATCGCGTCGATCGCTGGCCGGGACCTAGCCCTGATAACGCGCCGCAATCAGGCTAGCGTTGGTGCCGCCAAAGCCAAAGCTGTTGGTGAGGATCGCATCGAGGTCGACCCCTTCTTTCAGCTCCCGGATCACAGGAAGGTCAGCGAATTCTTCGCCCAGCTCTTGGATATTGGCCGAGGCTGCGAGAAAACGCTCCTTCATCTGAAGAAGACTGAAAACCAATTCCTGCGCTCCGACCGCACCCAGCGAATGGCCAGTGAGTGATTTTGTTGACGCAAAAGGTGGCACCTGGTCGCCGAAAACTTCTTTGATCGCAGCAGCTTCCCGCGTGTCACCGATCGGGGTCGAGGTGCCGTGGGTGTTGATGTAGCCAACTTGTTGCTGCACCCCGGTGAGCGCGCGCTGCATACAACGCACAGCGCCTTCGCCTGACGGGGCGACCATGTCGTGGCCATCGGAATTGGCCGCATACCCCACAAGCTCTCCCCAGATCTTGGCGCCGCGGGCCACCGCGCGTTCAAGCGCTTCGACCACCACCGTTGCGGCGCCGCCGGCGATCACGAACCCGTCGCGGGCTGTATCATAAGCGCGCGACGCGAGGGTCGGGCTATCGTTATAGTCCGAACTCATCGCCCCCATCGCGTCGAACATGTTGCACAGGGTCCAGTCGAGATCTTCCCCGCCGCCGGCAAAGATCACGTCCTGTTTGCCCATCGCCACTTGCTCATAGGCGTGACCAATACAGTGCACGGATGTCGCGCAGGCTGAGCTGATCGAATAATTAAGACCGCGGATCTTAAACGGCACGGCAAGGCAGGCGGAGTTGGTCGACGACATCGCCTTGGGCACCGCCGTCGGTCCGATCTTGCGCGGGCTCCCGGTGTCACGGTTTTTATCAGCTGCGGCGACAATGGTCTCGGTGGATGGGCCGCCGGAGCCCATGACGATCCCGGTCATATCGTGGCTGACTTCGTTGTCCTCGAGCCCAGCATCTTCAATCGCGTCGCGCATCGCCAGGTAGTTCCAGGCTGCGCCCTCACCCATGAAACGCCGGGTCTTTTTGTCCAGGATTTCGGTGATATCGAGCTTGGGCTTGCCCCAAACCCGCGATTTAAAGCCGTGCTCAGCCATTTCGTCGGAAAAACTGAGGCCTGAAATGCCGTTGCGCAGAGACTTGGTGACGTCATCAAGTGTGTTGCCAATGGACGAGACGATTCCCATCCCAGTGATCACGACGCGGCGCATACGCAGTTTCCTTCCTAAGGAATCAACAGGTCAGCACCTTTAGCATATCGGGGCGTGCTGTCCGTTTTTATTGAAGCTTAACCGAGCACACTGCCCGAAAGCTGTTCTTGCGAGAACAACCCGACCCGGAGGTCTTTCGCTTCATAGATTTTGTGGTCATCCACAAACATGGTCCCATCGGCATAGGCAAGAACCAGTTTGCCGCGCATGGCACGGCGGATATCGAGCTCGTACCGCACCAGCTTGTTCTGCGGGCGCACCTGGCCCGTGAACTTAACCTGCCCTGCGCCAAGAGCGCGGCCATGGCCCGGGCTACCGCCCCAGGTGAGGAAAAAGCCTGTGAGCTGCCACAAGGCATCAAGGCCGAGGCATCCGGGCATCACCGGGTCGCCAGGGAAATGGCAGTCAAAAAACCAAAGCTCCGGCGTGATATCGAGCTCGGCGATCACTTGGCCTTTGCCATAGGTACCGCCTTCATCGCTGATGTGGGTGATGCGGTCGGCCATCAACATCGGCGGAACCGGCAGCTGTGCCGTGCCTGGTCCACGCAGGCCATTCTGGCCGCATTCAAGAAGTTCTTCGCGGGTATAAGAGGAGGGGCGCTCAGTCATAACTTAGGGGGCTAGCGGGGCGCGCAGGGTCCGGTCAACGGACCGGTATGCGTCCGATTTGAGGGGTCAGCGGTCCTTTTGTCGTCGCGCACGAGCCCATAGGCATGTTGACGTGATCTCAGCTGGTCTTTCGGGGGAAGCGGCAGCATGTCGTCCTGTGTTCGTTATGCCGCCATGGCGCTTTTTTTGTGCCTCATCGGAGTTCCCTCGTCGGCGGCTGCGGACGATACCGCGCCCGTCTACGGATTTCTCTTTGAGAATGACTGGGCTGGCGGTCGGGATGAAAACTACTCTGCAGGCTGGCAATTCACCAGGGCCGTTAAACGTGACAACAGCGCCGCTCGTGATCGCTATCTTCAGCTAGGTGTCGGGCAGCAGATCTATACCCCGCAAAAGCAGTTTGTTGCAGAGCCTCTTCCTAATCAGCACCCCTATGCGGGTTGGCTCTTTGGCGAGGCGATCTTTGTGACCGATCGGGGTCGCTCAAAGCCTATTGATACAGTCGGTGTGCAGATCGGTGTGGTGGGTCCTTGGGCGGGCGGTGAAGAGGTGCAAGACTTTGCGCACCGTCTGGTCGATGAAAGCCCGTTTGACGGATGGGACAACCAAATCGGTAACCAGCCGGGTCTACAGATCCATCTTCAACGGCGATGGACGTCTATGTCTTGGGGCGAAGGTCTGTGGCGTGCTGATTTTCAACCCATGATCGCTGCCAATCTTGGCAATGTGTTGGTGTCAGCGGAAGCCGGCGGTACGTTTCGGTTTGGTCAGCACATGGGTCGTCCGCTCGGGGAGCACCGGCATCAGCCTGGCTCAAGCGGTCTTGCGTGGTTCCCTGATCAACCGTCGCAGCAGAAAGCGGCTTTTGCTTACATGAGCGCCCAAGCCCGGGCCGTGGGTTACGCCATTTGGTTAGACGGCCGTCCGTTTCAGGACGATATCGTAACCCAAGCGAGCGAGGACTTTGTCTACGAGTTTGAAGGCGGGTTGTCCTTGCCTCTACCGCTTGGCAATTCCCGCGTTGTGATGTCGTTTTTGCGCCGCTCACGGACCTTTCGAACGCAAGCCGATCCGCAAGGGATCGGGCGGTTAAGCCTGGTGACGCGGTTCTGACGCTCCCTCTTACCTTGCGGGGATAAGCCATGATACGTGCTGCGCAACGAAGAGCGGAGGATTGCCCATGTCTATTGTTGTCCATCACTTGCGCGTGGGGCGCAGTGTCTTCACCGTCTGGCTGCTTGAGGAGCTTGGCCTCGACTATGTCCTGAAGATCTATGACCGAAATGAGATGGGCCGTGCGCCTGACGAGCTGAAAGAGGCGCACCCCCTAGGCAAATCGCCGGTCATTGAGATTGATGGCTTCACCTTGTCTGAATCAGGCGCCATCGCGGCCTATCTTGTGGAGACGCGGGAAGGCGCGAAGGCTCTGGGGCCTGTGGCGGACACCCCGGCGGCCAAAGCGCAGTGGCTCCAGTGGCTCCATTATTCGGAGGGATCCGCATTCGCGCCCTTGTTGATTAAACTGCTTCTCAGCCGGGAGACCGAACCAAGGCCGATGCTGTTCTCGATGTTCAGCACGAGCGAAGTGGCGCTTCAACTCGGCTACATGCAGGACTTTCTTGGCGATAAAGAGTTTGTTCTGGGTGACCGTTTCACCGCGCCTGATATTGGGTTCGCTTATATTTGTTCGATGGCGGATGCACTGGGCGAGCTTGATCCTTACACCAAGCTCAAGGCCTATATTGATCGGATGAAAGCCCGCCCTGCGTTTGTCACAGCGATGGACAAGACGGGCGGCTGATCAGATCAGTCGCGGCGCGATGAAGGCGAAAAATCCGCCCACCGCGTAGAGAACGACTGAGACCCAGAGAACGGCCGCGCCGATCACCCGCATGCGGGTGCAGGCACGGGCCAGCTCTGGGTCGATCGGGCATGGGTCGTTGCGGCTTCGCCACCGAGCGTAGGCGGCCACGCCCAGCATGACACCGGCCCCTAAAAAGACATATGCCTTATACTGACTGAGCCAGATCAATTGCGGGACGGCTGTAACCAGCCCCGCAAACGTCGCGCCCATGCCCAGCGTGATGAAAAGCGCCGGAAGAGCGCAACAGACCAGCGTCCCGGTGCTTGCGAACAATGAAAGCGTGGGCGCCAGGGCTTGCTGCCGAAAGAGGTTCATAATGCAGGCCGCTCAATGCTGGCAATATTGTAGCCTGCGTTGCGGACTGCTTCGTTAAGTTCGTCATCCGAGATCGTGCCTGTCTCTGTCAGTAGGATCGTGATGTTTTTGCTCTCAAGGCTGACATCCACGGCTTCGACAGCCTCGTTCCGCTCAAGAACTTTGGTCAGTGATCGGGCGCAGAAATCGCAGACCATGCCGTTCACCGCCACAGTGATCGAACGTCCGCCAATGCTTTCGACCGGTGTGCTGATCATATCGTGTTGGTGTTCCGTTGGATGGTCGCCGGTGTGATCAGTGTCGTGACCATGATCCTGATTCACGATACTCAAGCTGGCGACGGCGAGGAGGGTAAGTGTGAGTGACATCGGTTCTGTCCTTTAAAATCGGTAGGTGAAGTTCATGAGCGCCTCGTCATTGGTGGAGTATCCGACCTCAAGAAGAGCGGGTCCTTTGAAGAAGCGCAGCAGCGGTGTGACGGTGAAGGTCTCGGCGCCTTGGGACTCCAACGCGTCGGGACGGTGGTCGATCTGGATCATTGCCCAGGTGTGCAGCGAGCCGTATTCGGCGACATAAGGAGCAAGCCCGATACGGCCTGTCAGCTCACGGAAGGCTTGGCCCTCCACGATATAGGCTCCGTAGCCGCTGGAGAGGAAGAGCCGCCGGTTCTCCCAGTCAGCATCAATCCTTGCCAAACCAGCAGCGCGGGTTTCGTTACTCCCGACGTTGAACTCGCCATCGGCAGCGCCCAGGGCGGTCTTGAGGTAGAGATTGGCTTGGCTCCCCGGCGCATTCCAACGCCGGATGAGATGGTTGGCCTGCACGCCGACAAAGGTGTGCTCAGCATAAAGCCGATCTTCGATCCTCACGCCCACGGCCGTTTTCGGCGAGAACGTGTAGTGCGCAAGGGCAGCGTTGCGCCTCGCTTCATTGAAGAGTTGGAGGGTCCACGCCTCAGGGTAGGAGACCGGTCGCGCGTCAGCGCCGGTCAACCCGCTGCAGGCGAGGAGCACTGCTACGCCAGCAGTCACCCCCCGAAATGGGGTCGTCATAAATTGTCCTTCGGTTGACGGAAAAAAGGCGCCCGATCGTGCGCCGGATTCTCAAGCGTCAGCCGAGGCGGGGTGGGGGGAGGTCGAAACTCTCGATTATATCTCGGGCGTCATCCGTACCAGGAAGAGCGACAGAGGCCGCTATGTGCGGCTGATCAAGATCGGGGATCACAGGCGAGAGCCCCGTGGCGATCGTGGTGCCGCAAAGGCACACCCCATCACAGCAGCCGTCGTGGTGCTGATCCTCACCAAGATCCTGGCTGTCATCACCCATCATCGCGTGATCCGCATAGTCCATCATTGCCGTGTCAGCCATGCCTGGGTGTCGGCACAGCTCATGGTTCACCGCCGCATTGGCCGCAGAAGTGATGAGCCAGAAGCTCAGCGCGATGAAATGAAGAATACGCACAACCTCTATTATAGGGCCCGCGCGAGCGAAACGCCAAGCCCCTAAACGGACTGAATAAAGTCCCTAAGAGGACCGCCGTGCTTTTCATGGTCGAGGCCAAAGGCGACATTCGCCTTCAAAAACCCGTCGATCGAGCCGCAATCGTGGCTTTCACCGGAGAAGGTGACGGCCAGGAACTTCTGCATATCGAGCAAAGCGGCCATGGAGTCCGTGAGCTGGATCTCGTTGCCGGCGCCCGGGCCTTGCTTTTCCAAAAGGCCGAAGATCTCCGGCTGCAGAATGTACCGGCCGGTGATTGAGTAGTTGGAGGGTGCTTCCTCTGGTTTTGGCTTTTCGACCATGCCGGTCATCTCCACCGCACCGTCCACGAAATCACCCTTCGGTGCGATGATGCCGTACTTGTTCGTCTCTTCGTGGGGGACCTCTTCGACGGCGATTAAGTTCGCACCGTCTTCGTACCGATCCATCATCTCCTTAAGCGCTCTTGGGCGGCCCTTGATGATGACGTCAGGCAAGATCACCGCAAAAGGCTCATTCCCAACGATATCCCGCGCGCACCAAACGGCATGGCCAAGACCAAGGGCGGCTTGTTGGCGCGTAAACGACGTGCGGCCAGCGGTCAGCACCGACGACAACGTCGCCTCCAGGATCTCGGTTTTGTTTTTCTTCTTGAGGGTCTCTTCAAGCTCATAGACGTGGTCGAAGTAATCCTCGATCGCCGATTTGCCCCGGCCGGTCACAAAGCAAAGATGCTCAAAACCTGCCTCGAGTGCCTCTTCCATAATGTAATGGATCAGCGGCCGATCAACCACGGTCAGCAATTCCTTCGGGATCGCTTTGGATGCAGGGAGAACCCTGGTGCCAAAGCCAGCAACGGGGATAACGGCGGTCTTGGGTGTCTGAGCCATGGGGCGCTTCTAACCACATAGGGTGCGTCGCCAACCCCCTTTTTTACTTGCCGAGCGGTGCGATCGCTAGCAGGGTCGTGATCAGGTTTAACAACGTGAAAGGAGGTGGTCCGATGTCGAGTCAGATGATCGGTCGTCGTTTTGGGTTCAGTGAATTGCACAAAGGCTTAGAGCAGCCTCGAAGCTAACTCCTTTCACCTTCTGACTAATCAGAGCTCAGTTGCCCTTGCGGCGACGACACTGACGGGCCGCGGCGTAAGCCGCGGCTTTTTATTTGTGTCCATTGTGTGTTCAATTTGAGGGGAGCTTTGGCGTCAACCTTAGCCTGCATTTAACTGCGTTGAGTGCAGAGTAGCCCGCAAAGGTCGGCGAGTTGGACGCAGAGTTTTATGGGTAAAGTTGCGGGCATATCTTACTGCCGTGCCTGCCATGGGACGACTCTCACGGAGGCGTTTCAGGTCGGTGACGGAGTCCGCTGGGTTTATTGCGGCGATGAAGAAGGACGCTCTGGATGCAGCCTTCTGCAGCGCGCGGATGTCTACGAAGAGCGCCCAACGCCGATCGTCGATGACCATACGTGGACCGATGAGTTTCGTTTGAAGGCGGCCGCGCACCAAGCGCTTGAAATGCTTTCGACGCGTGATGGTACAGCGCTTGATGTCGGTTGCGGTGCGGGTGCGCTCGCTGGTGCCTATCCCCGTTGGATCGTGCCCATCGGCCTCGATCCAGCCTTGCCCGAGACGGGTCCTCAGGACTGGGGCGTGGGGATCAAAGAAGACTTTTTGAGCCCACAAGGTCAGGCTGCGCTCAAGCGCATGGGCGTCAAAAAATTCGATATCATCACAGCGATCTCCGTTCTTGGTGAGATGGATGACCCGCTCTCCTTTTTCTTGCGGGCTAAAACCTGGCTCGCAAAAGACGGCGTGCTGGTCATCGAAACGCCTTACGCCGCCCTTGCTCTAACAAGGACGTTGGCGGGCACGTTCCACTCCCAGTCCGAGGCAGTTTACACGCTCGCCGTCCTGCAGCGCATCGCGCAGGCAACGGGCTTTAATATCGTCCGGGGTTGCATGACGGAGACGCAAGGGGGTTCGTTGCGTCTTTTCCTGACGCATGACGATTACGACGGACATGATTATGTGGTGTGGCGGGAACAGCTCGCGCGTTTGTGGGACGAAGAGAACGCGCTGAGCCTTGTGGGGCAGCAGGCCTATCGCGTCTTTGAAATGCGAGTCAATCAGCGGACGGAAGAGATTTATGCCTTTTCCGAAGCGCTCGCCCGGCATGATTTGCACGCCTATCTGCTCGGTACGCATCCGCGTCTTCAGATGGCGCTTGATGCCAGCGGTTTTGACCAAGACGTGATCTCCGCGGCTATCGGCAGCCGCCAAGTGGTGTCGCCCTTTGAGGTGATCTCCGAGGAAGAGGCGCGGGCCGCTCCGCCGGATGTTCTGATTGCGGATGGAGCCTACCAACGCGAAGTGCTCGAAAACTGGCACGCATTCGTGATGGATGGGGGGCGTATCG
>JBCBUC010000015.1:0-82426 GCA_039818345.1 Pseudomonadota bacterium | reverse complement strand
CGATCACCACCCGCGAGACCGGCGGCGAGGGGTGGCAAATTAACGTGACCGGCGGCGTGGTCGGTGAGTTGTGCCACGGCCCCAATCGAGGGCAACGCCTCACCGCGAAAACCCATCGTGTCGATCGCCAAGAGATCCACATCACCGCTAGGTTCTGCCGACAGTTTGGACGTGGCATGGCGCTCAAGCGCCAAGGGAAGATCCGTCGGCCCCATGCCATAGCCATCATCGGTGACCGCAATCCGTTTTCTGCCGCCGCCGTCAATCTCGATGGTGATGCGGGTCGATCCCGCATCGAGCGCGTTCTCGACCAACTCTTTCAACGCGGCTGCGGGTCGCTCCACCACCTCGCCCGCCGCGATACGGTTAACCGCCCCGGGCGGAAGCCGGTTGATTCGATGACCGTTCGGTGAAAGCGGTTGAGCCAATGCCATAGGCCCCCTTAACGCCGAGTCGACGGCCGACCCAATGTTGCGTTCACGCCACAACGAGCTCCCGCAGTGCACAAATAGAGACATTTCGGCTTAACTTTGTCTGGGCAAAGCCGTTAACGACCGGTATGATGTCACATCGAATGAGGGTGAGTGGGTATGAAAAGTCTTTTGGCCGCGTCGGCGGTCCTAGCCGCTTTTGGTTTGTCGGGCGCACATGCAGCCGCAACAGTTTTGACGTTTGACGGTGCACACGGCGCCGAAGTCGACGTTGCTGATCTTGATTTTGTCGAGAGCCTTAGTGTTGTTAACAATGATGGTTCCGCACCGCAGGACACACTGGTGATCTTCGATACGGAAACCGACACGCCGAATGGTGACGGCGATCTCGTCGCGCCGTTTTTCGAAGCGCCGTTTGATATCAATGGCACAGAAATATTCCCCGGCGGCATCGCGATCATTCCTGATCAGCTTGACCCATTGGCAGATGATGAAGGCCTAGGCGGCATCATCACCTTTGTGTTCAGCGTTCCCGTGAACATGGACAGCATTCGGTTCTTTGACGCGTCCATGGCCGAGGTGACCCTTTTTTCTGACAAAGGCGCGAGCGATGAAATCGACTCGGAGATGATGACCGGTCTCGACGATGTTGCCAATCTTCCTGCGGATGTGAACAAAACCGCCATCCTTGATCTGACTGGTTATGGCGATGTCCTCTCGATTAAAATTGACCTGACCGGAACGTCGGGTGGTTTCGACAATGTCTCGTTTGTTGCGACCCCGGTTCCTGGCGCGCTTCCTCTTATGATCGGCGGCGTAGCACTGGTCGGTGCCGCTGCGCGTCGTCGTCGCCAAAACTAAGCCATTCAACGGCATCAAGATCAAAAGGCGGCCCCTGAGGCCGCCTTTTTTATGTCAGCCTGTCAGTGACCGCCGCAACGAAGCTGTCTTCGCCCACCGTCTCCTGACCTGGCCTTTCCTCGGTCCACTGATCGCGGCTTTCAATTGAGGCCGAGGCTTCCTTCCCGGCCCGCAAGTCTTTGATCGTCACCTGACCCGCCGCGCGCTCGTCCTCACCGCAAATCACAACAATCGGCGCACCGCGTTTGTCAGCATAGCGCATCTGAGCCTTCATCCCGGCCCCACCGAGATAGACCTCGGCCGCCACGCCTTCTTGGCGGAGCGCTTTGGCCATGCGGTGGTAGCGCGGCATCTCGGCCTCCTCGAGAGCCAGGACAACGACAGGAGCGAGCGGCTCGGGCAAAGCCGCTTTCGACTTGAGCGCAGTCAGCAGACGGCTAACGCCAACGGAGCAACCAACAGATGGCACGTCCTGCCCCTTAAAGCGCGCAATGAGGCCATCATACCGGCCACCAGAACCAACCGAGCCAAACTGCACGGTTTGGCCCTTTTCATTCTCCACATCGAAGGTCAGCGCCGCCTCAAAGACCGGCCCCGTATAATAATCAAGACCACGGATCACCGACGGATCGAGCTTAACGCGGCTACCATAGCCCATATCCGTCAGGGTCGAGACAATCGCGTTGAGCTCTTCTGTCCCCTCTTCGCCTGCCTTGTTACCGGCAAGAGAGGCCGTCATGTCATCGCCCTCCATAAATTTGAGCACGGCATCGATTTGCGTGGGCTCTAACCTAGCGCCTTCGGTGAAGTCTCCGCTCTCATCTTTCCGCCCCTCCCCCAGAAGCAGCGCCACGCCATCGGCGCCGAGCCGATCAAACTTATCCATGGCGCGCAACACGGTGCCCGACTTGCCCTGGTCCTCCGGAGGCAGACCAATCACCTCGAGAAGACCAGTCATGACTTTGCGCGACGAAAGACGGATCTCCACGTCCTTTTCATCAATCCCCGCCGCTGACAGCGCATCCGCAAACATCATGATGATCTCGGCATCCGCATGCGGAGGAGGGGCAAAGCAGGCATCCGCATCGATCTGCGTGAATTCGCGAAACCGTCCGGGTCCTGGCTTTTCATTCCGCCACACAGAGCCCACTGCATAGCGACGATAGGGTCGCGGCAGCGCGTCCATATTCTCCGCCACAAAGCGGGCAAGCGGAGCCGTTAGATCGTAGCGCAGGCTCAGCCATTGCTCGTCATCGTCTTGGAGGGAAAAGACACCGCTATTGGGTCGATCAACGTCAGGAAGGAATTTACCGAGGGCGTCGGTGTATTCAAACGCTGGCGTCGCCAGCGGAGCAAAACCGTAACTCTCATAGACCGCGCCGATGCGCTCAAGCATCAAGCGTTCAGCGATAAGCTCTGCGCCGGTCCGGTCAGGAAACCCTCGGGCTTTGCGCGCCTTGGGCCGAAAGACTTTGTTCTTTTTTGCCATCTGGGGCGGATAGCGGCGCCCACCAGCCTTTGCCAAGCCATCTTGCGCTGTTCTTCGTGCTGTGATGCGCGTCAAGGAGGTCCGGTTTTGGTGGAATTGGTCATGGTAGGGCCTCTTCAGCTTTCCTATCAATAAGTTGCAACAAGCCTTGATCCCTGTGGCTGTTGCAACGGTGGCTGTCCGGCCCTCCCAGACGGCCATCGCGCCCGGTCCCCTGCGGGCTTGGTCATGGCCGAACACCCCCTCGTTCGGTCATGACCTTTCGGGCTGCGGGATTTTTCTCTATTGAAGGACGATCTCCGCATGGAGAGCACCGGCCGCTTTTAGGGCCTCAAAGATTTCGACCATGTCGCGCGGCGGAACATCGAGCGCGTTAAGCCCTTCCACAAGGTCTCGCAGCGATGCCCCCGATTGCAAAGGCGCCACGCCGCCTGGCTGGAAAACATCGATATCGGTTCGCGGCAGAACAATGGGCGACCCTTCAGAAAAAGGCGCGGCAGGCACAGCGACGGGCGTTTCGGTGACACGGATGGTCAGCGCACCCTGCGCGACAGCCACCGGCGCAATTCGTACATCCGAACCAAGAACGATGGTGCCCGACCGCTGATCAATCACCACGCGCGCACGGCGGTCTGGTTCCAGCGTCAGTCCCTCAAGCCGGGCAATCAGATGGGCAGGGTTGAGCGCCGTTTGGCCGGCGTTGACCACCACCGTTCCCGCGTCGGTCATCAGGGCCGGATCACCAGGAAAGGTGATGTTGAGGAGGCCCTCAATACGGCTCGCGGTGGTAAAGTCGGGATCTCTCAGGGCAAGGCGAATTTCATCCATATCGCTAAAGGAGAACGGCACCTCGCGTTCAATACGCGCACCGCCCGCGATGGTTCCGATCGTCTGTGTGCTTTGTTGCGCCGCTGCGGCTTGCCCCTCAGCTGAAAATCCGCCGACCACTAATGGACCTTGGGCCACTGCGTAGACTTCATTATCAGCCCCAAGAAGAGGCGTCATCACCAGAAGCCCACCTTGCAAACTGCGGGCATCGCCGATGGAACTCACCGCCACATCGATCGCGCTTCCCCTTCGGGCAAAGGGAGGAAGCGTTGCAGTGACAATCACGGCCGCGATGTTATCGGGGCGGAAGCGCTCATCCTGCACATTAACACCGAGGCGTTCGAGCAAACTTGAGAGTGCCTCCTCCGTATAAGGCGAGTTCCGCAGTGTATCGCCAGTTCCGCCTAGACCAACGACAATCCCATATCCAATGAGATCGTTCCCCCTCACCCCTTCAATATCAACAAGATCCTTCAGCCGGACCGCTTGCGCATTCGCAGAGGCCGCAAACAAAGCCAAGGAGATGAAGCTCAGGAGGAAAAGGCGCATCAGAGGAAGTTCGTCAATCGAAGGGCCGCTGATCGTCCTGTTACGGTATAAAGAGCCTGCAGCCGTGTTTCTAGCGACTGTGTCTCTGACACCGATTCAAAGGGGTCAACGCCGATCAGGCTGTCAATCGTGGTTTGGGCATCAAAGAGGACCTGGTCCTGACGATCGATCGCGCGCTCAATGGAGTTAAGCGCGAGGCCGAGGGACGCCTCAATCGTGGTCAAACGATCGCGGGCGGTTTGGACCAAGGATGCACCATCGGCGATCCACTGTTCGCGTTCGGTGATATCAATGCTATCATTGACAGCAACAATCGCCAGTCCTTTGAGGATGTCGCGGATTGAGCTCTCCTCGGCAGTGGGCAAGGCATCAACCACCTCGCCGCCTGGCAGGGTGGTATCCGATAGCGCTGCGCCGCCCGTGTAGACAATGGTGTCAAACTGCCCGCCGACATCAAACTCTGTATCGAGAATAGCCCTATTGGTCGCAGCATCCGTCGACCCCGCCACGAGCCCTTCAACCCAAGCGATAAAGCTATCCACGTCGGTCACCGCAGTCCCGACCCCTGTGTCACCGGCAAACAGGGCGCGGCCACCGAATTGGGTGTTCAGGGTCGAGAGGACTGAAGCAATGGTGGAGCGCGCTTCGGTTGCGGCTACGGCCTGACCCGTCGCGCCCGACGATTCGTCTGCACTCTGCGCGGCAAGAGCTGCCTCGGCGCTGATCTCGTTAATCGAGCGAAGCGCCGATGCTGCTGTTTGATAGCGACCCTCGACCACGGTCAGCCGAGCAAGATCTGGTTGCGACCGATCAACAATAGCCTGTGCCCGGAGGAGAATCTCGTTGTTGCCGCGAAGCGCTTGTGTCGCATCAGCGACATAGCCAGTGCCAAGCTCGGCGATGGCCTCATCCAGGCGAATGCGGACATCAGACGTCAGACGAAAGAACGTCGTTGAGGTTAAGGCGTCGGGTGATGCAAGGTACATGGGTTAAATCTCCAAGAGCTGGCGGAGCATTTCGTCGGCCGCTTCAATGACACGTGCGTTGGCGGCGAAGGCTTGTTCGACCAAAATAAGGTCCTGAAGCTCGCGGTCCGTATCAACACCCGTCTGGCGGATCACTTCCTCTTCAATGCTGGTGCGTGAAGCAGCGGCATCGTTGTAAAGTCCCGTGGCATAGACCGCGTTGGTACCAAGCTGTGTCGACAGTGCACCGAGCATATCGATATAGCTCAGCGCGCTTGAGGTGCCGGTGGCTACTGGTAATGCGCGCTGTTCGTCGAGCGCATCTTTGATCAGTCCAAGGACACCATCACCAGCAGCGGGGCCTTCCGCCGTCGCACCAACACCGTCACGGATCCGGTAGAGCTCACCGCCCTGGTCGGGATCAATCGCTGCGTTGATCGTGATCAGCTGAGCGGCGCTTCCCGTGCCCGCGCCGATGGCGAACAAACCGCCAGCAGCCGTGGTGTCAGCTGTTTCTAACCGATCCACCAATTCTTGGGCGGCGGCGTCGAGGCGATCGGCATAATCTGTTGCCAGAGCATCGCGGATCGCAAAGTTGGCGGCCAGCTCCCCGCTGACAAGACCTTGCACCGCGCCGGGGGTGATATCCACCCCATCAACCGTCAGTCCAGAGAGCGCGCCGCTGGCGAGTGTCGTGCTATAATTGACTGAACCGGCGCGGTTGAACTCGAGAAGATTGGGTTCGTCGCCGAGCAGCAGCAATCCACCTTTGGTCCTGATGGTCAGCTCACCGCCATATTCGCCTGTGACATTGACATCAAGCTGCTCGGCGATCTCAGAGACGAGAACGCGCTGGCGTTCGGCGATGGTATCGAGGCTCACGCTGCGAGGACGCACCGCGTCGGCGTTCAGAAGGTCAAGCTCTTGCAGGGCGTTGTTGACATTGGTGACACCGACATCGATCGCTGAATCGGCGGCGAGACGCATGTCCTGCGCCTGGGAATCAAGGGTTGCAAAGGAGTTCGTCACATCCTCCGCAGCCTGCAATAACGCGAGCTGCGCCGATGCACTTTCCGGCGTCAGACGTAAATCATCGAGCGCCAATTCGAACTGTGTGAAGACAGCATAAAGACCATCGCTATCGCCTGGTTGGCCAAAATCATCATTGATGAGATTAAGGGCGGACGACCGGAGAGACGCCTCCCCTTCCCGGCCGAATTCACTCAGCAACCGGAACTCAGCAAGACCTGCATCAGCGACCGAGATGGTGACCGGACGGACACCGCCGGGCACCGCTGATTCAAAAACCGCTGAGCGCCTTGTGAACCCAGGCGTTTCTGCATTCGCGATATTGTAGGACAGGATCTCTGCCCGAAGCGTCGATGCATTAAGCCCCGATACCGCATTGGTCAGGATGGCAGTGAAGGACATCGGGGAGGCCTTTCAGATGGAGTTAACGTTAACGGATGAGGTTGGTTGTCTCTTCGAGCAGCTCATCAACCGTGCGGATGATGTTGGCATTGGACGAATAGGCCCGCTGGGTCCGGATGAGATCGGTGAGCTCTGTACCAAGATCTGTTGTTGATTCTGCGAGGGCAAATCCAACCATGCCGCCGACCGGTCCATCACCTGCATCCCAAAGGAAAAGATCGCCGCTTTCTTGGCTGATCCGGAAGCTGGCATTGTCAGCAGCGCTGAGGCCATCCGGGTTCGGTACATCAGCGACTGGGATTTGATAAATGAAACGCCGGAAGCCCGTCTCATAGACAGCTTCCATGCGGCCGGTTTCATCCACCTCTACCCGGCTGAATGCACCAGCTGGTGCGCCATTGCGGACCACCGAGACAGGCGTGAAATCGGTTGAGAATTGCGTCAGGCCGCTTGCTGAGTTTGCGGTACCGATATTGATGTTGAGCGCATTACCGGCCGTCAGCCAGGTGAGCGACACATCGCCGGTCGTTGCATCATAGGTCGCCGGAGCATTGGGGGTAATGCTCGCCAGGGTTCCGCCGTTAGGATTGGTGTCGTTGAAGGTGAGATCGAGCGTGCCGAGGGATGCAGACGGCGTCTGGCTGTCGTCGAAAATCTCCATCGTCCATGCGTTGGAGAAACCAGTGCCTGGAATCACCGATGTGAACACGGCACGAACCGTCTGATTACGGCCTAGATTGTCAAACGCATCAATTGGCAGCTCATAGCTCGTGGGCGTGAGACCAGCCTCGGTTGCCGCAGCTGGGAGATTGACACCAAGGTTCACTTGCGTCGTTGGCTCCGCAGCCAGCTCAGCTGTGTTGATATTGACGGGAACCAAGTCTTCAGGCGAACGCCGCGTGACAGCGCCAACGGTGCCATCAGGCTCAGCTTCCCAACCAAGAAGCGCAAGGCCGCCTGGCGTCACGAGATAACCGGCCTCGTTAGAACGAAAGGATCCGGTCGAGGTTAGGAGCAGAGGGCGTTCACCCACCTGCGCATCGATGTCGACCTCCTGGGTCACCGGAAGGAAACCGGAACCTGACAGCGCAATGTCGGTCGAACTTCCCGTCGAGAACAACGCGCCTTCTTCCGATGCGAGCCGTGTCGCCTCAACCCGGACGCCGCCAGCGGTGAACGCCTGCGGATTGTCCGAGATCACCATACTCAGAAAATCAGCCGACGCTCGCTTGTATCCGATGGTGCCCGAATTGGCGACGTTATCGGAAATGGCGGCCAGTTTGGTGGCGTTGACACTCAGGCCCATTACGCCAGCATTGAGGGAAGAAGACATTGTCATGGTTGCTGCGCTCTCGCTACTATACCTAAGGTTGTAGCGAAACGCGGTTAACGGGCACCTAACGGGATCGACTCTTCGTTGAGCATAATGATCGAGATCCGTCGGTTCTGCGGTGCGCTGCCGTCGGTCGTGATCGGCAATCGATCAGCCTGCCCCGAGACTTCGAAAAACGCCCGCTCCGGTACACCCATTTCGATCGCTAAGCGCCGAGCAGCATTGGCGCGATCAGCGGAGAGTTCCCAATTGGTGTACTCCGTGCCGCGATATTTGAGGTCATCGGTGTGCCCAACGATTTTCAGCATCCGGTCGCTCATGGTTAGGACAGGCGACACCGCGGTGATGATCTCTTTGAGCTTGTCGGTCTTCACCGCCTTACCAAGATCAAACACAGCGACATCATAAGTGTCCATGAGATCAATAACGATACCCTCAGGCGACATGGTCAAACGCACCTGTTCGCTCGAGATATGCTCTTTTAGCGACATCGTGAGCTGTTCGATAATCTCGCCTGTGAGATCCATGTTCTCGCCAAGGCCGCCATGGCCATCCGAGGCCAGCGTGTCGGACGAAAAGATCGAATCACCATTGAGAAGATCCGTGCCCCCGCCCGAGACGGCGCTCACCGGGATTGTCGGATCAAAGAAATCTGCAAGACCCTTTCGTTGCTCCTCCGTTGTGGCGTTGAGAAGCCACATCAGAAGAAAGAACGCCATCATCGCTGTGACAAAGTCAGCATAAGCGACTTTCCAGGCGCCGCCGTGATGACCATCAGCGGCAAAAATTTTCTTACGCTTAATGATGAGCGGCTGCTCAGCCATACCAACGTCTCCTCAGGAACCACCAACCCGAGGTTGAAACTAACTTTTGCGTGTAAAGTCTCGCTTAACACTTATGGCTTGTAAGAGGTAAACATGGGACAACGAATTGCGATCCGGTCGCTGATCGAACAGCGCAAAGCCAAGGTGGGAGATGACGGGGCCGATAATGCCGGTCTGCCGCCTTCGATCGCGCACAGCCTTCCGCTTTGGGACATTGTCGGCGAACGGTCCGCCGAGGTGTTGGAGCCTGTCCTTCAATGCTCGATCAAAACGTCGGTGGAGGTGTCGATCCTGACCCACACGGAGTTACGAGCCAGTGACCAAAAACCTGGTGTCACCATCCCGATGGATCCACCGGAGCATGGCGGTCTTGTTCGTTTCCCTGGGCAAAGCGCGTCCATCCTCACATCCCTTCTTCTGCGCGCAGCGGACGTTCATTCGCCTGACGATGCAGAACCACAAGAGCTTGATGGTCTTGTGGGCAGCACCGTGTTTGAGGCCATCGCGGGTCTTCTTTACGCAGCCTTCGGCATGAGTGTTCGGCTCCCTGATAATATCGAGCCGTCGATGATTTGGCCGCTGACCCCGCCGCCGCCTGAACCGCGGCTCTTCGTGCAATTCACGCTGGCCATGGACGATCAACCCGACATCCGCGTCGAACTTCTCTTTAGCGATACTTGTGAGAGCATTTTCAGTGAGCTGATGCAGCGCGGTGATGAGCCGATGGATATTGGCGGGCTGTCGATCGAAGTCCGCGGTGTGTTGAGCCGCTGGTCAGCCACCACCAAGGAAATCGTGTCGCTTGTCCCAGGCGATCGCCTGATCATCCCCGGCGGTGATCTCGCTGATGTCGCTTTGGAGGCGGAGACCGCCGTCGGAACAAGACCCCTCGCCCGCGCTGAGCTGGGGACGATCCGGGGGCGGCATGGCCTGCGTGTCCTCGCTCTCCAAAGCGCTTAGGCGAGGCCTTTCCTCTTTGCCCGCATCCGGTCAGCAAAACGGATAGCAGCGGCCACCGCCGCGAAATGCTCTTGCTTGATCGGTGCACCAAGATCGACCGTGGAATAAAGGGACCTTGCGTAAGGCGGGTCTTCCTTGATCGGAACACCGGCGTCTCGCGCGATATCCCTTAAGCGGAAGGCAACATCATCGGTGCCTTTGGCGACGCAAATCGGAAGATGATCACCCGCTCGCTCCCATTTCAGTGCCACGGCAAAGTGGGTGGGGTTGGTGATCAAGACATCCGCCGTCTTGGTGTCCTGCATCATGCGGCTCATGGCGATCTTCTCCGCCCGCTGACGGCGCCGCTGTTTGATCTCTTGATCGCCTTCGTTTTCTTTGGCTTCGTCTTTCGCCTCTTGGGCCGACATTTTGAGGCGCCCTTCCCTCTGGGATCGGATTAAGGGAATATCGATCAAGGCAAAGAACGCTTGGACCAACAGCGCCGCGCCAAACATGATGATCAATTGCCGAAAAAGAAGGCTCGCCAAAGATCCTGCCGGTGTCCCCGCCGATTGGATCACGCCTGTGGCCTCACGCCAAAGGATAATGCCGCCGATCACGGAGTAACACACCATCTTGCCTGCGCTTTTCCCAAACTCCGTGAGGCCCTGCGGCCCAAACTTTTTCCCTGCACCAGCAATCGGCGAGATCTTTTTGATGTCCGGCGCTATTCTGTTCGGCGCGAGCACAATGCCTTGCTGCGCGAAGAGAGACGCAATCACCGCCGCCGCAGGAATAGCGACCAGGGGGAGCACAAAGAATGCACCCTGCCGCAGCGCGTCGCCAGCGAGATCTCCCTCGATCAGGGCAAGGCCTGCAGCCTCCGGACGCAAAAGATAACCACGGAGACTGAGGACCAGTGACGTCACAAAAGGTGAAACGATCAGCATCGCCACTAAAAAACCAAGATAGGCCGCCGCGGTGTTGGCTTCGTTCGAGACCGGAACATCGCCGCGGCCCCTGGCCTTCCTTCGCCTCTCCGGGGAGGCCTCGACAACCTTTTCAGCCGCCTCACTCATAGCGCCAACGACCCCGAGACGCGGCTGAGCCACAGGGCCAAAAGGCCAGACACAGCGAGTGTGAAAAGAATGAGCCCACTCAAGGTGATGGCCGGGATCCCGACAAAGGTGACCATCAATTGCGGCATAGCGCGGTTGAGAAATCCGAGCACGAGGTAATAAGCAAAGTTCAGCACCATGAAGGGCACCGCCAAGGTGACACCGAACGCCAGCGCATCAGCGGCCGCACGCGTTGCCTGTTCAGCCACGGCGCCAGACACCAGAAGGCTCGCGCTACCAAGCGGCATGACCTCCAAATTATCGGTCAGGAGGCCTATCATCGCCACCTCTAGATCGGCGGTGAGAAATAGCGTCGCCGCCGCCATGATCAGCACTGTCGCGAGCTGGCTTGAGCTGTCGCCTTCGAGCGTGACACCGAAAATCTGGCTCAGCGACAAGGCCTGCGCAATGATTGTCCCAGTGATGTTCAGGGCAAACACAAAAACGCGAACACTGAAACCAAGCGCAAACCCGATAAAAGCCTCACCAAAAATCAAAAGAGCATAATCGCCCGCGGTCTCTGCCCCAACACGTTCTGTCAGAGGAAGGATTAACACCACAAGGGTCAGCGCGATGATCAGCTTGAGCCGCGTGGGCACGCCAGCACCGCTCAATCCCGGCATCATCAAAATGAGAAGCGACAGCCTCGCCATCAACGCTGCGGCAGCAGGAATCCAGTCATTGGCGAGGACCGCCAAGGGGGCAAGCGCCTCAAAAATCTCATTCATGCTGTTCCAAGCAGTTTTGGCTTGGCGTTTCCTTGGATCTCATCAAGAGCGATGACAGGGTTTCTCACCCCTTGTGCTGAGAGCGCCCGCCTGACGGTTCGGCGTACCGATGTGGCGACCGCAATCACCGGAAATGCTCCGCCTTGCGCAGCTTTCTCGAGCACAGCCGCGATGGCGCCGCCTAGTTCCGTCAGTGTGCTGGCATTGGGTTCAATGCCCTCGTCTTTCAATCGGCTGGTCCACGCTTCGCTGAGCTCAATGGCCGGAAGATAGCCCTGCTCATCAGCGAGCTTGGTGACAAATTGAAAAGCGATCCGCCTGCGTACATGCTCCACCACCGCAGGAGAACCGCCCTCCATCGTGCTCGCTTCCGCGGTGGCCTCGAGAATGATGGGCAGCTGTCGGATGGAAATTCGCTCCGCCAGCAGGTCCCGCAGAACCTGTTGCAAAAGATCATGGCTCACCCGGTCAGGCACCAACTCGTCGAGAAACTTGCGATTCGCCTTCGCGCGCTTAGGATCCGAAGGTTCAGCAAAAGCATCAAGAACGGCCCGCAGAGCGCGCCGGGTCATGAGGCGCGGGAAATGCGCCTGCACGGTTTCCATAAGGTGGGTCGCCATCACCTCAGCCGGTTCCACCACCGTGTAGCCGCCAACAATCATTTGTTCTTTACCCGCAAAATCGACCCATCGGGCCTGCGCACCATAAACGGGTTCTTGTGTCGGCTCACCTTTGACATCAGGCCGCTGATCATTCGAAATCAAGGCGAGCCATTTTCCGGAGCGGAGCGTGCCCGTCGCGGCCTTGACGCCTTGGACCTTAATTTCATAGCTCTCCCCACCAAGTGACGTGCGGTCGGTCACACGAACCGGCGGCATGATAAAACCGAACTCTTGGATGACAAAGCGGCGGATTTTGTCGACCCGCGCATCGAACCCGCTTTCTTTTTTGATCACGGTACCAATGAGATCAGGGCTCAGCTCAACATGGATTTCATCGATATCAAGAAGGTCACCAAAGCTCGGCTCGGTTGGTCCTTCTGGCAAAGCCGGAGCGTCGTCCTCAGGGTTGGACGGAAGCGATTGGCTCGCGCGATAGGCAAGATAGCCCAAGAGCCCCGCACCCGCCGCAAACGGAATAAGAGGCAAACCGGGGAACAAACCAAAAGCTGCGAGGACCACCGCCACCGTTGCCAGAGCCTCTGGCCGACCCCCGAGCTCACGAATGAGCGCAAGATCCACTGCCTCTTCGCCTCGGCCCTTTGACAGGAGAAGCGCGGCGGCCACAGAGATAATCACCGCAGGAATTTGACTGACGAGGCCGTCACCAACCGTCAGCACTGAGTAATTGCTGATCGCGTCAGCAAATGAAATCTTATGGGCGATCATGCCCACCGCAATTCCTGCTACCAAATTCAGCAGGGTAATGAGTAGCCCAGCGATTGCATCTCCTTTGACGAATTTCGAAACACCATCGAGGGATCCAAGAAACGCTGTCTCCTGCTGCTCTCGTGTGCGAAGGATCTTGGCTTCCTCATGGGTGATCGCGCCTGATGCAACGTCGGCGTCAATCGCAAGCTGTTTTCCGGGCATGGCATCAAGAGCGAAGCGTGCGCCGACCTCCGCCATCCGGCCCGCACCTTTGGTGATGACCAAGAAGTTCACGATAATCAGTACAGCAAAGATAATGAGACCGAGACCGATATTCCCGCCCATAATGAACATGGCGAAGCCTTCGATCACACCGCCGGCTGCGCCCGTGCCTGTGTGCCCCTGCCCAATAATCAACTTCGTCGACGAGATATTGAGCGCCAGACGTAACAGCAACGATACCAGCAGGATCGCCGGAAAGGACGAAAAATCAAGCGGGCGCTCGACAAATAGCGTCACGGTAAAGATCAATATAGCAAAACCGAAAGAGCATGTTAGACCTAAATCGAGGACGATCGGCGGAACAGGCAAGACCATCATCACCAAGATGGCCATCAACCCAATCGCCAACCCAACGGTCGGACTCAAATTGAACTTTGTCAGAAAATCTGCGTTCAAGGCGGCTCTCCCTCAGCCCCTGGCGCGCGTGTCCACCATCTACATCATAAAGAGCGGCAACACGCGGCGGTCAAAAAAACCCACAAGGCTGACCGCCATAAACCCGGCCGTCAGCCAAAAGACGATCACGATCACAAAGAGCTTCGGCACAAAGGTAAGCGTCAGCTCTTGGATCGATGTTAAGGCTTGAAGAAGCCCGATGGTCAGGCCTGCCGCGAGGGCGGATAGCAGGATGGGCATCGCCATGCCTGTCCCGACCCGCAGCGAGGCGCGTAGGAGGCTGAGGACATCAGCCTCCGTCATATCGGCATCCGGAGCACTTCCTGGTAAGCCGCGACAACCCGGTCGCGAATGGTGATGGCCGTCTGTAACGCGAGCTCTGCCTGGCTGAGCGCCTCGACAACCGATTGCGCATCAACATTTTTCGTCGCAAAGCCCTGAGCTGCGCTATCGGCACGCTCAAACACCGCCGCAAACCGCTCGGTCAGGCCTGCCAGCCCACCAAGCCCTTGCGGCTTCAGTTGGTCCATGCCCGCATAGCCAGCAGCCGCTGCGACATCATTGATATTCATAGCTCTCTCCTTTACCGATTGAGCAAATCAAGAAGACCCCGATAAAAATCCTGAGCCTGACGAAAAACTTGAACATTGGCGTCGAAGCTCCGGCGTGCCTCACGGGCATCCGCCAACTCGACCATCAAATCGACATTCGAGCTTTCGACCATTCCGCCCTCATCGGCGAGCGGGTGAAAAGGATCATAGATCTCTGTACCGGGTTTTTTACTGAGGCGTAGGCGCTCGACTTCAACGCCTCCCCCACCCCGAAGCTCTGATAGGAAAAGAAGTTTCCGCTGATAGCCTGGCGTGTCGGCATTCGAAAGGTTCTCCGATGTGAGCCGCATACGGAAACTCTGGGTTTCCATGCCAGTCGAAGCTGCGCTGAGGGCGCCAAAGATAGGATCGAGCATCACTGCGGCCCTGTCACGGCAAGACGAAGCATATTGAGGGTACTCTTCCAAACGGCCGTTGCCGCACCATGCCGGCCAGAAGCCTCTGCCATCGAGAGCATTTCTTTCTCGATACTGATTGATTGACCAGTATCCTCAAGGCCCGGCTCCGCCTCTTTTTCAAGGGCTCTCAGGCTCTGGCGAAAGCTTAAGGCTTTGCTGGCCGTTGCTTCAGGAACGTCTGCACGCGCTATATTGGAAGCTGTCGCCGCATGGGAATGACCAGCATGGCGGGCCATGGCGCTCGCTAATTTGAGAATGGAAAGTCCGTGGTCCAAGGCTCACTCCGTGGATGAGGCAAGCTTGGGGATACACAATCTGTGGTTAACGAGAACTAAACAAAACGTTGATTTTTACGACTTCTGGATGTGCTCAAGCGCCTGCACATCTCTTGAAAGAAGCATCACCTCATCCGGCAAGAGCGGCTTTAAAAGCTTGAGAACTTTATAATATTGTCCTTCGCGTGCGAGACCACGAGCCTCACGGAGCGCATCACTTTGATCCCCAAAGGCAGCGGCAACCTCTTCAAGAAGTTTCAGCAGCAACTCCATATCTTGCTGCTCTTGCGCTTGGCCCAAAACCAAAAGCTGGGCGGCATAATAGGCCCGCGTCAGCGGCGTTTTCACGCCATCAGGGTGCAGCGCATCGGAGAGCCGCAACACACCGGCTTTCTCGTCACGGACACGGATTTGCGCACGACGGCCGCCGTTTTGAAGAACGACATCCCCCACCAAAAAGGTCTCCCACGGACGAAGATTGAGAATCAATCCAGCCATATGTCAGGCCTCCTTGCTGCCGTTCGCCACTCCGTTAAGCCCTTCGATGATGCTGGTGTTGATGCTGATGAGCGTTTCACGGAGGTCACAGTCGGTCGCAGCAGCGAGGGTGTTTCGCTCAACAAACCCTGCCAAGCTGATCATCGACGCCTTCAAATCATCGGGATATGCGTTTTGCGAGGACGCAAGATCGACGGCGAGGGTCAACCAAACATTGCGATTAAGCCGCAACGCATTGCGAAGCTGTTCGAGACCCTTTTCGTTCGACGAGTCGATTACTTTCATGCGTGAGGTCACCCGTTCAAGCACTTCGCGTTCGAGGGCCCGACCAGAAACAGTTTGGCGTTGCACCTCTTTATACGCATTGGGAACCATCACCACACCGACCAATCATACTGGGGAACAAGATGCGCCAGGCCCGAAGGCCTAGCGCGAAAGTGAAGCTCTTAAGCTTACTGGAACAAGGCCAAGAGTGCCTGTGGTGCCGCGTTGGCAATCGACAGGGCCTGGATGTTCAGCTGCTGCTGAACCTGCAGCGCCTGAAGGCGAGCGGATGCTTCTTCGAGGTTGGCGTCCGTCAATCCAGAAACACCCGCCTCAAGCGAAGCCACCAAGCGGTCGATGAAGGAGTTTTGGATGTCGATGCGGTTTTGCGCCGAACCGAAAGCTGACGCAGCATCGATCGTCGACTCGATCATGATTTCGATGTCGAGAAGAGCTGAGCTTGCAGCATCAGACGTCAGCACCGAGATGTTACGAAGGTCCTCAAGCGAACCGCCGCCTGTACCGCTGTTCACCTGAGCTTCAACATTGACGACACTACCAGTGCCGTTCGTGAAGGTGATGATGTTGTCGACGACACTCAGTTCAAAGTCCGTCGGTGCGATAGCAGTCGCGCGATCACGGAGCTTTTGACCAACGCTGTTGGCGTCATCACCAGCGATGGTGCGATACTCAATTGTCGAACCGTCAATCGATAGAAGGTAAAGGGTGCCTTCTGCGATCGTTCCGGTTTGCAGGGTCAGGGTTTGAGTCCCTGGTGTGCTCAGTGCTGGGATAGCTGCACGAAGGTTTTCAACGTCGGCATCAGCCGTGCTGCCCAGGGCGCCTGTGTCGGTGGTGGCAACAGCGATGTTACCAGCCGAACCATTGGTGATGGCCGCGGTGGTCGATGCTGAATCGTCGGTAAACGAATCAGTCACCGTCACGGTCATTGGTGTTTGCGAGTTGTTGCTCACGGTCAGCACATCACCGCTCCGCGAAACCGTCACACCATCGGGAAGAACGCCGCTGGCGGTCAGACCTGCCTGGAGGGCATCAGCGATTTCCGTGGTCGTCGCAGCACCGTCGACAGCGACATCACCATCCGTTGCTGTGAGCGAAATCGTCACAACAACTGGAGCAGCCGTACCGATATCGACGCTGTACGTCAGCGTGTCACTGACCGCACCACCGGTGAAGGCCGTGGCTGTCAGCGTCACGGTGCCCGGCGAAGGGGTGCCAGGCGTCGCGGCTGCAACATCCGCATCATCGATACCAGAGAATGAACCGGCATCGATATCGACCGCACCCGCATCACCTGCGCCGAGAGCTGCACCTGTCGTACCCGCCGTGTCGCTGAGGTCAGCACGGCTCACCGTGATGTTGCGCGGCGTGACAACACCGGCATCAGAACGGTCGAGCGATGAGAGGATTTCAATGTCTGCACCGCCTTTGAGGAGGTTCAAACCATTGAATTGAGCGGCATCAACGATCGAATCAATTTGATCACGGAGAGCATCGACATCCCGCTGAATGCTCGTGCGATCGACGTTTGATTCTTGTGCAGCGACGATCTTCGCTTTGATTTCTTGAAGAAGAGACGTGACTTCTTCGGTGGCTGCACGGGCCACTTCAACGGTAGAGTTGCCGAGGGTGAGGCTATCGTTGATTTGTTTGAAGCCCATGACGTCGGACTCCATCACTGTGCTGATGGCCCAGACAGCGGCGTTGTCCTTAGCAGAACCGATTTTCTTACCGGTTGAAATTTGGTCTTGAACTTCGAAGAGGTTTTTGTTGACCATATTGAGGGTCATCAGAGCAACTTGCGCACTCTGGTTGAAATTGATCGATCCCATTGATCTGCATCCTGTTCAATAAGCCGGCGCGCAACCCCTCTGTCCTCGGGACCACCAGCATCCGCAACTTCCGATTGCACAACATGCTTTACGGTTGTAAGGCTTAATTCCGCGTGAAGTTCTCACATCGGCTTTTCATCGCTTCTGATGGAACAAAATCAGAAGCCGAGGGGTTAGTCTTCGGTGCCGTTTTCTGGACCCCGAAGCTGACTGTAGAAATGCTCGGCTAAAGAACGATCCTTCGCGGCGATCTCTTCTGCAACCCCTTCAACAACCAAAGATGTAAATGAATCCAGTGTATTGGAACCCGTCGCAAAAGCGTCAGCGAATCCGCCATGCATCAGCATGTCTTTGAAAAAGGCAACCTGAAGCTGCTCCGCTGCCTGACGGTGGGGGTCAATTGTCAGGGTGGCTTTGGGTTCGTTGGACGAAAACTCAGGGTGAGGAACGAGACTTTCGATGGTCATAAGAAACACCTCTTTAGATTGTTCTTATGGTTTCTCACCCGTAAAGGTTTAGGCAAGGTTTCTAGGCTTAAGGGGAACGCATGCACGCCATGAACCTCTCCGCCTCTCTCCTGCCAAGCAGGCCTGATGGTCCAACCCAAGCGACCGCCACTGCTGCTGAGGATGCCAATCTGATCGCTTTGTTTGAAGACGCTCTTGGTCCGATGTTACCCATTGATCAGCAAACGTTGCAGCCTGCACGAACCATCCCGGCTGATGTTGCCGAGCAGCTTGTCTCCCTCCAGCCGCTCACCGATTCGCCGGTCGCGGTGCCTCATCTTTCAACTGCTGAGGGGCTTCAAACTGGCTTTACGTTCGCCGCTACGCCAACCGGCGAGACCGTGCGCCTAACAGCTGCGTCGTCAACGTCGCTCCCGCCGGTTGTTACGCACACGGTCGAACATAAGCCCATGTCCGCAGCGGCCTTATCCGCGCCCACGGCGCTACCAAACCCACAAACAAATTCTGACGCGCAGCCCTCGCTCACCAGGCCGCACGCACTTCAGATCTCTCCTGATGACGCAGCCTTGTCCGTTGACGTCCGAAGCGGCGAGGCACCGAAACAGACATCGCAGACATGGCCGCTTCCTATCCAGCAGCAGAGTGCCTTTCCGCTTACGAAGTTTCCGACGCCTGGCACTGCGCTTACTCCAGCCCCCCTCAAGCCCGATAGCGCCAAAGCGCCACTAGCCGCGGCAGCGACAGACATCCTGGCCGCGCCCGTCGCGATGAGCTCGGACACAGCAGTACAAACCGGTGGAGCGGCGGTGGTGCGAACGATCAGCCCATCCCATACCCCACTCGAACCGGAAGCCATGGCGCAAATTCGCGACACCATCCGCGCAGGGACACGAACAGGTACGATCGAGGTGCAGCTTGACCCACCAGAGCTTGGCCGTGTTCTGATTGAATTAGAGGTCGGCCGGCAAGGCCAGGTCAAAGCCGTCATCAGTGCATCGGAAAGCGACACGCTGGACCTGATGCGTCGCCATGGTGAGACGCTCGCCGGTGACTTGAAAGATAGCGGCTTCGACGATGTCGAACTCGACTGGCAGCAATCTGAACAATCGACCAGCGATGACGACGGGCCGCGAACGGTCTGGCAGGTCAACGAAGCGGTAGCCATGGCTGACATCAACGCCTCAACACGCCGTCATGACGGTGCCCTCGACATCCAAATTTAGGAGTCCCCATGGAAGTCTCTGAAGTCGCTACCACAACCCCGACCACCGGCACGAGCGATATCCTCGGCCCACAGACAGAAGAGTCCGAGGAAATGAGCGAGTTCTTGCTGCTCCTCACGGCGCAAATCGAGAACCAAGACCCACTCGAGCCTCTGGACGCGAACCAGTTCGTCGAGCAGTTGGCCATGATCAACGCCCTCGAGCAGCAGATCGAGACCAACAGCAAACTCGACGATATTATCGGGTTGATACGGACAGAAACTGAGGCCCCAACCGAGGCCGAAACAGCTTAAGTCACGCGGCGGCTGACCAAGTCCTGGATCAAGATCTGCTCCACTGCATGAGGATAGAGCTCTTCTAGGACGGCCAGCACCTTTTCCTTGATCATGCCTGCGATCGCCGGGTCAGCAATCCCTGTATCAAACGCGCCATCGTGTGACATATGCATCAGCGCGATCAGTATCCGATCCCTGATGATTTCTTCACGCTCCATCGCGTCCTCGACGACATCGCTGTCAAACTCGATGTTAAACGAGACCACGACCATGCCTTGCGTGCGCAGATTATCGCCCACGGGCACAACGAATGGCCGCTTAAACCGCAGCACTTTCGTGTTGGTTTCTTGCTTGTTCGATTTGCCGCCAGCAAGTGCGTCTGCCGGCAGAAACGCCGTGCCTAAGCACAGGGCGCCGAGGGCACCCTTCCAGATTCGATTTTTCACCACCCATACCTCCAGTTAAACCGTTCCCTCCTAGAACGGAACAATCACATCCAGGACCCTGTTACCAAGCCCCTTCCGTCCAGTCGACGTGATCGGCCCACCGCCGATATATCGAATGTCTGCTTCGGCGATACGGTCATGCATCACCATGTTCTGCCGTGAAATATCTTCGGGACGGACGATCCCTGAGACATGAAGTTGCCGCCGGTCGGCACCGACTTGTACGGACTGATTGCCTTCAATCACCAAATCACCGGATGGCAATTCATCGATGATCCTCGCCGCCAACCGCAGTGTCACTTCGTCAGCACGGGTCAGGTTCCCCTGCCCTCGGATCCGCTCTTCGCTGGTCACATCAAGACCAGGATTGAGCGTCGCATCAAACGGCAGCGCGTTGGACGCCCATTGCGGCAAACCAAATCCCGCAGGCATTTCAAAGGTCCGCTCCGACGTTCTGTTAAGTTGACTG
The DNA here is from genome assembly GCA_039818345.1 of Pseudomonadota bacterium. Lineage (GTDB taxonomy): Bacteria > Pseudomonadota > Alphaproteobacteria > Caulobacterales > Parvularculaceae > Parvularcula. The sequence continues at coordinate 62,100 of JBCBUC010000015.1, read as the reverse complement.
TCATTTTGGATATCAGCGCTATCATCGATTTGAACCACGACGGTCAAAAGGTCACCAACCTCCCGGGCGCGGCGATTGCCAAAGAGCGATTGCGGATCTCGATTCCAAAGCGATGCAGACGCCGAGACAGGCAGATTTTCGTTCGGCTTGACGCGTGCCGTCTGATCAATCTCTTCTTCCTCAGGAGTCGACGCACAAGCAGCGAGTACACTGATGGTAAGAATTGAAGCCACGCGGATGATCATGCGCCCACCTCCACCGCGCCAGGCGCTGTGATAACGGCGCTTGTGGGTTGCCGACGCCCGGGAAGGGAGATATCGATCCGATCACCGATGGACCCTTCTCCTAAGGCGCGACCTTGCATTTCTAAGGTCAAGGGGCCACGGCGAAAATGAACGGCAACAGTATCTTGCCGATTGACGGCGGTGGGTTCTGTGACATCAAAGGGCCGAAGCATCCGTCCTTCGAAAACTGGCCGACGCACGGCCATGCCGACAAAGACGCGGAGTTCGTCCGGTGACGTTGCGTGCAGATCCGCTGGCGTGAGAATATCTCCACGAGCGAGCGGTCTTGCCGCCAAAACCTCGGCAGAAGACGCCGTTGGCAAGACCGAAAGAAGTAGCACCAAGAGGCCGCGCATCAGCGGATCCTCGTCGTGGCGGAGAGCATTTCATCAGCAGCCGTCATGACACGGGAATTGAGCTCATAGCCTCGTTGCGCCTCGATCAAATCGGCGATCTCAGCCACCACGTCGACGGTCGACTCCTCCAAGTACCCTTGGCGCAAAAATCCGGCCCCATCGATACCTGCAAAGCCGCCTAAAGGCGTGCCCGACGCTTCTGTTTCTCTGAAAAGGTTGCCGCCGAGCGCTTCTAACCCCTGTTCGTTCGTGAACGTGGTGACTTGGAAGATCCCGATCTGCTGCGGCGGCGTGCCATCGTCAAAGACCGCGAAGGCCTGGCCATCATTGGAAATCCGCACCGAACGGGCGACTTCTGGCACAGCGATACCGCCAGACACTTGGAAACCTTCGGCGGTCACGATGATACCATTAGGATCGAGGGAAAATCGTCCGTCCCGCGTGTAAGCGACCTCGCCTGATGGCAACTCCACATCGAAATAGCCGCGGCCCTCGATCGCGATATCAAGATCGCCTTGGGTGTTGGTGAGCGCGCCTTGCGCCTGGTTGGCGGTGACTGCCGCTGTACGGACGCCGATCCCGATCTGTACCCCTCCGGGTACGATGGTTCCTGTGCGCGAGGACAAAACCCCTGGCGTGACCTCCTGACGATACATGAGGTCTGCAAAGGAAGCCCGCCGCGCGGAATAGGCTGTTGTCGACATATTGGCGATGTTGTTGGCGATCGTCGCCACGCGGGTTTGCTGGGCCTCCATTCCGGTGGCGGCAATTCTCAAGGCTGTCATAGAGCTCTCTCCATTATCTCCGTGTCCCTAGCGCTTCAATGAGCGACAGGATTCGTTCGTGTTCAGTTTCCCCTAAATTCGCGCCAGCCTCGTACATCCGCTGGACTTCGATCAGCCGCGCCATTTCCTCGACCGGGCTCACATTCGAACCTTCGAGGAAACCTTGGCGGATGCGTGTATCTTCTGCGAACCGCGTTGGGCCATTGTTACGCCAGAGGTTATCACTCACGCGCGAAAGACCCTCAGGATCAGCCAGCAGAACTCCCACCTGCGCAACAGCCAGACCGTCAGCGGTGATGGTTCCATCCGACCCAACCGCCATATCGACCGCATTCGGCGGTATTTGGATCGCGCCGCCGACCTCATCGAGGACCGGATCGCCATCGGGTGTGATCAACTGACCATCAGCATCCGTCTGGAAACGCCCAGCACGGGTGAGAAGAACCTCGCCGCCGCGGTTAACCGCGAACCAGCCCTCGCCATCGATCGCAAGATCAAAACGTCCCCCCGTTTCAATCAGCGCGCCCTGATCCAACACAGGGAAATGCGCACGTAAAGCACCCATCGACACCGAGGGATCATCGACACGTGTGCTGACGAACTCAGAAAAGAGCGCAGCTTCCGCGCGATAACCTTCGGTGTTGGCATTGGCCATGTTGTTGGCGATGACGGAAAGCTCGTTAAGCAGTCCTGTTTGTCGGCTGAGGCTGACGGTGATCGCATCACTCATGAATTAGGCTGCTTTCTTCATGCTGCGGATGGCCTCGTCCATTTCGATAAAGCTCGGCCGCATTTTGCCGGGTGCGTTGCGCCGCCCCACTTCGATGCACATCACTGCAGGGTGCGCATGGAGCCAGTGCACCAGGACTTCGCGGATGAGGCCGTAGAAGGCCTGCTCCTCCTCCCGCACCTGGCGCACACGTTCAGCGAACGGGCCAACAATGCCGTATGCCAAGAACACACCGAGAAATGTTCCCACCAGGGCCGAGCCAATCATCTGTCCTAGGATTTCCGGCGGCTTGTCGATCGATGCCATCGTCTTGATGACGCCGAGCACAGCCGCGACAATGCCCAAGGCGGGAAGCGCGTCTGCCACCTTGCCCAGCGCATGCGCACCGTGGAGGCTATCCTCCTTCATCTGCATGAGCTGTTTTTCGAGCATTTCTTCGACCTGGAACGCATTGTCGAAGTTCATGATCATTGAGCGTAAGGTATCACAGATGATTTCCACCGTGTACTTATCACCAAGAAGTTTGGGGTAAGCTTGGAAAATCTGCGATTCTTGCGGCGCTTCGATCGACCGTTCGAGTTCCGTTGGGTCTTTCGCACCAAGATCAAGAAGGGTGTGAAGAAGACAAAGAAGATCTTGATAGTCTGATTTGCTGAACTTGGGGCCCTTGATCATCGCACCAAGATCAGCGCCGGTGTGCTTGATGACGGCGCCATCATTGCCGGAGATAAACGCACCGACGGCCGCGCCGCCGATCATCATCATCTCGAACGGCAAAGCGTGAAGGATGATTTCGATCTTGCCTCCGGCCAGCGTGTAGCCGCCGAAAACCATGACCATCGTCACCAGAACACCGAGAAGCGCAACCATACGCTCTCCTATGCGCGCATAGGTTGAACAAGCGTTAATCAAGGCCTTTGCATTTCAACCCTGGGCTGTTTTGATTTTTCGGTGTCTTGAGGGCTGAACCATCAGCGGTTTTTCCTCAGGCCACCAACAAAAAAACCCCGCGTCGGCGACGCGGGGCAGTTGTTACCTACTTTTTTGATGTAATTAGAATTCGAGATCAACGCCGAAATACAGCAGTGCGCCCCGAGGATCATGCACCCGCGAGTCGAAACCGCCGTTGGTGAAGACCTGCGGTGCAGTCTCTCCTGTGATGTTCCGACCACCAATGGTGAACCGGGTCACTTGTTCACGGTCCAAGAACTCATTGAGTGCCACTGTGTATTGCAGATCGATCCGGGTATCGGAGTCGACTTCGACACCAACGTTCTGGTCATCGTCATAGCTACCAATATGACGGACAAACGCGTTGAAGGTATGTGGTCCTTTATTCCAGGCGACACCTGCATTAAGACGGAGCTCAGGCGTTGGCGAGCCGAAATTAGTAAAGTTCCGGGTACCAGCCCCCTCAACCGAACCAGCCTGCGGATCTTCCAGATCATACTCGAGAATGTAGGTACCGTTCAGGCTTGGGGTGATCGTACCCCATTCACCGACGTCGATATCCCACGCAGCGTTGAAGTCGATACCTGATGTATCAACGGACGACGCGTTCACGAAGTCGTTGTTGATCTGCAGAACCGTGTTGGCCGGCGAACGAACAATCGCATCACCGGTTGGGTCGGCGTTCAACAGGGCTTGCGGGTTCGTCTGGATAATGACGTTCTCGAAGCTGAAGTTGAAGTAGTCGATGTCTAAGCTCAGACCAGGAACAGGTGACCACGTCGCCCCAACGTTGAAGGCTTCCGACTCTTCAGGATCGAGTGGCCGTGCACTGCCCTCAGGAGCAAGAGTCCTGACGGCGACAAAGGCCTGCGCATTATTATTCGCTGGGTCAAACACTTGCTGGAGCGTCGTTGACTCACCGAACTGCTGGAACACCGACGGCGCGCGGAACGACGTCGAGTATGACCCGCGAAGCGAGAGTGTCTCATGCGGACGCATAAGAACAGCAACCTTCGGATCGGTGGTTGAACCGCCTTCATCGTCGCCATAACTCTCGTGGCGGACCGCCACCTGCAGGTCCATCCAACTGGTCACAGGGATCGAGGCCTCACCGAAGAACGCGTAAACGTCTTGGCTACCGTCAAAGTCCCTGCCGCCGACCAAGAACGCAAACGCGTCTGCCGCGGAAAGCTCATCGACTTCCTGCGAGAGATCGTTATCCCGGTACTGAGCACCGACCGCGACACTGAACGGACCGGCTGGCATTTGGAAAAGCTCTTGGCTCACCACAGCTTCCACGACGGTTAGATCGGACTCATACTCGCGGACTTGGACCCCAATGATATAGTCGAGAAGTGCTGGATCATTCGGTGCAACACCCGTGAGCGATGTCGAGAACGGGTTGATGAACGTTCCCACAGCGGGAACCGTCAAACCGCCCGTTGTGAGGTCAGGATTGGCAGACGAACAGTCGAGACCAAAGAGCGATTGGAAGCCTTGCAGCGCACAGCCATAACGGTCAGTGACCGTATCTTCTGTCGCAAAGCTATAATCGTTGCTGGCGCGCGTGAATGAAAATTCCCATGCACCGGTGCCGATATCGCCGCCAATCGTCGTCGAGAAGCGCCATGTCTCCGATTCACCGTCACTCGGCGAGACTTCACCGCCATTACCAATGGCCCGGCCAAGGAACACAACGGAGTTGGGGAAGAGATTGAATGGGTTTCCATCAGCGCCCAATCCAGCAACTTCAGGCCCAGGAATGGTGGCTGCCCCGAGCTGAAGGAAGGGGAAGGTCGGCGAGTTGCCCCGGGTTGCTTCGTTATCAGCGTAGCCGAACTCCATGCTCCAGTTGATGGAGTCGGTCACATCAAACTCACTGCGAGCGAAGATGTTGAGCCGCTGCTCATCAGGGACCAGGTTGAAGAAGTCACCGAAGTCAAAGCTACAGAAACCGACAACCGCTGCTGTGGGGTCTGCAGGAGATGCGGCCGTTGGGATGCCACCACCATCGGCACAGCCCGGGTCAATTGCAGGCGCACCGGCGGGAAGGCCAGGTGCACCAAAGAACGCACCCGGATTACCCAGGATCGAGGAGTCATCCTGCGGCCGTGAAAGCCGACGCTCCGAAGTCGTGAGCGGCGATCGGTCAAGATAGGACGCGGCCAACATAATTGATCCGCGATCGAAGTCTTTACCGTAAAGGCCCTCAATGTTGAATTCGTCGTAATCGCCTTCGCTTTGGTGACTGGTGTAGGTGCCGGACAGCAAAACGCCGTCAAAGCTTTCACGCGTGATAAAGTTCACCACGCCAGCCACAGCGTCGGAACCGTAGATGGCCGATGCACCATCTTTGAGGATCTCCACGCGCTGGATCGCAATCATCGGCACAAGCGACGACGTATCAACGAAGTTGACCCCGTCATTGGTGGATGCACCCGAAAGGACCTGGCGTTTGCCATTGAGCAAGACGAGCGTCGAACCGACGCCGAGGCCACGCAGGTTGATGTTCGACGTCCCTGCGGTTGCGTTCTGGGTGAAAGCGTCAGGGTTGTTTTGGGCGCCTGTGTTGATGGTCAGCGTCTGGGTGATGTCCCCGATATTCTGTGCACCGATACTATCGATATTGGCCGCGGTCACCGTTTGCAGCGGTGAGGGCAAGTCGCTCTGGTTCTTTTTCTTAATGAACGAACCGGTGACGATAATTTCGTCCTGGCTCTGAGCCATTGCAGCCCCTGGTACCAGGCATAAAGCCATAGAGATTGCGGATGCTGTCGCCATAAGCGATCGCTGCATAGTGTTTCCTCCGGATTAGCACGGATTTGGATTTTCCGCGTCGTTGATGGCTGAAAGTACGCAGCTGTCGTTGCAGAAGGAAATGCCTGAGCAGTGCATGCCACTGCAATGAGCCGACCTGTTGCCAAATATCTACATTTTACCGGGGTTTATCGAGCTTTTTCTGTTGCGCCGCAAAAGTTTTGAGCGAGATCGCGCCGCACAATATTGCGACGCACACGGCGTTGACGGAGGACTTGCCTTTTTGCGGTTCTTCCGATATCCGCCATCTCTCGCTGGACGGCGCCCCGGCACCTTTTTTGTTTTTACGGCGCACGGAGACATCGATGTCGATTAGCCAAGAGCGCAAATCTGCGCTCATGACCGAGTACGCCACCAAAGACGGCGACACCGGTAGCCCTGAAGTTCAAGTCGCGATCCTCACCGAGCGGATCAACAACCTGACCGACCACTTCAAAGAGCATAAAAAAGACAACCACTCGCGCCGCGGTCTTTTGAAAATGGTCTCTCAGCGCCGGAACTTGCTCGATTATGTCAAAGGCAAGAACGAGGAACGCTACCAAAGCTTGATTTCCCGGCTCGGCCTGCGCCGCTAAATTCGCTCTTTTTCGATCGGTCAGCCCGCGCCAACGCCCGTTGGCCCGGGCTTTTTTCGTTGCACGACACCCCACTGTTGCGCGGCGCGCGCAAGCCCTCCAAGAGCGGCAAGATCGCGAGACGAGCGAGACAAGAAAGTGCCCCAACGGCAATCCGGCCCGGGGCTATGAGAAACTGAAAACTCCTTATGTTCACCATTACCAAGAAAACCATGACTTGGGCGGGCCGCGAGCTCACCCTCGAAAGCGGCCGCATCGCGCGCCAAGCCGATGGCGCTGTGCTCGCCACCTATGGCGAAACCACCGTGCTAGCGACCGTCGTCGGCCAGCGCGAGGCGAAGCCTGGGCAGGACTTCTTCCCGCTGACCGTCAACTACCAAGAAAAAGCCTATGCAGCTGGCCGTATTCCCGGCGGCTTTTTTAAACGCGAAGGTCGTCCGTCAGAAAAAGAGACACTCACCAGCCGTCTGATCGACCGTCCGATCCGACCCCTTTTCGCGCCGGGCTTTAAAAACGAAGTGCAGGTCGTCATCACCGTGATGAGTCACGACCTCGAAAACGATCCTGACGTCCTGGGCATGGTGGCGGCTTCTGCAGCCCTCACCATTTCTGGCATCCCTTTCATGGGACCAATTGGCGCCGCGCGGGTCGCCTATAAAGACGGCGGCTATGTCATCAACCCCACTGTTCCTGAGTTGGAAGGAACCCAGCTCGACCTCGTGATGGCGGGCACACAAAACGCTGTGATGATGGTCGAGTCCGAAGCGGATGAGCTCTCCGAAGACATCATGCTCGGCGCGGTCATGGCTGGACACAAAGCAAGCCAAGAAGCGATCGACCTGATCATCAGCTTTGCCGAAGAATGCGCCAAGGAACCTTGGGACTACACCCCGCCTGATCATTCCGATGTCATGCCGCGGGTCCGGGAACTGGCAGAAGCGGGCCTCCGCGACGCTTACAAGCTGACCGACAAACAAGAGCGTTACGGCAAAGTCGGTGACGTGAAATCGGCCACCAAAGAAGCGCTCGCCGGCGAAGATGTCGCTGATCCTGTCGACGGCGTGATCCTTGGCGGTCTTCTCAAAGATCTTGAGTCGGAGATCGTGCGGGGACAGATTATCGAAACCGGCGGCCGGATTGACGGTCGGACGACCACCGACATTCGCCCGATCCTTTCCGAGGTCGGCGTCTTACCTCGTACGCATGGTTCGGCCCTCTTTACCCGAGGCGAAACCCAATCAATCGTGGTCGCAACCTTGGGAACATCCGATGACGAACAGTTCATCGATGCGCTCGAGGGTACGTACAAAGAAAACTTCATGCTGCACTACAACTTCCCGCCCTATTCGGTGGGGGAGACGGGCCGCATGGGTTCGCCAGGTCGCCGCGAGATCGGTCATGGCAAGCTCGCATGGCGGGCTGTTCGCGCTGTCCTGCCGAAAGAAGACGAGTTCCCTTACGTTATTCGGCTGGTTTCTGAGATCACCGAGTCCAACGGCTCATCGTCGATGGCGACCGTGTGCGGATCTTCTCTTGCGATGATGGACGCAGGCGTCCCAATCAAGCGCGCCGTCGCTGGTATCGCCATGGGTCTGATCCTCGAAGGCGATCAACACGCAGTCCTCTCTGATATCTTGGGTGATGAAGATCATCTGGGCGATATGGACTTTAAGGTGGCCGGTACGACCGAAGGTGTCACCAGCCTGCAGATGGACATCAAGGTGGCAGGGATCACCGAGGACATTATGCAAACGGCCCTCGCCCAAGCCAAAGACGGTCGCCTGCATATCCTGGGCGAAATGGGCAAGGCACTCGGTGAAAGCCGTGATGATCTTGGCGAGTTTGCGCCGCGCATCGAAACCATGACGATCCCTAAAGAGAAGATCCGTGAAGTGATCGGTTCAGGCGGCAAAGTGATCCGCGAGATTGTCGAAACCACTGGCGCCAAAGTGAATATCGACGATGAGGGTGTGATCAAAATCGCCTCGTCGCAGAAGTCGGAGATCGAAGCGGCCGTTAAGTGGATCAAGTCGATCACGGACGAACCAGAAGTCGGCGAGATCTATCGCGGCAAAGTGGTCAAAACCATGGACTTTGGCGCCTTCGTCAACTTCTTTGGGGCACGCGATGGACTGGTGCATATCAGCCAGCTTGCGCCAGGCCGTGCAGAGAAAACCACCGATATCGTCAAAGAAGGCGATGAGGTTTGGGTCAAACTCCTCGGCTTTGACGATCGCGGTAAGGTCAAGCTGTCGATGAAAATCGTCGATCAAGAGACCGGCAAAGAGATCGAGAAAGACGACGACTAAGTCTTCTCATCAGGAAACTGATCAACCCGGGAAGCTTGCTTTTCGGGTTTTTTATTGATCGCCTCGATGGGCTTTAAGAAGGTTGAGATCGACAACCTCGAGCGCCTTCTCATGGCATGCGGCAAGGATAACGGGCGGGGCCTTCCCCACCTCCCTCGCTTCCTCCCAACGGGAGGCACACAAACACCACCGATCACCGGGTTTGAGGCCAGGAAAGCGAAACTCCGGCCGCGGCGTCGAGAGGTCATTACCCCTCTCTTGTGTGTACCGCAAAAACTCCTCGGTCATCACGGCACAGATGGTATGGTTACCGTGATCCTGCGCACCGGTTTCACACGAACCGTTGCGCGTCCAGCCCGTCATAGGGTCACAGCCACAGACCTGAAGCTCCTCTCCCAAGATGTTCTTGGCCATCATCCCTCCAACTGCGTGAAAAACTGCTTGGCTGATTTCCTGAGATCAGCTTTCTCGTCAGCACTCTTTTTGTCGAGGTTTTTAAACACAAGACCCATGCGCGGGTTGCCGCGCAGAGTGTCCTCGTTTCTCATCAAAAAGTCCCAGTAAAGATAATTAAAGGGACATGCCTCGGAACCGGTTTTTTGGGACACTTTAAAGCGGCAGGCCCGGCAATAGTTGGACATTCGGTTGATGTAAGCGCCTGATGCCGCATAAGGCTTAGAGCCGAGAACACCACCATCCGCCCAAATCGCCATGCCGTGGACATTCGGCAACTCCACCCATTCATAGGCATCCGCGTAGACAGCGAGGTACCAATCACCAATCTCAGCGGGCCGGACACCAAGCAAGAGCGCCAGGTTACCTGTCACCATCAGCCGCTGGATATGGTGAGCATACGCATGGTCTCTGGTGTTGCGCACAGCCTCTGCCATGCAATGCATTTCAGTCTCCGCTGACCAGTAAAAATCAGGAAGCGGTAAATCTGCTTTCAGTGCATTGGTCTCTTTGTATGCCGGCATCAGGTGCCAATAGATGCCGCGTACGAACTCTCGCCAGCCAATCACTTGGCGAATGAACCCCTCGACCGCGTTGAGCGGCGCTTGGCCTTCATGATATGCCTCTTGCGCCGCTTCGCAGACCTCCAAGGGCGTTAAAAGACCCGCGTTGAGGTAGGCGGAGATTAGCCCGTGGTTGAGGAAATCCTCACCGGTTGCCATGGCATCTTGGTAATCACCGAATTGCGGCAAACTATGATCAATGAACTGATCAAGTCGGCGGAGGGCGTCGTCGCGTGTGATGGCGTAGCGAAAATCATCAAGCGTACCAAAGTGGTCAGGAAATCTTTCCTCAACCAATTGCTTCACCTCGTGGACGATGGGGTGGTCAACGATCTTAGGTGCGGGTGGCGGCTGATAACCTTTGGGGAGTTTTTTTCGGTTCTCTTGATCGAAATTCCATTGCCCGCCTTCTGGTTCACCATCATTCATCAAAAGGCCGGTTTTTTTCCGCATCTCACGATAAAAGAACTCCATACGGAGTGTTTTACGCCCTTCAGCCCATCGGGAAAATTCATCGATCGCGCACAAAAATCGATCATCATCCAGAATATCAACAAGGGTGTTAAGCCGTTGGGCCCAAGCGCCCATCTCTTCGGCGAGACGATACTCACCACTCGCCGTGGTCACCACGGTATCGAGATGTCCCTCTGCTAACGCACGTTTCACCTCGCCAAACAGTGAACCGGTGTTGTCGGCGTCATTTAGGCGGATATAGCGAACAGTAAGACCTTCGGCGCGCAAGCTTTCCGCAAATGCCCGCATGGCGGAGAAAAGAAACACCAGTTTTTGCTTATGATGGCGAACATAGGTCGCCTCGGCCGCGACTTCGGCCATCAGGATGACGTCAACGCCGGGCTCGACGTCCCGCAACGCAGCGATGTTACGGGTCAATTGATCGCCCAGCACCAATAGCAACCGGCCCATACGCTCTTCGCCTTTCCGTCCGGAAGCACGTCGTGCGAAAATCTCACAGGTCGAAGCGACAAAGGCGCGCGGCGGTGCTAGACCATTGGGGTAAGGGTGGGAGCCTATCCATGAGCAATGAGCTAATCACGATCCTCATCGCAGCAGGCCTGGTGATGTTGGGGACGTTTTTCCTACGGTCTGCCTTTGGGATCATTTTCCGGCTGGGGGGTCTTGCCGTGATCGCCTATTTTGCACGCCGACCAGACGACGAAGAAAGCGCCTTTGGTTGGGTGACCCCGGACGACATCGCGATCATCGGCGCAAGCGCCGCCTTCGGCTTTATCGTCGCGATGATCCTCAACGGTTTTGTGTGGCGGGAAAGCAAACTGGGACGTCACCTTTTCACGCCGTTCATCGCCATCGCGGCATGCTACGCCGCGGCTTACACGATCAACCTCAGTTAACGGTCGATCTCACCAAAGACGATATCCAGCGTCCCGATGATGGCGGACACGTCGGCCAGCATATGGCCGCGGCACATCCAGTCCATCGCCTGAATATGCGCGTATCCAGGGGCACGAATCTTACAGCGATACGGCCGGTTCGACCCATCCGAAACCAGGTACACCCCAAATTCGCCCTTGGGCGCCTCCACCGCGGTATAGACCTCACCGGCCGGCACCTTCGTACCTTCTGTATACAGCTTAAAATGGTGGATCAGCGCTTCCATAGATGATTTCATGTCCGCACGCCGCGGCGGACCGACTTTTCCATCCGTGGTCATCACTGGGCCTGGCTCGAGTAACTCAATGCACTGGCGCATGATCTTGATCGACTGGAACATCTCTTCGATCCGGACGACATAGCGGTCATAGCAGTCGCCATTCTTCCCGATGACAACGTCAAAATCGAGCTCATCATAGATCTCATAGGGTTGCGCCTTACGCAGATCCCAAGGAACACCCGAGCCGCGCAGCATGACGCCTGTGAAGCCCCATTCGAGCGCCTCTTCTTTGCTGACCACACCAATATCAACGTTGCGCTGTTTAAAGATCCGGTTGTCGGTGATCAGACTTTCGATCTCGTCGGATACTCTTTGCCAGCCTTCCGTCCACGCATAAATATCATCGATCAGTTGCTGCGGTAGGTCTTTGTGTACGCCGCCCACACGAAAATAGTTTGCATGGAGACGGGCACCGCAAGCCCGCTCATAAAACGTCATGAGTTTCTCGCGTTCCTCAAATCCCCAAAGCGGAGGTGTAAGCGCGCCGACATCCATTGCCTGGGTCGTCACGTTGAGGATATGCGAGAGCATCCGGCCCATTTCCGAGAACAACACGCGGATAATCTTCCCGCGCCGTGGCACCTCCACACCGAGAAGTTTCTCCGCCGCCAGAACAAAGGCATGCTCTTGGTTCATCGGGGCGACATAATCCAGTCGGTCGAAATAAGGGATCGCTTGCAGATAAGTCTTGTGTTCAATCAGCTTTTCCGTGCCGCGGTGCAAAAGCCCGATATGGGGGTCGACCCGGTCCACAACCTCACCATCGAGCTCAAGGATCAAGCGGAGAACACCGTGTGCGGCAGGGTGTTGAGGGCCGAAATTAATCGTGAACGGACGATCTTCTTCCGCGCTCGGTGCGCCGTCGATCGTGATGGTGCGGGTGGCGGTGTCCATAACGACTCACTGATAAATACCCGTTAGGTTTGCCTTCACCCCACCGTTTGCGCAAGCGCGCTAACCGTCTCAGGCGTGCACATTGAGCATCAATCCGACGCTTGCTAGCGCCTTGCGAGCATGGGGCAGAGAACATGACAAGCTATCTTCGAGCGGGGCTCAGCGCGTTGGACGCCTTTGTGCGCCAGGTTGACCAGTGGGCCAGCCGCGCCGCCTTTGGTCGTAACAAAGCCGCCCTCGTCATTGGTGGTCTCTTGTGCGGGTTGTCTATCGTCTATCTCGTTTACCTGGGCGGCGTGAAAGAACTCACGGAGGTCGATTTTAAGTACGTCTGGTACGCCGGTGAGATGTGGAACGCGGGTGAAAGCCCTTATGATCCAGCCTTTTCCGGCGCAGCGTCAGGAAGCTTCCTTGTGGATAACGAGCTCGACCGCTGGCTTTATCCACCGACGTGGTGGCCTCTATCGAGCGGCCTTGCCTTGCTCAATTATGAAACGGCAACATGGCTTTGGCGTTTTTTCACGGCGGCCAGCATCGCGGCGAGCATCATGCTCGCCTTCCTTTCGCTTCGGAAGACCAACCCTGATGCAGGATGGTTGGTTCTCGGGATCACTCTCTTTATCGCCGCAACGTCGCAAGCAACGCCGACGCTCCTCTATCTTGGGCAGACGACGATGATCGCTGGTCTTGGCCTTGCCCTGATCCTCTATGGTTGGAGCCATCAGCGCAAATCGCTCATTGTTGCGGGCCTCGTGTTGGCGATGCTGAAACCACAGATCGGCATTCTTGGTGTGGCGCTGCTCGGGATGTCATTCGACCAATGGCGCAACATTACCATTGCCGGGGCGATCTCCCTGCTCATCGCCATGCCAGCGTTCTGGACCGGTGGCATCATGGGTGTGACCACCGGTTTTCTTGACGCTCTTCGCTACCACGGAACGCTCGACGTCAACGCGCCAGGCGTGACCACAGGGCTCCAACATATTGTCGATGCTGCCACGGGGATAAGCACCGGCTCGATACCGATGATCGTGATGGCTCTTATCACCGTGATCGCGATGAAACTCGGCATTGATCGGTTGACCAAACACCAACTGGTGAACACTGATGACGCTTTGCTGTTAAGCATCGCCGGCATTGCTATAGCGACCTGTTTTTGGATCCCTCTGCACGGATACGATCTGGTGATCTTTTACTTAGCGATCCCTGTACTTTTTATTCGCTGTCCACCCTTTTGCAAAATCGGTGTACTGATCGGTATTCTGGGAACTTGGCGCGCAGGAAAAGTCTCTGAGATCTTTGGTGGACTGATCGAAACTGGCGGCATTGATTTGCACGCGCGTCTTCTCTCTTTGTCCTTAACGGCAGCGGGCCTTGTCTTCTTTTCGGCACTATTCTTCGAAGCATGGAGGACAAACAGGCACCAAGCAAGCCGCTAGTTACTCGGCCTTTTCGTCACCGGGCAGAACGTAGTCAGAGCCTTCCCATGGCGATAGGTAATCGAAATCGCGGTATTCTTGGGTGAGCTTTACCGGTTCATGCACGACGCGTTGCTGCTCATCGTCCCACCGGACTTCTGTGTACCCGGTCAGGGGAAAGTCTTTGCGGAGCGGATGACCTTCAAAGCCATAATCCGTCAGCAAGCGGCGCATGTCAGGGTGACCTTCGAACACGATGCCGTACATATCGAACGCTTCGCGCTCATACCAATCGGCGTTGGGGTAAACACTGGTCACCGACGGTACAGCGTCAGTCTCATTCGCCTGTATTTTGATCCGGACACGAGCGTTGTTCGTGATGCTGAGAAGGTGATAGACGACATCGAAGCGCTTGCGGCGCTCAGGGTAGTCGACGCCTGCAAGCTCAATGAGCTGCGAAAAACGGCACATGCTGTCGTCCCGCAAAAATGTCAGTACGTCAATAATTCGGCTGCAGGGCACCGTGACAGTCAGCTCTTGGTAAGCCACCTGACTAGCGACAATATCCTCGCCGAATTGGCCACCGATATGTTCTTCGAGCTCCGTCAAGTCATCAAGATAGGACACATCCGCATCACTCATCGCTGGATCGTCCCCTCGCGGCGGATTTTTTTCTGCAGTTGAAGAAGGCCGTAAACAAGTGCCTCTGCGCAAGGTGGGCAGCCCGGCACGTAGACGTCCACGGGAACAATTCGGTCGCACCCTCGGACCACGGAGTAACTATAATGGTAGTAGCCGCCACCATTGGCGCAGCTGCCCATTGAGAGGACGTAGCGCGGCTCCGGCATCTGGTCATAGACCTTGCGCAAAGCTGGAGCCATTTTGTTGGTCAGCGTGCCTGCCACAATCATCAGGTCCGATTGGCGGGGTGACCCGCGCGGGGCCATGCCGAACCGCTCGAGATCATAGCGCGGCATGGAGGCCTGCATCATCTCGACAGCGCAACACGCAAGGCCGAAGGTCATCCACATGAGGGACCCGGTGCGTGCCCAGTTGATCACGGCATCGGCAGGTGCGGTGAAAAAACCCTTATCCGCAAGCTCGTTGTTCACCTGCCGAAAGAAAGGGTCTTCTGCCTTCGGATCATAACCAATGACATCGGAGCGGCCAGCAGTTCCATACGGTAAATCAGCGGTCGTGATCGGTTTTGGCGTCGGTATATCCATCAACGGTTTGTTGGTGGGGGTGTCGAGCGCGTCAATCGAACCCGCGGCTTGGCCGTCTTTGAGCTTCACATCGCTATCGCTGGCCATGATCCATTCCTTAGACTTACCTCTCCCATTAAAGCGGTGCCTGGGCGGGCGCAACGCGTGACACTGGCGCAGGGCAGTTTAGCGCCACTCCAGCGCGCCCTTTTTCCATTCATAGGCAAAGCCGATGAAGAAGACGGCGAGGAACACAAACATCGACCAGAAGGAGTAGATTTGGAAACTCCGGTCGAGGCCAAGCTCAGGATTAAAGAGCGTCACCGCCCATGGGAAAAGAAACGCCACATCGAGATCGACGATGATGAACAGGATCGCAACGATGTAGAATTGTACGTCGAACTTCATCCGCGCGTCTTCAAAGGGCTCAAAGCCGCACTCATAGGTCGAATTCTTTTCAGGATCGGGATTGTTCGGCGCAAGCACCGCGGGCAGCGCCAAAAACACGCCGCCAAGCACCAGCGCCAGTCCCAAAAAGATGAGGATTGGCAAGTAATCGAGCAGGAATGAGGTTTCAGCCATAACGTGCTCTTAGCTTCGCCCGCGCGCGGCGCAACCGCAAGATACCTGCGGCCTCTTTGCCGTGGTATGGAGGGGCAAGGAGAGTCGCCAATGACCGCATCACTATCGCCCAAATCGCTGTTTTCCCCGGAGGAATGGGAACAGCTCACAAAACCCGTGACCTGGCAGGGCCCCGCCCTTGTGCTTCATGCCTGGGCGATTATTGCTGGCGTCATGGCTCTGATCGCTTGGAGTGGATACCATCCTTTGGTGGTGATTCCCGCGATCATGGTGATTGGCGCGCGCCAGCTTGGTCTTGCCATCTTGATGCACGAGGCCGCGCATGGTCTTCTGTCGCGCAACAAAGCGGTGAACGATTTTCTCGGCCAGTGGCCAACGGCGAGCCCTGTCGGTGCCGATCTCACCGGCTACCGGCCCTATCATCTAAGCCACCACCGGTTTGTGCAGTCCGAAAAGGATCCAGACCTTGGCCTGGCCGCCCCCTTCCCCGTCACCAAGGCAAGCCTTGCGCGAAAAATCTTCCGTGATCTGACCGCGCAGACCTTTCTGAAGCAACGCCTTTTTGCCATGACGGCGCTGTTGCCTCAAAACAAGGTGGATGAAGTCAGTGGTGGGACGATCGTTGCTAGCCGGAACGGGCTTGGCCGCTTCTTTTTGACCAACGGCATCATCTTCGCCGCGCTGACGGCTGTTGGTCAGCCTTGGCTCTACCTTGTCGGCTGGCTCTTGCCGCTCGCGACGTGGTTTCCTCTCGCCACCCGCATCCGCAATATCGGCGAGCACGCTTGCGTGGACACGGATCTTGATGATCCCCTGACCCATGCACGAACAACGCACACGAACTTCATCGAGCGGCAAATCTTGGCTCCTTATTGGGTCGCCTATCATGCTGAGCATCACCTTGTGATGTATGTCCCCTGCTTCCGCTTACCGCTCGCACATCGGATGCTGCAGGACAAAAAAAAGCTCGGCCGGACGGACATCCAGCCAAGCTATCTCTCTGTGCTGCGGCGCGTGACGACCGCAGCGGCGGCCTAGAGCGTCGGGCGAAAAAGTGGAATCCCGGTTTTTCGCAAACCCGGCGCGACCAGTAAAAATCTAGAGCATTGGGCGATGCCAATTTATCGCCCGATGCTCTAGTTGCCGCCGTTTGTGTCGTTGAAGTAGCGGAAGAATTCTGAGTCCGGCGAGAGGATAATGGTCGTCTCTCCGTCTCGAAGCGAAGTTTCATACGCTGTTAGCGACCGATAAAAGGCGAAAAACTCAGGGTCCTGGCTGTAAGCTTCAGCAAATGTCCCGTTTCGCTCCGCATCCGCTGTACCGCGAATGCGCTGTGCTTCTTCGTTCGCCGTCGCCAAGATTTCGGCGGCATCTTTATCAGCCTGCGCAGTGATTTCGCGAGCACGCCGCTCCCCGTCCGCACGAATGCGTTGGGCCTGCTGGTTATAATCCGACGACATCCGGCGGTAGACGTTCTCGGCGTTTTCCGCCGGGAAGTCGGCTTGGCGAATGCGCACATCGATGATGGTCACACCAAGCTTTAGTGCCTCCGAGGCAACATTGTCTTGGATATCGCTCATCAATTCATTACGCTGTTCGGTGATGATTGCACGAATGGTGACCTCACCGAGCACTTCGCGCATGGCTTCTCCCAGCACAGCGTCGAGGCGGTCATTGAACCGGCGGCGCATGTTGATGGGATCGGTTGAGCCGCGGCTTAGCGTTTGGAAATAGACCAGGGGATCAGAGATCCGATAACGGACGAAGGCATCCACCAAGAGGCGTTCCTCATTGGCAACAATGACCTCCACCGGGTCAGCGTCAAAATTGAGGTTTCGTGCGTCAAAGAAGACCGCGTTCTGAAGAAACGGGACCTTGAGATGAAGTCCTGCTTCCTCCGCTGAATAGGTCTCAACCGGGTCGCCGAACTGCAGGACGAGCGCCTGTTGATCTTCGCGTAAGATAAGAAACGTGCCCGATGCCACCGCCACGGCCACAAAGGTGATCAGACCCAGAACTATACCAATCGATCGGTTCATTATTGGGCTCCTGAATTGTTCGCGCGCGCCGAAGAACGTTGCGCTTCTCGCGCCAGCTCATTGAGGTTGAGATAAGGCAAGGTGCCGCCTGCATCATCATCGATCAGCACCTTGTTCATATCACCAAGCACAGTTTCCATCGTTTCCAGATACATCCGTTGTCGGGTGACATCAGGCGCCTTGGCATATTCTTCATAGATCGCATTGAAGCGCGCGGCATCACCGCGGGCCTGGGCGACCACACGGGCAGAATAAGCTTCCGCGTCAAGAACAATCTGGCGTGCCTCACCCGTCGCGCGGGGGACTTTTTGGTTGGCATAGCCGGTCGCAACATTGACCTCGCGTTCAGCTTCACTCGTCGCGTCGATCACGTCCCGCTGGGCTGGGATCACCTGCTGCGGCGGATCGGCTTGACCGAAGTTGACACGGATCACCTCGATGCCGCTGTTGTAACCATCAAGTGTGTCCTGAAGGATGCGGGCCGTTTCCTCGTTGACGATCCGCCGGCCGCTGGAAATGATCGGCTCGAATTCATTCGCACCCACCACCTCGCGTAGGGCAGCCTCCGCTGAGATTTTCACCGCGTCGTCGGGCTCTTCGATGTTGAAAATAAACTTGCCCGCATTCGGAAGGTCGCCTGACTCAGGGCTCCAGGTCGCATCGCTTTTGATGCGGTAGTTCACCTGCAAACCGACATCGACTATGTTGAGGTCCGAGGTCAGCATCGAGATACGGTTCGAGCTTCCGCCGATACGGACGGGCCGGTCTTCTTCAACCGCAACCACTTCGACCGATTGAAACGGCCGCGGCAAGTGCCAATTAAGGCCCGGATCCGTGAGACCGGTAAAATTACCAAAGGTCGTCACCACACCGCGAGAGCCCGGCGCCACCTGATAAAGCCCCGAAAACGCATAAAGCGCCAGGCCGACAAAAAGCGCGAGGCCGATCAAGCGGCCACTCGGTGCGGGCAGTTGAGCGCCAGCGCCGCCGCCTCCTCCTCGGCCGCCGCGACCAAACCGCTCACGACCGGAGCGCAGAAGTTCTTCTAAATCAGGAGCACCGCCGCGGCCGCCGCGAGGGCCTCCGCCATTGCCATTGCTACCTTCGGGACGGCCCCACGGGCCAGAGTTTTGTGAGCCTGACGGCTTATCAGTCCAGGGCATTGATCCGCCTAATTGCGAGGCGATCGTCGATCGCCTCTTGGTCTTTGAATACCTCGGTATATGTGGCGTTGAGAGAACAACGCAATGGAAAGGCGCCGGGTCACCGCTATGATTGATCGCATGCGCGATGCCGCCCGGAAAGGCCGGGCCGAAGCCGCTCTCCGCCGTGTGTTGAGTGCCGAAGACGCCAAGGGCGACATTATGCTGCGCGAGCGCGACGGCGTTTTGTCCGCAACGGTGCTGCTTCATGGACCTGTTGGCGACGCCCCTGGTCTTGAAGAGAAACTCAAGAACGAAGCCGGGCTTGAGCGCGTCACCCTCGTTCAGAGCTCCCACGGCGAAGCGGCCGCTAAGCCGCCTCAAGCAACCACTCCGCCACCTCCACCGCGCGGAGGTCACGCCGATCCGCTTCATATCGGCGCCAAGTCGCCGCCCGCCCCGGGTGTTCCTAAAGGTCCTTCACGGCCGGCGGGTGTTGGACGGGTGATCGCCGTCGCTTCCGGCAAAGGCGGCGTGGGAAAAAGCACCGTCGCAGCAGGCGTGGCCCTCAGCCTGGCGCAAAGCGGCGCCCGTGTCGGACTTTTGGATCTTGATATCCACGGGCCGTCGCTTCCCGTTCTCTTCCCGATCAAAGATCGCCTCACGGCAGAGGACGGCAAGATCATCCCTGCCAATGGCGCTGGCCTCAAACTCGTGTCGATCGGCTATATGGTGGATGAAAGACAGGCCGTTGCCTGGCGCGGCCCGATGGTGATGAACGCCGCCCGACAGCTTATCGAAGACACAAAATGGGGTGAGCTCGATGTTTTGGTGGTCGATACGCCGCCGGGCACCGGTGACGCTCATCTATCACTCGTTCAGCGCTTAAAGCTCGACGGTGCCTTGATCGTCGCCACGCCAAGCCCCCTCGCCACCGCCGACGTTCGCCGCGGGGCCGCCCTTTTTGAGAAGGTTGGCGCGCCGCTTCTTGGGCTTGTGCTCAACATGACCGGTGGACCGTTAGGCGATGATCTTGATCCTGCGCTGATTGAGGAGATCGGCACCGATATCGTCTTGAAACTGCCGCTCACCGCCGACCTGGCCGTGACACCGGCACGACCGCGCGACGAATTTCGCCCTGCTGCTGAAAGGATTGCTGAGCTGCTACGTGACAGCGACGCTCCGACCCATTAGTGCAGACGAAATGTCCGATAGCTCTGAACTCGACTACGCCTGGCTGACGCAAAACGCGATGCGCGGTGTCGTGCGCGATGTGCTCACGATCACCCGGGATTTAGGGAGCCTACCGGGCGAGCATCATTTTTATATCGAGTTCGACACACTCGCTTCAGGTGTCGACATCGCGGACCGCCTGAGAACACAGTACCCGGACCGGATGACGATCGTTCTCCAGCATCAATTCGACGACCTGATCGTCGAACAGGACCATTTCACCGTCACCCTTAAATTTAAAGGGGTACCCGAACGGCTGGTGGTGCCGTTCGACGCGATCACGCAGTTCGCTGACCCCTCGTCCAACTTTGCCCTCCAGTTTCAATCGGTTACAGAAGTCGAAGAGCATCTGACCGACACCTCCGACGAACCGAACGACGATTCTGAAACGCCACCCGATGACGAGCCGCCATCAGGCGGTGCCGATGTCGTCAGCCTCGATCGTTTTCGCAAAAAATAGTCGCCGATCACTCAAATTGATCGACCAATCGTCGGTACGCAGCCTTGCACGAATCCCCGACGCAACTTCTATTGGGTTGATAGAAGATGACCGCGCGAGGGGAAAAGTCGCAACGTTAATCTTTATGAAAGTAAATATTGGTTAGGTTTAACCTATTCGAGTACCGCCCGCAGGCGGTGTGAGGCCGACACGGACGAGGAGGACGAGTTCCATGCGGGTTCTGCTGATCGAGGATGATGGCGCCACGGCCCAAAGCATCGAACTGATGCTCAAGTCAGATGGCTTCAATGTGTACACGACGGACCTTGGTGAAGAGGGCGTCGACCTCGGCAAATTGTACGACTACGATATCATTTTGCTTGACCTGAACTTGCCGGACATGACCGGCTTTGATGTTCTCAAGCAGCTCCGGGTGGCGAAAGTCGCCACACCGATCTTGATCCTGACGGGTCTAGGAGACACAGAAAACAAGGTCCGCGGCCTTGGCTTCGGTGCTGACGACTATATGACCAAGCCGTTCCATAAGGACGAGTTGGTGGCGCGGATCCACGCGATCGTTCGCCGCTCGAAAGGTCACAGTCAGTCAGTGATCAACACGGGCAGCTTGTCAGTGAACCTCGACGCCAAAACCGTCGAAGTCGCCGGCCAACGCGTGCACCTGACGGGTAAAGAATATCAGATGCTGGAACTTCTCAGCCTTCGGAAGGGTACCACCTTGACGAAGGAAATGTTCCTTAATCACCTTTACGGCGGCATGGATGAGCCTGAGCTCAAAATTATTGACGTCTTCATCTGTAAGTTGCGGAAGAAACTCTCCGCGGCGACCGAGGGTGAGCACTATATCGAAACCGTCTGGGGCCGAGGCTATGTTCTTCGTGACCCCGCCGAGGAAAAAGCGGCTTAAGCAAGCTTTCCGCTTTAAAATGAGGAAACGGGCCCACGGGCCCGTTTTTTGTTGGCTCATCAATCCATCAAGACCGTCACTTGCCTCCTCGATGCCATCCGCCTTTAGTGGCAATGAGCTGGGTAAAATGGATCTGGATATGCGCCGAAGATGGCGTCTTGCCGGGGTTTTGGTCGCCATCCTTGGCCTCGCTGCCTGCGACACGGGAGGCGGCGGCGGCATTGTGCAGCCGGTCGGAAGCACTGGAAGCAGCTCTTCGGGCGGATCAGACCCCACGTGGATACCGGGAATTTATGATCCCGCATCGACCTATATCGCCCAATGCGAAAACCCTAGGAGCGGCGTTGATATCGAAGGCAACGTCTTTCCCGATGAGCCCGGCTCAACAACAATCGAAAACTTCTGGCTGCGGTCATGGACCAATGAGACTTATCTTTGGAACGATGAAGTGCCGGACCTCAATCCGGCGTCGTTCAGCAACCGGGTGAATTATTTCAACCAGCTCAAGACCTCGGCGATCGAACCCTCCGGCGAAGAGCGGGACGACTTTCATTTCAGCCAGTCGACGGAAGAGTTCCTCGAACAGCGCAACGCCGCACCGAGTGCCAGTTACGGCGTCAGCTATATCGGGCTTTCCACCACTCCGCCCCGTGATTTCCGTGTGCGCTATACCGATCCGGGCACACCAGCTGCTACCGAAGTTGGCGGCCTGGCCAATTTCATCCGCGGTGCACAGATCTTGGCAGTCGATGGTGTTGACCTCGTGAACGCCACCAGTGATGCCGACATCAACGCATTGAACGCTGGCCTTTTTCCCGAGACCGCCGGCGAAACGCATGTCTTTGACGTGCTTGATCCCGGTGCGGCGACATCGCGAACAGTGACTCTGATCTCCCAGAACCTCGCGCCTGATCCTGTTAACACCGTGGAGGTGATCAGCACAGCGACGGGCAATGTCGGCTATGTCCTTCTCAACACGTTCAGCACATTTACGACCGAGGCTGAGCTTTTTAGCGCTTTCCAGCAGCTCCAAACCGCGAACGTCACCGACCTCGTGCTCGACCTCCGTTACAATGGCGGAGGCCTGCTCGCGATTGCCTCGCAACTTGCCTATATGATCGCAGGACCGAGCCTGACATCGGGCCAGGTCTTTGAAGATCTTCGATTTAATCAGGATGCAGGCGGCATCAACCCAGTCACTGGCGAGTTTGACAACACCATTCCGTTCTACACCACGACTTTGGGCTTCAGTGTGTCGGGGGGAACACCCCTTCCTATACTGAACATCAATCGCGTCTTTATCCTGTCGACGGAAAACACCTGTTCAGCATCCGAATCCGTCATCAACAGCCTGCGCGGGCTCGATTTTGAGGTGATCTTAATTGGCGATATCACCTGCGGCAAACCCTACGGCTTCTACCCCACGGACAATTGCGGCGAGACCTATTTTACGATCCAGTTTCAAGGCGTGAACAATAAAGGTTTTGGCGACTATGCGGATGGATTTGTGCCAAGCGACAACAGTTTTCCATTCGGCGTTGTGATACCCGGCTGTACCGTGCCCGATGATCTCGAGACAGAACTCGGCGACGAAACCGAAGCGCTTTTGGCCACAACCTTGGCCTATCGGAGCAACGGTTTTTGTCCGCCGTCGACGACGTCGAGCGATATATTGAGCAAAGCCGCCCCTACCCTTGGGGGGCCAGGGATCAACGTGCCAACGAATGTGCAAGCCGCGAATCGTGACATGCGGCTGCCAGAGGGTTCCTTATGAAAATGATCGCACCCATCGTGTTCATTGCGTTGACGGCGTGCGTCAGCCCTTGCGGCGAAACAGCCAAGCCCGCCGTGTTGGATCTCGACACGGATGACAACCTCTCTGGGGTCGTCGCAGCCCTAGCATCGGCGGAAGGCCGCACGTCGCTTGCACTCGGCCCACCGGATCCTCGACTGGAGCCTGTGGTAACCGTTCTTCCGCCAGCCCCAACGAACGCTGAGACCCGGAGCTTGGCCCTGCCATCGGCCTATGACATTCGTCTTGAGAATGGTGAATGTGTGCTGAGACGGCAGTCAGACAATTTACAGGTCGTGCTGCCGCGCGACATTCCTTGCACGCCTTATCAACCCTAAAAGTACCGGGTCAGGCGCATGGTCACCACGCTGTCGTCCTCAAACGCACGCAACAGATCTTCGTTATCGACGTTGTAGAAAAACCGCGCTTCCAACTCAGCAGTCCAGTTTTGGCCAAAACGCCGCGCAGCTTCGATGAGCCCCGAGGAACTGCCATTCTCGAGATCGGTGATCGCTCCGATCAAAATTGACGTGTCCTGAAAATCGTTCAGTGCATACCGCGCACCATAGAAAAGGTCGTTGTCAGAGGGTGTTGGCGGCGCGAGAAACTCATCGCGCCCGTCGTAAAGATGCTCGACAAGAACACCGAGATCAGCGCCGCCTTGGGTCACCCCAAAAAACGTATACTCAAACCCCGCCACGGTCGCCGCAAAGGTATCGCCTTGTCCTTCGCGGACGATGCCTTCGAATTTCCAGAGCCATGCTTCATTGGTATACTGAATATCAATACCGACCTGATTGATCTGATCATAAATCGGGATCAGTTGGCCATTGGCATCAATGCCTTGGGGTGAAAAGGCAAAGCGAGGCTCACGCGACGTACCTGAAAAACCACTCAAGCCGATATCGAAACTACCAAAGAAATGGCTGTAGCGGAGAGCGAAATCCGTGTTCCACTCTTCATCGGCATCTTCATACAGCGGATCGTCATCATTGATCACCGGATCGAAGCGCAGCCGTCCTCGCTCGCCGGGGAAGGTTCGAGGACGGAAGTAAGGAAGGACAAAGACATCCACTGTTCCCCAATCGCGAAGAAACGAGACCTTCGCCATCGGTTGTCCAAGCTTGTCTTCTTCGTCGATGTCTTCGACGGCATCCGTCTGATTGACGATATCGACCAGATGCCGGCTTTCCGCCACACCCCAAAAGACCTTGCCCGCTCCAATCAGAATATCAACATTGTTCCCGGCGTAACGGTAATAGCCCTCGCGCAAATCGGCGTGGGTGCGCTCGTCATCTTCCCCATCAAGACGATAAAACGGGACCGCCACCAATTGGTGCTTACCATTATCGGATGTCCATCGGACATCGCCCATCACGTAGCTTGAGGGCTGAAAATCGCTGAGCTGCCCGTCAACCGCGGGTTCCTGGGGGAACAGGCGAAGCTCACCCGCAACCTCGCCGCCAAATTCCCACTCCCCGGCCGAGGCCAGAGCGGGTGAAATGGCCGCGCAAGCAGCGATGATCCGTAATACCCTCATACCAGCCCCCTTAGCCCGCTATCGAATGCGCGACAGCACGCCCTTATCAAAGTCACCGCTGCCTAACTCTTGTGAGAAGTCGAACGCCTCATAGACAAGATCCGTTTCCTTGCCATTTTGATGATTGACCATGGAGAGCCGGTGCGCCCGCCAAATACCATCATAGTCACGATAATCTGTGAGCGTCAGTGTTTTGAGGAGTGAGTCTTTTCGATCATAAAAGTCGACCTTGCGAAGTTGAAACACGTCTTGGTCGACGTAACTCACTTGCCGGGTATAGCCAGACCGCTCGTAGCGTGGGAACCGTTCGATCACGTCGGTCATCAGGCCATCGACCTCTTCCTCACCGATATAGCGGTAGGTGTATTTGTTGAGCTCAGTTGCCGTGAAGTCTTCAAAAGCAAACTCCGAGCCCACAAACGGCCCCGATTTGTTGGCCGAGCTGATCCGTTTCACCCTTTTGAGCGCGGGAAGATAGAGCCATTGGTCATCGGGGTCCAAGATACGGGCATGGCTGAGGAGTGCTGTGCCTTCGACATCTCGTGGGCTTTCAAAAATGACGAGCGACTTATCGCCAACGTCCTCGGTCTCGCGCTCGAGGGTTTTAAAGGAGAGATCCCTGGCGCTTTCTTGTCCCGCTGCATTTCGAAGAATCATCTGTGCAGTGACGACCGACCCTCCAAAACCATTGTCAGTCTGGTCTGAGCGAGCGGCAATCTCATAGCCCTGTCGCTCTTCATCGCTCATCGCCGCGACGTCCTGGGACTGAGCGACCGCTGCGACGGGCGCAGAAACCGTCAGCGCTGTGGCAGCAAGAAGACTAAGCAGGAGAGAATTTTGGCGCAGCATCTGTGGCCTCCAGATTGGATTTGGGGGAGCGGCCACCGTCGGTCCAAATCAGGAGCGCAGGCAGCAGCAAGAAGTCAAGTATCAGGGCAAAGACGATCGAAAGGCTGGTCAAAAGGCCCATATCGGCAGTCACCTTGAAGGTTGAGAACATCAGTACACTAAAACCGATCGATAGGATCACCGTGTTCACGATGATGGCCAGCCCAACCGTGTTAAATGAATAGCGAACAGCCTCTTCGGCGGACAGGCCCTGCTCGCGACGAGCCCTGACATATTTGGTGATGAGGTGAACAGTGTCATCGACCACAATCCCCAGACTGATCGCCGCCACAATAGAGACAGAGAAACCAATCTCCCCCACCAGCAATACCCAAGCGCCAAAGGCCGTCGCAATGGGCAAAGTGTTTGGGACAAGGCTCAATATCCCCAACTTCAAACTTCGGAACGTGAACACCATGATCGCTGAGATCGCGAGGATGGCTATGATCGTCCCTTGGATCATCTGCTTGACATTGCGGTCGGTGATGAAGGTGAACATCACTTGGGTCGATGTGGGGATGGGCCGCAAACCTTCGGGGAAATTTTCCTCAAGATAGGCCGCGGAGGCGATCAAGAGATCTTTGGTTTCCTGGGTTGGCCCATCCTCCATGGTGACGGTCAGGCGTGTCGCGGATTTGTCGATATTGACCCGGTTGTTGAGATCGAGCCCATAGGGCAGCGAGAGCTCGTAGAGGAGCAGATACTGGGCCGCCAGCTCCCGTTCATCCGGCAACCGATAATAGTCAGGATCGTCACCGTTGAGGTTGCGGTTCAACCGCTTCATGACGTCCGACAGCGAATAGACATGCGCCACATTGGGTTGGGTCTCAAGCCATTCAGCAAACATATCGAGGCGCTCAAGATATTCTGGCTCGTAGATGCCGCTTGGCTCTCCTGCTTCGACAGAAAAATCGACCGTGAACAGACCAAAATACTGGCTGATAACATCGGTATCGCGGCGAAACTCGATACGTTGGCCAAAATACTGGGTCCATTGGTCGTTGATACCAAGCCGCGGGATGAGCGAAACGGACGCCGCCACAGCGCCAATCATGGCGATCGCGATGATGTTCTTCCGCGGAAGAATGAAATCCGCAAACCGGTCCATAACGGTGTGGCGATCGACGTAATCCTCTCGCACCGCGGCCTTTGCCGGCAGGATGCTGAGAAGCGCAGGAAGGAATGTCACCGAGAAAAGCCATGCGGAGAAAATACCAGCGGCGGACATGTTCCCGAGATGCCAGAACGGGGGCGAATCGGAGAAGTTGAGGGCCATAAAGCCGACAATGGTCGTGAGTGACGTGATCCCAACGGCCAAAAAATTGACCCGAATGGCATCAATCAACGCCTCGCGCTTGGGCATGCCTTTTTGCATGTTTTGGCGGAACGTCAGAAGAATATGGATGCCATCGGCAACAGCTAGCGTCAGGACAACAATCAGCGAGCTGAGAGAAATCGGCGTTAGAGGGACACGCATCACACCCGCAGCGCCAATGGTCGCCATCACCGACAGCACGATGACAAAAAAGAGCGCAATGGTCGCGCTAAACGAACGCACCGTCGCAAAGCTCAACAGCACGACGACAAGGAACATCAGCGGCACCAAGGTGGTGTTGTCCGCCAACCCGCTTTCCATAAACGCCGTGTTGAGAAGGGCGCCACCGGACATCTTAAAAGTCAGGTCGGGGTATTTTTCCTCCATCCGCTGACGAAGGTCTCGTGCTGCAAATGTCACGTTGGGAACTTCGTCGCTGCTCACTCCTGGGAATTGGAGAGTGACGTTGATCGCGGTGGCGTCGGCATCAGTGGTCACAAGCTGGCGCACCAAAATAGGTTCGGCCAGCGCGATGCTCCGCCTTTGGGCAAACTCCTCGGGCGACACAGTACCCGGATCGCCAATCAAATCTTCAACGATCAGATCATCTTCTTCGGCATAGGTGTACTGAAAATTCGTGAGGCTATCGACGCGGATGGAATGGGGAAGCTGCCACGCTTCTTCGGTGATCTCTGCAACCGCCGACATTGTCTCGGTTTCAAAGACGTCGCGCCCATCTTTCCGTTTAACGAAGAAAAAGACGTTATCGGTCTGGGTGTAAGTCGCCTGAAGATTTTCAAAGGCTTGAAGCTCTGGATTCTCGTCACTGAAAAAGACGCGATAATTGCTCTCAAAGCTGAGATGCTTCGCCTGGGTCGCCAGCCCAAAGACCCCCACCACAGCCACAAGAATGACCAAGAACCGCTGGGCCAAAACAACTTTGGTGAAGCCAACCGCAAAGCGGTCGACGATCGTACGGCTTTTCGTGGGCATTTCGATATCCCCTCAACGCTCCCGCGGCCATATCAGAACGAACATTCTAAAATCAACCGGTATCAACAGACTTTCAAACTATCGACCGTTGTTCTGAGTGCCTCAGCCAGGGACTCGCGACTTCTGCCCATGCGCGCTTGAACGCCGAGGGAGAAGTAGAGCGATGTGGCAAGTTCGGCGAATGCCATCGAATTTTGGCCCGATGGCGCTTTGCTGGCGCAGCGCGCCTCCTCAAACTTCGCGCAAAAGACCTGCATCATTCCTTGGACTGTTTCTTTGAGGATTTCGGCCACCTCGGGGTCTTTGGCCGCAACATCCACGGAGGTGGTGCACATCAAGCAACCCGCTGGAAACATGTCGGGATTTAGCATCCGTGTATAGAGCGAGTGGTAGATGGCCTCAAACGGATCACCCTTATAAAGAGCAAACGCCTCTTCCACCTCAGCCGACGACTCGTCGATATAGTTCCGCAGCACCGCGATGAAGATCTCTCGCTTGCCGCCAAAGGCTTGGTACAATGTGTAGCGATTGAGGCCCGTTGCCTCGACGAGGTCCCCAATCGACACGCCATCATAGCCCTGTCGCCAAAAAAGCTCAGTGGCCTTCTCGATGACGAGGGTTCTTTTGTCGCGGGTCTTCTCGGCGGACATGGGCATGTCGGCTGATGTGGCGGTTACAGCAGATCAGCTCAAGCCCTCTGCTTGTCGCGCATCATCATCCCCCCCCCCAAGCCAGTTGGACAGAAGCCCATTGGACCCAAGCGAGCCGACACAAACAGTTGAACGATAACCAGATCATGACGATTACAGCGAGCACCGACGCTAGCGCTGGCATTGAGTGCGGGGCGCGTTAGGTTCGCCGCATCACCCGATCGGAGGATGGCATGAATCAAAACGATAGAGATGATAGGCCCGAAGCCGACAAACTGCCGCCGGAAACCATCGCTGTTCACAAAGAATGGCTGATGAATGACTTAAGGCGCGGCCTGGGTGAGACGCCTGCCAAAGTGATCGCCTTTGACTATGCTAAACCCAACAAATTCGGCGTTTGGGAGCTCGAAGGCTACGCCACAAAGGCGAAGTGTCTAGCGGGACGAAAGCTTGAAGAGCTTGATGGCCTGCTTGGGTTTGGCGAGGCGCGATCGGTCGCAACCAAGGCCGTTGTTTTGTTGGCGACCGAAGTTCCAGCTTCGGTGGATGATTTCGAGCTACGCGGCCTTACCCACATGGAAGGCGGCAAGTTTTGGAACAAAGGCAGACCAGCAGATCCGTCCAAGGACGACTTCATCCCTGGTACGGGGGTTATTCAGTTCCAGCTCACAAAACCACTGGCCGGTCGACTGGTCCATGTCTTGCTTCCAGGCGACAAAATCACTTTCCAACGCTCCGACTACGCCATTCAATAAGAAGCGCCAATCAGGTCTCTTTATCAACCTGGTTGTATTCAAGCTCGACGGGAGTGGCTCGACCAAAAATCGAGACAGACACTTTGAGGCGTGCGTTCTCTTGGTCGACATCTTCGACCACGCCGGAGAACGACGCAAACGGACCGTCGATCACCTTCACCATCTCACCCACTTCGTAGATGATGGCAGGCATCGCTGGTGCTTGCTCGCTCTCCTCCATGGTACCGAGGATGCGATCGACTTCTTTTTGCGTGATCGGAAGGGGTTTCTTCCCCTGCCCTAAAAATCCAGTCACTTTGTTGGTCTCATTGACCACGTGATAGGTTTGGTCGTTCAACACCATCTTCACCAGGACATATCCAGGAAAATAGCGGCGCTCTGTATTGACCTTCCGGCCACGACGCACCTCAACGACCTCTTCGGTTGGCACCAAGACATCTTCGAAAAGGTGATCAAGCCCCTTTTCCTCAGCGGACGCCTTAATTGACTCAGCCACCTTTTTTTCAAAGTTGGAATAGGCGTGGACGATATACCATTTCGCGTCGGACATAGGTCGAACCTTAGGAAAGATTGAGAGACAGGATCAGCGGCACGATGAAACGCAGGAACTGATCAACTGTAAAAAAGAAAAGCGACATGATGGCCACCATGATCAGCACCATGATGGTCGACACCGTGGTTTCGCCGCGTGTGGTCCAGGTCACTTTTTGCATTTCAGCGCGCACCTGACGGAAGAACTGCACCGGGCTGACCGACTTTTTCTTCGGCGATGCCTGTTCGGAACGGTCGGATTTCGCGGTGGTGGTTTCCGCCTCAACGACCTGCGTATCGGTCTTCATCTCAGCCGCTGGTCTATTCGACTTTGGCTTCCGGCGGTTCTTCGACTTTGGCATGACCTTCTCGGCTCGCTCAGTTTTGGGGACAGCCGCCCTCGCCCTCAAAGAAAGGATGGTCGAAGGAAGCATGTCGGGAGAGGTGTGGAGCTACGCTTTCGCCCGGCGAAGTCAAGAGGCGGCGTACGCTCCACGATCGGCATCTGTCGTACCGACCACCGCTGTACGAGGAGAGGTCACAATCCTCAGCGAAGATACCGCCCCTCTTGGAAGGCTTTGACGCTCGATGATTTGATCCGCCGCGAGCGGCTGTAGATCCACATTGAGACGAAAATCACAACGAGCAGCGCCCCGACCATCAGCAAGGAGGGGTCCGCAGCCTTGGCCATGATCGCATCGCCTGCGGCTGCGACGGAATCAGGCCCGGCGCCCTCTCCGCCTGGCTTCAACGCGTCCGTTGCTTTATCGATGATCCCGGCCTCCTGCGCGACACCAGCCGCCGCCGCGCCGCCCACGACAACGGAGCCGGTGGAGACAGCGGCCGCGTCTTGAGGTTCTTTGATACCCGCATCCCGCATTTTCTTTTCGGTACGATCCGCGCGTTCGTTCGGCTCATCCTCGATGGGCCTTGCGTTCACGGCGTCGTGCAAGGTCGTGAACACTTCGCGCGTTGCCACCCCATGGGGCTGCAGACCATAGGTCGCCTGGAACGCAACCAGCATGGTGTAGGTCTTCTTCCCGAAGGTCTCGTCCACGACGCCAACGGGGAACCCAAGGTCGTTGAGCATCTCCTGGAGACGCCTGACTTCTGGTCCCGTGTCGTTGAGCCTCAAGCCTTCGGGTGGGTTTTCCTGCACGCTGCTTTCAGCGCCCGCTGGCGTGTACGCACCTTTGAGGTTCGCTAAGATCCCTTCTGTGATCGCCGCGCGAACCGGAAGGCCGTGATGGGCACCATTGATCTCTTTGGTCACGGCCGGGCAATTGTTCTGATCAGCCAGTGCATGGATACCGCGGTCCTGGAAATAGGCTGCCGCGACCGCGACTGAAACATCCAAATCCTCGATTAAAAGATCAGGGCTCGACACAAGATCGATCCCAATCATTTTTCCGTACTTGTCGTAATTGTCCTTGCCCGTGATTTGCAGGATGCCTCGTCCGCGATAGCGGTAGCCATCTCCAGATGCTTCATCGCCATTGCCAAGCCGAGGCTTGAACTTTTTCGAGTAGATCCGGTTCGCAATCCCCTCTTCATCGCCGACAAATTTCGCAAACTCTCGCTCGTCATTGTTAAAGGGTCGGCGCAAATGGACGTTGCTGGGGTTACGAAAGCCGTTGAGTGTGTATTTGAGGTTCTCTGACAGCCTTTGATAGCCATTACTCTCAAACGCCGTTTGGGCCAGAAAATGGGCGAGCCGTTCGAGGGTGGCAAAACCCGCTTCATAAAGAAGCTCGGAGCGGCGCCGAAAAATTGGCGCCATCATCTCAAGATTGCGGGTCGATTTTTTCGCGTTGCGGAGCGGGCGCTCCATCATCCGCACATAGTCGATGTTCGCAAGCACGTCCTCGGTAATGAACGTCGGCATTGGGCGCCCTCCCCTTGGAGGGACGCTACCATGCCTAGGTTGCGTGAGCCAGCGCCCGGGGCGACGGCCTCTTAGCGCTTACATATTCGGATAGTTCGGTCCGCCGCCGCCTTCGGGCGTGGTCCAGGTGATGTTTTGTTCTGGATCTTTGATGTCGCAGGTTTTGCAGTGAACGCAGTTCTGCGCGTTGATCTGCAATGTCGGTTCACCGCTGTCCTCGACATACTCATAAACCCCGGCTGGGCAATAGCGCTGTGACGGGCCAGCAAAGACCGGAAGCTCGACTTTGTTCGGAAGCGTGGCATCGATCAGCCGCAAATGGGCAGGCTGATCTTCTTCGTGGTTGGTGAAAGAGTAGCTGACATTGGTCAGACGATCGAAGGTCAGAACCCCGTCCGGTTTCGGATAATCGATGGGTTTGTGCTTTGACGCCGGTTCGGTCGAGGCGGCATCGGTCTTTTGGTGGCCGAGCGTTCCAAAGACGGAAAAACCGCGCGTCACAACGTTGGTCCAGATATCAAAACCAGTCAGCGCGATGGCACCCAAGACCGTGCCAAAGCGTGACCACAACGGCTTAGCATTCCGGACCATGTGCAACTCTTCGCGCACCCAAGACACATCATAGCTGTGTTGATAGCTAAAAAGCTCGTCGCCTTCCCGTCCCTCGGCAACCGCGTCATAGGCTGCTTCCGCCGCCAACATGCCGGTCTTCATCGCGTTGTGGTTGCCTTTGATGCGCGGAAGATTGACGAAGCCTGCCGAGCAACCAATCAGTGCGCCGCCTGGGAAGGTAAGCTTAGGCACGGACTGAAAGCCGCCTTCGGTGATCGCCCGGGCGCCATAGGCAACCCGCTCTCCACCCTCCAGAAACTGGCGCACTTCTGGATGGGTTTTGAAGCGCTGGAACTCTTGGTACGGCGCAAGATAAGGGTTCTTGTAATTAAGGTGCACCACAAAACCGACAGACACGTAGTTATCGCCGAAATGGTACATCCACGAGCCGCCGCCCGTGGAATTGTTCAGTGGCCACCCAAAAGTGTGCTGCACAAAACCCTTTTTGAAGTTCTCGTCCGGAACCTTCCAAAGCTCTTTAATGCCAATGCCGTATTTTTGCGGCTCCTTGCCATCAGCAAGACTGAATTCCTTGATGATCTCTTTACTGATCGAACCGCGCACGCCTTCGGCGAGCAGCACATATTTTCCTCGAAGCTCCATGCCGGGTTCATAGGAGTCTTTTTTCTCGCCATCCTTACCGATACCGACCTCGCCAACGATCACCCCGGCGACTGAGCCATCCTCTCGGCGGACCGTCGCGTTGGCGGCCATCATCGGATAGATCTCGATTTCCATCGCCTCAGCTTTTTCTGCGAGCCAACGGCAAACCATCGCCATCGACGTGGCGTAACAGCCATGGTTTTTCAGCATGTCCGGCAAAGCAAAGTTCGGCAGCGGCATCGAACCGGCTGGTCCAAGATAGAGGAACTGCTCCTCGGTCACTTCGGTGTCGATGGGGCAGCTCTCGTCATCCCGCCAATCAGGGATCAGCTCATCAAGAGCCCGGGGATCAAGCACAGCACCGGAGAGAATATGCGCGCCAACTTCGGATCCTTTTTCCACAACGACGACCGAAATGTCGTTACCTTTCTCGGCTTCGAGCTGTTTGAGTCGGATCGCAGCAGCGAGGCCAGCAGGGCCCGCGCCGACGATAACGACATCAAATTCCATGCTTTCGCGTTCTACAGGGGTATCATCGTACATTGGTGTCTCAGCCTTATTCGATGGTCGGAGAATGCCTTCTTATTGCTCAGGTTTCCATGCGCCGGAGCATCGCATCGGTCTTGAGGTGCTGCGCGAGCCGGGGCACGCTCGCACCGATGAGCACGGCAATGATTGGCAAGCAAGCGCGCGCCCTCCTTGAGTTTTACGAAGAGGCTGGTGTGACCACGGCCGAAGCCGCGACGCCGGGCGGTCTTGCGGCCTGGCAAGCGCAGCCGCAGCGGGGTGCCGCGCCCGCTCCGACGGCCCACCCAAAACCGTCATCAAAAACGCCGTCGCAGTCTGCCGCTGCTTCCGCAGATGAAGCGATCAGCGAAGCCGAACGCATCGCCGCCGGCTGCGGTCATCTTGAATCACTGGTCAGTGCCATCGCTGCGTTTGAGGGATGCCCTTTGCGCGACGGTGCCAAGGGGCCGGTGATTTATGACGGTGTTCTTCAAGCCCCCGTTCT
Source organism: Pseudomonadota bacterium (assembly GCA_039818345.1). Taxonomy (GTDB): domain Bacteria; phylum Pseudomonadota; class Alphaproteobacteria; order Caulobacterales; family Parvularculaceae; genus Parvularcula. The sequence continues at coordinate 28,134 of JBCBUC010000015.1, read as the reverse complement.
CGTGATGGGCGAGGCCCCTGGCAAAGAGGAAGACAGGCTCGGCAAACCCTTTGTGGGCCGATCAGGGCATCTTCTTGATCGCATGCTGGCCGCCATCGACATGGCGCGAGCGCCAGGGGAAGGCCAAATGCCGGTCTGCATCTCCAACGCGATCTATTGGCGCCCACCCGGGAACAGAAACCCATCGAAGGCTGAGGTCGCCATGTGCCTTCCCTTCATGCGCCGGTTCATTGAACTCTCGCAGCCGCTGGTCGTCATTTTGACGGGTAATGTGCCAACCCAGGCACTTTTTCCCGATGCACCCGGAATCACGCGGTCGCGCGGCGCTTTTCGCGATCTTTTGGTGGGCGATCGTCAAATTCCGGCCCTTCCTATGTTTCACCCCGCCTTTTTGCTGCGCCAACCGCAGCAAAAGCGGCTGGCGTGGCGCGATCTTTTGGCGGTGAAATCAAAGCTTAACGAAGTCCTGCCCAAAACTTGAGATGAGCATGAGTGAACCCCTTGTTTGATAAGGGGTTGTCAAAGGAGCGCTACCTTGGCCCTTCGCCATTTGATCACTGCCCTTTTCGCTTGGGGCATCGGCAGCACCGCCGCGGCCGCACCGGATCTTCTGTCCCCGGAAGATGAAGAGCGGTATCGCAAGATCTTTGAGCTGCAAGAAGCTGGCAAGATGAGCGCAGCCGATCCGCTGATCGAAGAGGTCGAGAACCAAATCCTGCTCGGCTACGTGTTTGAGCAGCGCTATATGCACCCGACAGCTTATCGCAGTTCCTATAGCGAACTTGCGCGTTGGCTTTCATCCTATGCTGATCATCCAGATGCGCCGACGATCTATCGCCTAGCGATGCGTCGTCGCCCCTCAAACGCCAGGCCGCAGCGCCCAGTGGCGCGCAAATGGAGACAGTCGGTCGGCGTTGATCTCAATCCTGCCTTGGAAGCGGATTATGACAGCTTAAGCGAAAGCCGTCGCCGCCAGGTGGCTCGGATTGAATCGCGGATCCGCTATCTCTTGGCCAAGGACAGGCCGACCCAATCGCTCAATTATCTCAATGATCCTCGCCAGTTTAATGCCCTCTCGGCTCGGCAGACGGATCGCATACGCGGCTGGATTGCTGAGAGTTACTACGTCAACGGACGGCTTGACAAGGCTGGCCCCCTCGCCCGCCAAGCCGCCGATCGTTCAGCCGGCAGCGCGGTTTTGGCCCAATGGACTGCGGGGCTGGTCGCCTGGCGCCAGGGGGATATGGAAAGCGCTTACCGTTACCACAGCGCGATGGCAGAAGAGCCGCACCAACAAAGCTCCTTGCGCGCAGCGGCCGCCTACTGGGCCTCCCGTTCCGCCCTTGCCCTTGGTCAAGCCGACGATGCGATGCTGCATCTCGATTTGGCAAGCAGCTATCCTCTGACCCTCTACGGACAATTGGCACTCGGACAATTGGGTCGTGGCTCCGGGATCGATTGGTCGCCGATTGATCGAGATGAGGCACGCCTTGCGACATTGATGGACGAAACCCCGCGCCTTGAGCGCGCAGCAGCCCTCGCAGAAATCGGGATGCAAGACGAAGCCTCGCTCGAGGTGCGGTACGCCCATGGCGAGCTTTCGCCGGCTTGGGACGACGAGCTCCTTGCCTTTGCCGGATCGCTTCAGCTGGCCTCGGCAGAGGTGCACCTCGCGGAAGGGCTGTCGATCCGCGAAACCAATGATCGCGATCTTTGGTCAGCGCTTTATCCGGTGCCGGAGCATCTTGAACCCACAGGCGGCTACACGATCGACCAAGCCGTGCTCTATGGCCTGATCCGTCAAGAATCGAAGTTCATGACCCACGCGAAGTCGAGGGTGGGGGCTGCGGGACTGATGCAATTGATGCCGCGCACGGCGTCTTACATCACCGGTGATCGTCAAATTATGCGGCGCGGAACAGCGGCGTCAAAGAAACTCTATGATCCCAGCTATAACATGCAGCTTGGCCAGTCCTATGTGGAAACCCTCCTTACACGGTACAATAATGGACGGGGTGATATGTTCGAAATGGCCCTCAGCTACAATTGGGGACCGGGCAATTTCAGCCGGTGGCACGCCCGCACCGGGATCGATGATCAACTCTTGATGCTCGAAAGCGTGCCTAACAAAGAAGCGCGCCATTTCGTCGATCTCGTGATGACCAACATCTGGGTTTATCGCGACCGGTTGGGGGAAGCGGCGCCGAGCCGCGATGCTGCAGCCGCGGGTAATCGTCCCCTCTACCGGTCCGTACGGTAACGGTTAAGGACTGCACCAAGCATTCAGTGTACCCACGGGCTGGCTCCTGACGCTCCAGCTACATGTTCACTTCATGCGTGGTGATGCTCGCGCCGTCGACGGTCGTCTCTTTGCGGCGCTTCATGTGTTGCGCAGCAATAAAGATCAGGATGGTCCCAAAGACGCTAAACACGATCCCGGCAGAAAGATTGCCGCTGCTGAGCGAGAACGCACCAAAACCGAAGGTCAGTTCCTCGACCGGTACGCCGAGGCCAACCATCACGAAATAACAGCCAGCAACGGTCATCACCAAACCCACCACGATCACCACAGCGCGTAAAATCTGAACCACGAGAATCTTTCCACTTCGTCCCCTCGATCGTGCCATGGGGAGGCGCGAGGAAGAAGCCACTTTGCCCCGACTTCGTCGGCGAATTGTCATTGCGTCCCGCGCGAGAGAGTTCTATGGGCCGCTTTCCGGTCGGGGCGTGGCGCAGCCTGGTAGCGCACCTGTTTTGGGTACAGGGGGTCGCGTGTTCGAATCACGCCGCCCCGACCAGTTTCCTCCTTCATCAAAAGCGGTTTCGTTGGATGCCATCCCCCGTGTGTCCAGCCACGCCGCACTCACATGGACCCATCATTCCGCCCGAAAATAAACCTTGACCTCAACTTAGGTTGAGGAATTAGCCTCATCTTCACTGTTTGATTGACCCATGAGGAGAAGAAGATGGCTGCCATCAAAGCATCGCTTGAGCACGTGAACCTGACAGTGCGTAACCCGAAAAAGACCGCCAAAATGTTGGTGGATTTGTTCGATTGGCGTGTTCGCTGGGAGGGCGAATCGCAGCTTGGCGGGTACACTGTGCATGTCGGCAATGACGATGATTACCTCGCCATTTACGCCCCGGAGCATGGCCAAGACGAGACGGACGGAGCCAAATCGCGGCTTGGCAACCTCAACCACATCGGTGTGGAGGTGGACGACCTCGATGCCAGCGAAAAGCGGGTCAAAGCGCTCGGTTTTACGCCCTTCAACCACGGCAATTATGAGCCGGGCCGTCGTTTCTATTTTCTCGACGATGACGGCGTCGAATATGAACTCGTCAGCTATCAACAATAGCACATCCTGATCGCAGGCATCGCTCACCATGGCGGCAGATGGACGTCTTGCACTCTGCCGCCACGTGGCCCATCACCTGGTCATGTTCGCGCGAATCTACCGTCCAGCCCGCACCGCTATGCAGTCAGGCAAAGGCAACGCCAAGGACTGGGTTCTCGAGTTCGAGCCCCGTTTTGCTAAACGCGTCGACCCGCTGATGGGTTGGACAAGTGCTGATGACACGCGCGCCGGTCAGGTCAGGCTCTCCTTTGACAGCAAGGAACAAGCGGTCACCTACGCCAAAGACCACGGCATCCCCCATCAGGTGTTCGAGCCAGCAGAGCAGAAACCCGTACTCAAAGCCTACGCGGACAACTTTGCCTCCGCCCGAAGAAAGCCTTGGACGCACTAGTCCTAGCGCCCGGCCCAACCCGTGCTATGGGCCCTCTTCCCAAGGCCCCTTAGCTCAACTGGATAGAGCACCGGACTTCTAATCCGACGGTTGCAGGTTCGAGTCCTGCAGGGGTCGCCATTGGACTTCATTTTCTTGGGCGACAGTTACGCTAGCTCAAGGGTCCAGGGCTCCCACTTGGCATCGCGCCTACCGTCGAACTGTCTGTAAAACGCTTTTGCCCGGTGGTTGTCAGCAAGAACGGTCCAATTGATCCGTGACGCGCCGGTCAACCGGGCATGCTCGATCACCGCCTCCATCAACCGATGGCCAACGCCGCAACCGCGGCGATCGGCAACCACGAAGAGCTCTTTAAGAACGACAGTGGAGCGAAGATCATAGGTCCAAGGCTGTTGATAGGTCACCGCCATGCCAATCAGCCTCTGGGTCTTCGTGTCCTCAGCGACGACAACCTCGAATCTCCGTATGCTGCCCATACCATGGGTGATCAAGGCCTCCGGTGTGACCTTGAAAGCCTCCGCATAGCCCTCAAAGACAGCCAAGGCCTTCATCATCGCCAAAAGCTCTTGTGCGTCCTCCTCTGCCCACAGACGTATGCTAATTGGACCGTCACGCATTAGGCCAACACGCCGGTTTTCTGCACTTCAAGCGTGAAACCTTCATCGAGCCAACCAGTAACGCCGCCCACCATAAGCTTCACGGGCCGCCCCAGCTGAGCCAGGCGAATGGCGCCCCGCGCTGCCCCGTTGCAATGAGGGCCCGCGCAATAGGTGACGAACAGAGTGTCCTCCGGCCATGCGCGCATCTTGCTTGCAATGATCTTCCCATGCGGAAGATTGATCGCTCCTGCCACATGCCCTTTTTCAAAGAGCCGAGGGCTGCGGACATCGAGAAGAACAAACCCAGGATCGCCGCTTTCCATCGCTTCGTGCACGTCCCAACAATCGGTTTCGAACGCGAACGCCGACGCAAAATATCGCTCCGCCTCGGACGAAGGCGCCGCGGGCGTCATGGTCACCTCATTGGTCATCGCTTTTCCTTTTTTTAATCAGCAATGCCCTTTGGCTTGCACGGGAGCACCTCTTGGCGGTACTGGCATGATTGACAGAAGAAAGGCTTATCTTGCCAACCTCCTCCCCAGACCCCTTGCTCGTCGCCGCGCTCTTGCCCGCCGGTTTTTATGGGTTTGAGTTTCAGCTGGTGACGGAGGTTTATGGTCTCGAACGGCCTGAAATGGGGCCCGATTGGTTCCGGCTGATGACCTGTGCCGAAGAACAAGAGGTCGTCTCGCGGGACGGACGCCTGCGGCTAAAGACAGATGCAGACCTTGAAGGTTTAGCCAGAGCGGGGACGATCATCGTGCCTGGCTGGCCGCCTAGAATGACGGCGAGCAGCGCGCTGCGCCAAGCCATGCTCGAGGCCCATCGGCGCGGCACGCGTCTGGTCAGTATCTGTTCTGGTGCTTTCCTCCTCGCTGATCTTGGTGTCCTTAACGGTCGGCGAGCGACAACCCATTGGCGTTATGCGGATGAATTTGAGCAGCGCTTCCCGCAGGTCCGCTTCGCGCGGGACGTCTTGTATGTCGACGAAGAAATTGTTCTCACATCGGCAGGGTCAGCAGCAGGTCTCGATCTCCTCCTGCACCTGATCAGAAAAGACAAAGGGGTCGGCGCCGCGAACAGCGTCGCCAGGCGGCTCGTGATCCCGCCCCATCGCCAAGGTGGGCAATTGCAGTTCGTTGAAGCGCCTGTGCCAACCCCCAGAGAAGGCGCACTACCGACCTTACTTGATGCGATCATTGCACGCCCGCATGATCCGTGGACAATCAGTGAAATGGCCAACCAATGCAACATGAGTGAACGGACCTTCAGCCGCCGGTTCGTTGCCGCGACGGGCCAGAGCCCTGGCCAATGGCTCGTCCAAACCCGGGTCGATCTCGCCAAATCCATGCTTGAGACAAGTAACCTCGACACCCACTCCATCGCTGAGGCCTGCGGCTTGGGCTCAGCTGATAACCTCAGCCGACGGTTTCGCACCTATGTCGGGGTGTCGCCTGCCGCTTATCGGAAAGCCTTTGCCGCTCATTGAGGCAAGGGTTGAGCAGGTCAGCGCGAGCTGTCCGCCGCATAAATCCCGCGCGCGATCGCCCGAGCCATCACGTCGCCCGCGATGGATCCCAAAATGCCCGATGCCATAAAGAGCGGCATGCTGACCTCTTTGGCTGCAGTCGTCACGGCGAAGACGACGTCGCCATCGACCGGGGCGTGCGCCGGGCGAATGGCCCGGGCCAGCCCGTCCTGGGCCATGATCGCAAGGCGCTCAAGCTCGGTGACCGGCAGGTCCGCATCGGTCGCGATGATCGCGATGGTGGTGTTGCTTCTGGTCGCTGTGCCCATCTTGGTATCCGGCGGAAGGCCGGCCGCACTTGCTTCGCTTGGAAAGCCGCGCCCACCAAATTCGTCATTCACCTCAAAGGGCGCAGCCCAAAATTGCTTCGTGCCCGGCACATAAGGAGAGCCAAACGGGTTGGCCGCGACAAGCGCCGCGATCGTGATCCCGTCAGCGGTCACCCAAGACGCGGTCCCCAATCCGCCTGGATAGGCGCCCGCCGTCGCGCCGATCCCTGCACCAAAAGGACCCAAGCGCACGCTATCAGACGCGGCATGGAAGGCTTGTTCACCAAGCGCTGCATAGGGAGGTTCTGTGCCCCAATTTTTATCGCCGTCATTGGCCAGATCATACAAAATGGCCGCGGGCACGATGGGTGATTGGGGTACCCCTTCCCTCTGCACCATGCCGTAACCTCGGCCCGCAGCCCCCAAAAGGCGGCACACCGAGTCTGCCGCCGCGAGGCCATAGACCGATCCGCCGCTCAGCACGACCCCGTGGACCTCATCGGCGAGTGCGCCGGGCCGAAGCGTGTCCGTCTCCCGCGTTCCCGGCGCGCCGCCCCGGACATCGACGGCCGCGCGCAACCTGCCTTCGGGCAAAAGCAGTGTGACGCCGGTTTTCGCAGCGGCGTCTTCGGCGCAGCCCACGGTTATTCCTTGGATATCGGTGATGCTGTTGTTTGGACCGGTCGACACGGCTTGCCTCTCTCGCGCACTCAGCCAAGATTGTGCTCTGCACGCTACCCAAGGAGCAAGCATGGACCGCAGACTGGCACTTGCCGCCATCACCACCGCCTTTCTCGCCGCTTGCAGCGACACCGCAACCGACAGCGCACCCACCGATGCCCCTTTGGAAGCATTGCCGGGTGGCGATGAATCCCAGCCGCTTCCTTGGATCGTCAGTGCCGCGCACCCGCTTGCCGTCGAAGCGGGGGCCGAGGTCTTGGCCCGCGGCGGAACCGCAGCGGACGCCGCCGTCGCTGTTCAAGCCGTCCTCAGTTTGGTCGAACCCCAATCCTCCGGCCTGGGTGGCGGGGCATTTATGCTGTTCTATGAAGCGGAAACGGGAGATCTCCATGCCTATGATGGCCGGGAAATGGCGCCCGCCTCGATCACGCCCGATGTCTTTTTGACCGAAGACGGAACAGCGATGGCGTTTTTCGACGCGGTGCGCTCGGGCTTCAGCACCGGTGTGCCCGGCGCGGTGGCGCTTTTGGAGTTCGCACATCAGCGGCACGGCAAACTTGAATGGGCGTCTCTTTTTGATGCGCCCATTCGTCTGGCGTCTGATGGCTTTCCCATGCCCCAGCGGATGCATTATTGGGTTGGACGGTTCCCTCACCTAAGGCTCGAAGATGGGGGTGAGATCTACTACGGTGACGACGGCAAACCCATCGCGATCGGCGAGACGATCACGAACACGGCCTTTGCCGACAGTGCCACAACAATCGCCCAAGGCGGTGCCGCTGCCTTTTACGAAGGACCGATCGCCGATGCGATCATCGCCCGGGTCAACAGCCAGTCTGGCAACGAAACCATGACATTGGACGACTTCGCGGCCTATGAAGTGGTTGATCGCGAACCGATTTGTCGCCCCGTCAAGACGTTTGAAGTGTGCTCGATGCCGCCGCCCAGCTCCGGCGGTGTCACGCTCTTGCAGATCTTGCAAATCTACGAACAAACTGGCGCAGACGGTTCGCCAAAAAACAACCTGGTGCCCTATGTGGAGGCAACACGCCTGGCCTATGCTGACCGTAGTCGCTATCTCGGCGACCCTATCTCGATGGGGACGGATGATCTTTCAGCGGAGGATCTCACCGACGCCCTGATTGATCGATCCTACCTCAAAGATCGCGCTGAGCTTATCGGCCCTTCTCCTTTGAAGGATGTTGAACCGGGCGCGCCCGCTGGACCTGCGATCAAGGAAGGCCGGCTCGACGATCACTCTTATGAAGTCCCAGCCACCTCACATTTCTCGATTAGGGATGCTGATGGCAATATCATCTCCATGACCGCGACCGTCGAGATGCCCTTTGGTAGCCAGATGTTTGCAGGCGGTATGGTGCTCAACAATCAGCTGACTGATTTCTCAAGAGACCCAGGCCGCGACGGTAAGCCGATCGCGAATGCACCTGGCCCGCGCAAACGACCGATGAGCTCAATGACCCCTGTGGTCGTTTTCGACGCAGAGGGCGTGCCCTACGCTGCCACCGGCAGCCCCGGCGGCCCTGCCATCATTGGCTATGTCGCTAAAACACTGATGGCGCATGTCTTTGGCGGCGAAAAGATCAGTGACGCGATCAAGCAGCCCCATGTCGTTGTCCCGCGGGGCAAGGTGTTGGTTGAAGAAGGGGCAGACGGCCTTGCCACTGAGCTCGTTGCTGCGGGTTACGAGGTCTCGACCACACCCCTCACCTCCGGGGTTCACGGATTTGTTTTAAGTCCCGACGGCGTTGACACCTTTGCGGATCATCGCCGCGAAGGAAGCGTCATCACCTCTGACGATTGGCAATAGCCTAAAGAGCAGCAAGACGAGCTTTGGCCACCTCTAGCTGCTTGAGCTCGTCGCTGAATTTGGTGACGCGCGCGCGTTCCTCCTCAACAACTTCGGGCGGCGCTTTGGCAACAAAGCGTTCGTTACCGAGCTTGCCTTCGGCCTTTTTGAGTTGCCCTTGCGCCGCGGCGATATCCTTGTCGAGGCGGGCCATCTCCGCATCAAGATCAATCACGTCGGCCACTGGCAGCGCATAAGTCACGCCATCACTGACCAGCTGTATGGCACCCTTGGGTGGTTGATCCGCAAACGTGATGTCCTCGATCCTGGCCATCCGCCTGATCGCATTCGCCTGCGCCGCCAGCTGCTCGCGCGTTTTTTCCGGCGCGTCGATCGCCACGAGGTTCAGTTTGGCTGCGGCCGGCACATTCACCTCAGACCGTGTGCTTCTCAGTTCAGATATAAGCGATATGGCCATTTCCATTTGAGCGACGGCAGCGTCGTCGGTGAAGTCACTTGTTGGCCACGCCAATTCGTCGAAGGCGCGGCTTCCTTCGTTCATCGCACCGAAGATCTCTCGAGAAACAAACGGCATGATCGGCTCAAGCGCGACCAAGATTGCCTCGAGCGTCTCGCCAAGCACGGCTTTTGTCTCAGCGACATCCTCCGCTGTGCCTTCATCAAGCACCGGCTTTGCGAGTTCGATGCACCAGTCACAATAGGTTCGCCACGTGAACTGATAAACCGCTGACGCAGCATCATCAAAACGGAAATTTTCGACGCCCTCAGCCACAGCCTTCGCCATGACCGACGCTTCGTGCATCATCCAACGGTTCAGCGGCAGCTTCAGAGCGGCAGGATCGGTCGTTACACCAGTGATCGGAATATCGCGGATCTGAAGAAAGCGTGCAGCATTCCATAGCTTTGTCCGGAAGTTGCGATACCCCTCAACGCGCGATTTTGACAGGCTCAGATCCCGTCCTTGGGTCGCCTGCGCTGCCAAAGCGAAACGAAGCGGGTCCGCCCCGAATTCGTCGACAAAATCCATCGGGTCAATCACATTACCCTTAGATTTCGACATTTTTTGTCCGTGTTCGTCCCGGACCAGTGCATGGATATAGACCGTCTCAAACGGGACGTCTTTTTTAAAGTGGAGCGCCATCATCATCATCCGGGCAACCCAGAAGAAAATGATATCAAATGCCGTCGATAGCACCGCGGTGGGATAAAAGTCTTGCTGCTCTTGCGTGTCGTCCGGCCATCCTAAGGTCGAAAATGGCCAAAGCGCAGAAGAAAACCACGTATCAAGAACATCATTATCTTGAATAAGAGCGACGCCTTCACCGTCGTAGTGTTCTGTCGCCATGCGATGGGCTTCGGATTCACTTTCTGCACAAAACGGCGTACCATCAGGGCCATACCAAACAGGAATGCGGTGCCCCCACCATAATTGACGGGATATGCACCACGGCTCGATATTGTCCATCCACTGAAAATAGGTCTTTGACCAATTGGACGGTACGAACTGTGTCTTTCCAGACCTCACTGCCTCAATCGCAGGAACCGCCAACGTCTTGGCATCGACATACCATTGATCCGTCAGCATAGGCTCAATAACCACGCCTGAGCGGTCACCGAACGGTTGCATGATCACCTTATCGTCGACACCGCGGCTGAGCCCCTGCTCCTCAATCTCAGCGACGACCATCTTGCGCGCTTCAAAACGATCCACACCGTGATACCGTTCGGGCACGTTGTTGTCGGGCGTTGAGATCATGCGCGCTTCTTCATCCATAAGGACGATCAAGGGGATGTTGTGGCGTCGCGCGACGTCGAAGTCGTTGAAGTCATGGGCGCCTGTGATCTTCACCGCGCCTGAACCAAATTCTGGGTCGGGATAGTCGTCAGCGATGATGGGGATCAAGCGATCAGCAATCGGCAATCGGACCATCTTACCAATAAGATCCTTGTACCGCTCATCGTCAGGATGTACAGCAACTGCGCCATCGCCAAGCATGGTTTCTGGTCTTGTGGTTGCGATCACGATTTCACTGATGCCGCCCACAGGGCCATCAGCCAACGGATAAGCAAATCGCCACATATGACCATTCACTTCATTGTTCTCGACCTCAAGATCGGAAATCGCCGTTTGGAATTTTGGGTCCCAATTGACCAATCGCTTGTCACGATAAATCAGTCCCTCGCGATAGAGCTCCACGAAGACCTTTCGCACGGCGGCAGAGAGGCCCTCGTCCATGGTGAAACGGCCACGTGACCAATCAAGGCTCGCACCAAGGCGCCGAAGCTGGTTTTCAATGGTGCCGCCGGATTCAGCTTTCCAAGACCAGACTTTGTCGACGAACGCGTCGCGACCGATGTCCCGGCGATGCGGCTCTTGTCGTTCCGCCATCTGACGTTCGACGACCATCTGCGTTGCGATCCCCGCATGGTCAGTGCCAAACTGCCAGAGCACCCGGCGGCCCTGACGGCGACGGAACCGGCAAAGGATATCTTGCAACGTTGTGTTGAGCGCATGGCCGACATGCAGGCTACCCGTCACATTCGGTGGCGGGATCACGATGGCATAGGGATCCCCCTCGCCTTGCGGTGCGAAAAGGCCTGACATTTCTTGTGCCTGATAAAGGCGCGGCTCAGCTTCGGTCGGATCAAACGTTTTAGGGAGGTCGTGCATGGCGGCGCTTTAGCCAAAGGCCTTAGGCCCCGCCAGCAAAAGAAAAGGGCGGCCAAAGCCGCCCTTTTCCCTCGGAACTTGAAGCCTGAGACGTCTTAGAAGACGTAACGGACACCGACGCGGATCTGGTAACGCGATGCGTCGCCGACACGCGATTCAGCACGCTGCGTACCATTGATGACACCCATGTCGTCACGGGTGATTTCCACGGTCGGTGGGAAGTCAGGCTCACGCAGGACACCCCACTCATCGTTCAGTAGGTTCGTGAAGTTATCGATCACGATGAACGCGGCCGCGTTGTGACCATCCTGGATGCCAGGGAACTCCTGCTCGAAACGAAGGTCGACTTTACCCCACCACGAACCGAACTCTTCGTTCCGGGTGCCTGGTGAGAGAAGAAGGTCCGGGCTCGTGAACCGAACGGCCGACACCTCAGCATCTGGATCAACGATGGAGTATGCAAGGCCCGAGCGCACCACACCAACCGCCGAGATCCGCGTGGCGAAGTCTTGGAAGAAGTTACGTTCGTAGTTCGCAATAGCCGTGAAGCGGTGCTTGATGTTGTAGTCCGAAGTTGAACGAACCTGCTCTTGAGGATCGAACGCCGCGCGGTTGGTATAGTTCGAAAACGCCACCGAGCTGGTCATCGGGTTCACGTCTTGGCTATCCGTGTAGGCGTAGCCAAGAACGTAGTTGAAACCATTGTCGTAGGACTTTTGGATACCGCCCGAGATCGACAGTGTGCGGTTCTGCTCGTCATCCGAGTTGGTCAGCACGAAGCTTTCACGACGGACGCTGTCGTAGATCGGACGACCGTTAGCATCGACAGCACCAGTATCTTCAAGGTCACCACGCAGGATGACGGCGCTGTTTTCACCTTGGCTGAAAAGGAAATCAGCGGTGAAGGTATAATCGCCACCAAGGAAGCTGGGGAGGTCAAGCACGGGTGTGTAGACCGCACCGAGCGAGAACTTCCACTCTGAAGGAAGCTTAAAGTTCGGGTCGAGATAGTTGATCTGGAAGCCCGTGCTGCCCTGGCCTTGGCGAACCGCTTCGGCTTGGCTTTGCGGGATACAATAGCCAGGTCCTTCGATGGGAACGCCAGGCTCGCAATCGATGTAATCGAGGTCGAACAGAGAGACGTCACCGGAGTTGGCCAGTGTCGACGCCACAGTTTCGCCTGCGAGGATCACAAGCTCGTCCGAGAAGTCGAAGCCTGAGTCACTAGCACCGAGGTTGGTGACATCATTGTTTGAGTAGTTGTTAGAGATCCAGACGTTAGGATCACCACCAGAGTAACGGCCAACACCAGCATTAACGGTCAGGTTGTCTTTAGCCTCCCAAGTTACAGCAAGACGAGGCTGGATAAGGTCCAGGCCGTCGATGTTCTGCGCATTCGAGAAACCGTAATCCTGCTCAAATTCAGGGCTAGCAGGTGGAGAATCATCAGTCTCATAGAAGTCATAGCGCAAACCAGCGACGATGTTGATCGTCGGTGAAAGGTCGAACGAGTCTTGGAAATAGACTGTGTTCAGCGCATAGCCCCAGTCCGCGCCCGCATCATCGGAGTTCGATGGAACACTGATATCGCCTGAAGGAGCGTTGTTGTAGAAGACTGAGTCAGCAAGACCGAGGCGGAATGCTTCGATTGCTGTTATTTCTGACGCCGGAGCTCCGCTACACGTGTCGGTATCGGTTGGATCCGTACACTGTGACTCATCGTAGAACAGGATGTTCTCGAAGTCGATTTCTGTTTCAGCATGCTGAACGAAGAGATTGAAAATATCGAACTGTTCGCGCTCATAACCAAGAGTGAACTCGTGACGGCCTACTGTGTAGAACGCTTTGGCCGCGAAGTTCCAAATGTCGTACTCGAGGTTGTTGCGCTGGCGGCTGTCGTCACCACCGAGATAAACGTCAACGTCGTCGGTTTCGATGGTGATTTCACCGAAGTCCGTACCGCCGATCGAGTTCTGGCTGTTGTCCAGGCTCACGTGACCGATACGAAGTTCGGTCGAGAAGTTTTCCGTCCAGTCCGAGAAGACCTGACCGACGTGTTGGTTCAGCTCTGATCCACGAACATAGAGGTGGTTGAGGAACTCGAATTCATCGAGATCGCCATCCGATTGGACAGTGTTGAAACCATCGTTGTAGTTGTACGTGTATGACGCACGGTGTTGTTCACTGATGTTCCAGTCGAGCTTGACGAGAATTTTCTCATCATCGTTCGGACGGCTGGTGGGGATTGGGCCCGGTTCATACCCGTAGATATCACGTGCGATTTGTGAGATCTCATCGAGCTCTGCTTGCGTGATATCAACTTCGTTCACCGCACCTGAGCCAACAGCGCCGCGGTCGAAATTGTTGCTGCCTTCGTTGCGCTCGTAAGCTGCGAAGAAGAAGAGTTTGTCTTTGATGATCGGGCCACCAACGGTCGCGCCGTAACGCTGCTCTTTAAAGGCTGCGCCAATGACGTCGTCGCCTTCCAGCGAGTCGCCGCGGAGTTCATCGTCGGTGTAGTCGTAGAACATCGTTCCATGGAACTCGTTCGTACCCGACTTGGTCACAGCGTTGATGTTACAAGCCGAGAAACCGCCGTACTGAACATCAAACGGAGCGAGCTCAACCGAGACCTGCTCGATCGCGTCGAAAGAGAAGGGCTGGCGTTCTGTTGGGAAGCCGTTGGCATTAAGACCGAAACCGTCGTTCAGACGTACACCGTCGAGAGTGAACGAGTTGAAGCGCGGGTTCTTACCAGCACACTGGACAGGGTTCAGGTCGCCACGGCTTTCATCGATGTAAACACGTGGGTCGAGACGAAGAACGTCTGCGATGTTCCGGTTGATCGTTGGGAGCGACGTGAGCTCGTCAGCCGTGAATGTTGCGCTGGGGCCAACGGCGACTTGAGCAGCGACCGAGCGCGCCGCCACAACAACAATTTCGTCGCCAGTGAAGGAGCCGAGATCAAAATTCAGGTTGGTAACATTACCAATGCTCAGTCCGATGTCTTCAGCGCGCTCACCGGCAAAACCAGCTGCTGTGACCGACACGGAGTAAGCGCCGCCAACAGGGAGGTTACGGACGGTGAAGTCACCATTGCCATTGGTGCGCACGGTCCGGGCAAGACCCGTGTCCGTGTTCACAACCACAACCGTTGCGCCTGAGATTGGCGAACCGGTTTCTGTTTCAACGTTACCGCGGATACCGCCGGTGGTGTCTTGTGCAAGAGCCGCCGGCGTCATCGCCGCAGCTAGCGCGAGGGCAGCAACGCCGCTCGCCCAACGATTGTTGGTCATCTGATTAATTCCCCGAGTGTCTGCAAGAGGCGACGCGCCTCTCACCAGCGCCGCTAGTCCCGCGATGTGACACTTTCCGCGAGTTTATGTGTCAGGAATATGACGCACTGTACACAAATCGCCATTGATGCGGATCGGCCACACCTCTGACACGTTTTCTTTACATTTGTTCGGGGGCGGAGATACCGAGCAAGTCCAGACCGTGACTAAGCTGAGAAAGTGCTGCTGAAACAAGTGCTAAGCGGCTCTCTCGATGCTCTGTAGACGGCTCATCGATGATCCGGCAATGGGCATAGAATTTCGAAAACTCCTGTGCCGCTACAAACAGATGCTCACAAAGAAGATGAGGCATCCGCTTTTGATGGGCGCTGCGGAGCGCATCGCTATAACCTAACAGCTGTGTGATAAGATCGCGCTCTGACGAATTTGTGATCACGATACCGTGGCCGCTGACCGTAGCAGGATCAACATTGGCTTTTCGCAAGACCGAGCGCATGCGAACCGCCGCATAGAGAAGGTAAGGGCCGGTTTTGCCCTCAAACGCGACAAACCGATCAAGATCAAAGATATAGTCCGTCGTCCGCGGATTAGAGAGATCAGCGAACTTGAGCGCCGCCAAACCGATCTGCCGCGCGATTTCCTGCCGCTCCGCCTCGCTTTGACCAGCCGCGACGTCGCCCTCGGCCACGCGCTCTTCGGCTTTGCTGATGACCATCTGCAGAAGATCGGACAGACGAAGCACGCCGCCCTCGCGGGTTTTAAAGGGCCGGCCGTCTTTGCCGTTCATCGTGCCGAAGCCAGCATGCTCGAGCTGGTCCTCAGTCATCAGGCCGAGTTGATCAGCAGCCCGAAAAACTTGGACAAAGTGCTCAGACTGGCGTTTGTCGACGACATAGACGCAGCGATCAAAACCTTCTGAGGCACGCTCATCAATCGTCGCTAAATCGGTCGAGCCATAACCGACCGATCCGTTCGATTTCACCATCAGGAGTGGCGGGATGTCTTTTTTATCCCCATCGCGCGCCACATGCACGACCTCAGCACCATCGGAGAGAGCAAGAAGCCCCTTGTCTCGGAGTGCTTGTGTGACCGGCTCGATCCGATCATGCACGCTGGCCTCACCGCGCCATAGTTCAAACGTCACATCGAGCGCACGGTAATCCCGTTCGAGCGCATCCTGGCTCACTTGGACAAAATGCTGCCATAGGGCGCGATAACCTGGACGTCCCGCTTGCAGCTCGGCTGTGGCGACTTGAGCCGCCGCCATTCGTTCTGGATCTTCTTTGCAAGCGGCGGAGGCGGCAGGATAAATCTCTGCCAGTTCGTCAACCGTGACGGGGCTATCGACAGGATAGCCATCCGTGATCTGCGGATCGAAGTAAGGCAGCTGCGGAAAACGCAGCGCCATTTCTGTGATCAGCTGCCCCATCTGAAGGCCCCAATCACCGAGATGAATATCACCAACCGCATCATCGCCCGCGGACCGCATGATGCGTTTGAGACTCTCGCCGATGATGGCGCTGCGCAAGTGACCGACATGCAGAGGCTTGGCGACATTAGGGCCGCCATAGTCGAGCAATATCTTTTCAGGATGCGGATTGGTCCAGGCGCCATGGTTGACCGACGCCTGCAGCTCAGCGGCCATGCTCTCAAGCAGGGTCACCGCGGGCGTTAAATTCAGAAATCCGGGGCCAGCGAGGGTCACCTCGTCGAGCGCCGGGTCATCAGCCAACCGCTTGGCGAGCGTATCAGCGAGTTGACGCGGGTTCTGCTTGGCGGCCTTGGCGGCGGCCAAGGCACCATTGCATTGGAACGGCGCGAGATCGGGACGATCAGAAACCCGAACTTGGCCAAGACTTGGGTCGAGCCCTTCCGCAGCGAACGCGGCTCCCACCGTTTCGCTTAATCGTTCCGCCAAAGACCGCATTTAGGCCTCCGGGAACTTCAGGCTTGTGCCCGAGCGGTTAAAGACCGTCTGACGCCGCGACAGCGCAAACCCGACGGCGATCTCAAAGTTCCCGCCCGCCGTGCCGGCGTCGCGACGGGGAATCACCACCCGCTTGATTTCCTCTTGCAGCGACACAACGCGCTGGTTGCGCCGAAAACGCACCGGAACGGTGAATTCTTCCTTGGCGATGAGGTCGCGATCGGTCCTCGTGACTGCGACAAAATAGGTGAGCTCATAAACGGCCTCTTCGGCCGCGGGGCCCCGGCCGATTTCCATCTCGATCTCGATTTCGTTGCGGATCGGCAAATCTCCATAGTACCGGCATGACGCCCGCACATCATTGATTTCCCCTGAAAAAGCGACGGTCTCTAAGGTCCGCTCGTCGCCATTGAACTCGATAAAACGAGACGCCTCCTCAAGCGCAAAGACTTTCGGGCAGGGACCCGCATTGGGTTCATCCGAGAAACTGCTGGTTGAACAGCCAGCCAACAATGCGGCGATCAACAAAAGAGCGGCGGCAGGACGCATGGGTGAAACTCCGAAACGCGTGGAAGAAAGGCTGTAGCCCCCTAAGTCTGTTTCCTATAGGTCACCAGCGCCTACTCGCGAACCCTGGCAACGCCAATGAGCCCTGAAAACACCGTCACCATTCGAATGGCTGCCCCGCGCGGATTTTGCGCTGGCGTCGATCGAGCCATTGAAATGGTCGAAAAAGCGATCGAACGCTTCGGCGCACCGGTCTATGTGCGCCATGAGATCGTCCATAACGAGACCGTGGTGGCGCGCCTCAGGAAACTTGGCGCCGTTTTCGTCGATGAATTGAAAGACGTCCCCGATGACCGCCCGGTGCTCTTCTCGGCCCATGGTGTGCCGAAGTCTGTGCCCGCCGAGGCTGAAGCGCGGCAACTCACATATCTTGATGCCACCTGCCCGCTTGTCTCCAAGGTGCATATTGAGACTGAGCGCCACGCGTCGCGGGGTGCGCATGTTCTTTTGATTGGCCACGCCGGTCACCCCGAAGTCGAGGGCACGATGGGTCAGTTGCCCGCCGATGCCATGAGCCTAATCGAGACCGCGGAAGACGCTGAGACATTTGAGCCGCCAGCAGGCCAACAGCTTGCTTATGTGACCCAGACCACGCTTTCCGTTGACGACACCATTGAGATTGTCGGCGTCCTCCGCCGCCGCTTCCCCGATATCTGGGTGCCGCACAAGGACGACATCTGTTACGCCACCACCAACAGGCAAGACGCGGTCAAAGCCATCGCTCCTGAGGCTGACCTGTTGTTGGTTGTGGGTTCTCCGACCTCGTCAAACTCGCTTCGCTTGGTCGAGGTGGGTTCGCGCGCGGGTTGCCCCGTTGGTCGGCTGATCGAGGATGTCGACGCCATCGATTGGGACATGGTCGAAAAACTAGCGCCTCGCATCGTCGCCCTCACCGCAGGCGCGTCCGCGCCTGAAAGCGCTGTGCAGGGCGTGATTGAGGGCTTCCGGCAGCGTTATCCTCTACGCATCGAAGAGATTGAAACCACCCGCGAGGATGTCGAGTTCAAGCTCCCCCGCGAACTGGTTTAAACCGCGCCCATGGCGGTGTTCACCGAAGTTACGAAAGAAGACGTCGCGCTCTTCTTGAAAGCTTATGGGCTTTCTGCGCCCGAGGCCGTGACCGGCATCGCGGAGGGTATCGAGAACACCAACTATAAAGTGCAGGTTGGCGGCACCCCCTACATCCTCACGATTTATGAGGCGCGGGTCGATCGTGACGATCTGCCTTATTTCCTTGGACTGATGGATCATGCGGCCTCTGCCGACGTGCCCACCGCGCGGCCCATCCGAACGGCCGACGGCGCTTATCTGTCAACG
Source organism: Pseudomonadota bacterium (assembly GCA_039818345.1). GTDB lineage: Bacteria > Pseudomonadota > Alphaproteobacteria > Caulobacterales > Parvularculaceae > Parvularcula. The sequence continues at coordinate 9,701 of JBCBUC010000015.1, read as the reverse complement.
ATCAAAGGCAAGGCCGCGGCGCTGATCGAGTTCATGCCTGGTCGGCCGAACATGGTGCCTGGCCCCGATGATGCCCGCCGCGCTGGGATGTGTTTGGCTCAATTTCATCAGGCCACTCACGATTTCGTGCCGACCCGGCCCAATAGCATGGGCATGGCCATGTGGCAGGAACTCGCCGCCAAAGCTGGCGCACGCTTTGACGAGTTGGGGCAAGGCGTTGCCGCGGAGATTGAGAAGGTCATCGACGATCTTGCCGCGCACTGGCCACAGTCAGGCGAGAAGGCGACAATCCACGCCGACCTTTTCCCTGACAATCTGCTTCTCAACCAAGGCGAGCCTTCGGGCCTGATCGATTTTTATTTCGCGTGTACTGATTTTCTTGCCTATGACCTCGCCATGAGCATGAATGCTTACACGCTTGAGGATCGTAAGCTCGACTTTGCGAATGCCGAAGCTGTTCGTGAAGGATACAGCGCCGTCCGCCCTCTGGGTGCAGACGATCAAGCATCGCTCCCCCTCTTCCTCTGCGCGAGTGCGCTTCGGATCTTTTTGACCCGCGCGGTGGATAAGCTTTTCCCGCCTGAAAGCGCCGTTTATGTGGGAAAAGATCCGCTTCCCTGGCTTCGCCTCGTCAGGCATCACCACCGGGCGATGATGGAGCAGCAATGATAGAGGCGTACACAGACGGTGCCTGTTCAGGCAATCCAGGCCCTGGCGGATGGGGCGTCTTGATGATCAATGGCCAAGAACGCCAAGAGTTTTGCGGCGGCGAAGCGGAAACCACCAACAACCGCATGGAACTCATGGCGGCGATCAGGGCGCTTGAAGAAGCCCCAAAAGATGAGCCCCTGACCGTCACCACCGACAGCCAATATGTTAAAAATGGTGTGGAAACCTGGATCCATGGCTGGAAACGCAACGGTTGGAAAACCGCCGCCAAAAAGCCCGTGAAGAACCAGGATCTCTGGCAAACCCTTGATGCGCTTGCCGAAAAACGCATGGTGACGTGGGCTTGGGTGAAAGGCCACGCCGGTCATGAGGGCAATGAGGCGGCCGATGCCCTCGCCCGCCAGGGGATGGAAACTTTTCTCCGCGGGTAAGCGAATTGAATTCCAGGACCGAGTGTTTACCGTCAATCCAACCGTGCTGGCAGGTCAGCCAGCCAAGAGGAGGGATGAAGTGATGAACACAAAAATCTTGGGCGTAGCAGCACTTGTGGCGCTAGGGGCCTGCACCACCTACCAGCCGGTCGTCGATGGCCCGCAGGACGCGCAGTATTATGCAGATCTCGAGGACTGCCGCGCCTTGGCGGCCCAGGCCAGCAGCCAAAACCGCGATATCCTTAGCGGCGCGGCCGTGGGCGCAGCCATCGGCGGGATTGTTGGATCGGTTGATGGCAATCTCGGCGACGGCGCAGCAGCTGGCGCTGGCGTTGGCGCTGTTCAAGGCGCCGTGAGGAAGAACAACAATTCGAACAGTGTCGTCCGCAACTGCATGAGAGGTCGCGGTCACCGCGTGGTCAATTAAACGACTTAAAGGTCATCCACAGCCAACGGAGGAAATCCAATGCGCCGCTATGTTTCTGCCCTCGCTCTCGCCCTTGTGGCCGCTTGCGCCACAACCGATGGGCCTCGCCTTGATCGTTTTGATACGGTTGAAATTGGCGGCCTGAGCGATTTTACAGCTTACGACACGGTGTACCTGGTCCCCTCCGTTGCCAGTGACGACGTCATGGAACAAACAAAGCTGACGCGGTTTCGTCCGAATGAGGCCGAGCAGCCACTGGATGAGGCCGATATTGTCCGGAAGCTGGCTGATTTCGACGATGAGTTGAAGAATGAGTTGGCCGATAAAGTCACCTTGGTGGATGCCGCAGGACCCGGCGTTCTTGTCATCACCCCTGTGGTGACAGCGTTAGAAGCCAACCGCCCCGACCTGACCCGCGCTGGTCGGATCTATCCGGGGATCACCCGGGTGTTTGCGGTCGGCGATGGTGCTGCGACGTTTGAGTTCTCCGTTGACGGAGAGAGCTTAGGAACGCTTTCCGATCGCACCAATGACCGCGTCCTGAATGAGCGTGGGTTCTTGCCAACAGGTGTTTGGGAAACCGCTGATCGGTTTTTCGATCAATCAGCACGGAACTTGGCCTCACTATTCTAAGATCGAACGCCCTACGGCAGACCGATGAGCTTGTGCGTCTGCAGTGACAGGCGCCAAGCGGGGTGACGTCGGCAATAGTCGGCCGTTGCCGCTATATTCTCTGCTTGCAGATCATTATCCATGGGCTGTAGGAAAAAATGATCGAAATCGAGCGTAGAAAAGCGAGCGGGGTCGACCCCCTCTTGCGGATAGACTAACTTTAATTCGTTGCCGGATTGGATGACGATATCTGTATCCGCCTTGGGGCTGACACAAATCCAGTCGACCCCCTGCGGTAGAGCGAGCGTGCCATTGGTTTCGATCCCAATCTCAAACCCCTCCTTATGAAGAGCATCAACGAGATCATCGTCAAGCTGCAAAGCCGGCTCACCGCCCGTGCAAATGACATAAGGTTGCCCTCCGCCGGGCCAAAATGACGCGACATGACTTGCTAAGCCTTGGGCATGGGCGAACCGCCCGCCACCCTCACCGTCCGTGCCGACAAAATCTGTATCGCAAAACTGACAGATCGCTCCGACCCGATCCTCGTCACGGCCCGACCACAAATTACAGCCGGCAAACCGCAAGAAGACAGCGGCTCGCCCGGTTTGTGCGCCCTCGCCTTGGAGGGTCAGGTAGGTTTCCTTGACGGCATAGCTCACAATGATGCCCGCCAGGCTTCGTAGCCAGCGGCCCGCAGCTCACAGGCTGGGCATTGGCCGCAGCCATACCCCCAAGGGTGGCGGTGCTCGCGATCACCAAGATAACACGTGTGCGTCTCTTCTTCGATAATCGCAGTCAGCGCCGTACCGCCCAACGTGTCGGCCAAGGTCCATGTCGCCGCCTTGCTCAAATGCATCAGCGGTGTTTCGACGACAAAGGACTGATCCATCCCTAGACTGAGGGCTTGAGCCTGCGCCTGGATTGCGGCGTCTCGGCAGTCAGGATAGCCCGAGTAATCCGTTTCGCACATTCCGCCAACCAGCGCGACGGCGCCCCGTCGATAAGCAAGCGCCCCCGCCGCCACAAGGAATGCTAAATTCCGCCCGGGAACAAATGTATTCGGCAGCCCGTTGTCTTCGATTTTGATCGCAACGTCGGCCGTCATACCTGTCTCGCCCAAGTCGCTGAGGAAGCGAAGATCAACGACCGTGTCGGGCCCAAGTTTGGCGCCCCATGCGGGAAAAGCATCGGCAATGGCCGAGCGGACGTGTTGGCGCGCGTCCATCTCGACGTCGTGGCGCTGCCCATAGGTGAAACCCACTGTCTCCACCGCCTCATAGCGATCGAGCGCCCACGCCAAGCAGGTCGCGGAATCCTGACCGCCTGAGAACAACACCAGTGCTGGACCATGTGAAACCATCGAGCACCCCTAATCGGAAAGTTATGCACGCGATAGTACGCGGGGGTTTACGCCATCTTTAGGATTTGCAACCTATGGTGGAGTTGTTCGGGGCTGATCCTTCCCTCACCTAGCGGCCGCCTCCATGCTCTCTCCCAAGGGCGGCTTGGATGTCTCGAACCAAAGACTGACGGGCGTTCCGCTTCCCCGGGTTGCCCTGCCCTCACATGGGACGCCCGTCAGCATCTTCTCTAATGATCGTGATCATCATGGTGAGCTTGGTCCTCGTCATGATCGCCTTGATGGAGCCCATGGTCGCCGTGGTGATGATCGTGCACGGCGTGCCCATGATCATGATCCTCGCCGCTATGGTTGTGCGTCGACCATAAGAGGAAGACAGCACCAATGGCACCGATCGCATAAGTCATAATGGTGGAACGAAACGACAGCTCGCCAAACTCTTCAGGAAGCTGGCTCGCCCCCACAAACAAAAGCGCCCCAGCAGCATAGGCCAACAGCAAAGAAAACGTGCCGCTATCGACCTCGGGTAGGAAGGTCACCGTCAAGACAGCGCCCAACGGCGTAGTCAACGCCGCACCGAGCAGCGCAAGAGGGATCGCCAACGCTTTGCTGAAACCGCCAGTCCGCAGGATCAAAAACAGCACCACCCCTTCGGCGAACTCGTGGATGATCAGTCCTGCTGAACCCAGCAACCCTGCAATCTCACTCGCCGCGAACAGAAGCGTGTACTCAAACCCATCAAGGGTGCTGTGCATCGAAATTGCGAAAAACGCTGCAATGGCACGCCCCTCCGGACGGCGCGCGAAACGCCCCAGCACGAACAACGTGAAGTAACCGCATAAAGTGGCAATCGACGCCATCTCGTGACCGCCAAATGCCTCCGGCAGCAGAAAAATAGCCGTGCTCAGCATCACGCCGGACGCAAAAGCCGCAAAGTAAGGACGGTTGCGCTGCGCCCAGTCGCGGGTGAGGCTGACCGTCAAAATGCCAACAGACGCCATCATTGCTGCAAGAAGACTCGCAGCAACAGCCGGCGAGCCTAACAAAGGGCTCGCCCAAGCGTCTAATTCCAGCAATCTGGCCTCCCCAACCGGAGCCCACCGGCGAGGTAATCAAGTCGCACAGCAGCGGTTCGGTGACAAGCGTCCACTGAAACACTGTAACGGATCATGGCCTGGATCTGTCCTGTGTCATTCGCCATACTTCCCGCACGTTTTCCGGGAGGCGCTGCCGATGAGACGATCCAACCTTGTCTACAGCTTATCGGCGATCATTGCGTTCGCCGCCTGTGCAAGCTCCAACGAGGCGACCGACAAGGCGGATCCTTCCGCTGATCCTCTGGTCGGGGAACCCACCGATCGAATTTGTTTTCGCAACACGATCAATGGTTTCAGAGAGTGGGACAGTGGCGAGGGGATCATTCTTACCCGCGGCGTCAATGACCAGTTTCTCGTGACGTTCCGCGGCCCATGCAACATCGCCAATCGTGCGCAGCGCATCGGGCTCACGTCGCGCTTTACGACCTCCGGTTGCGTCAATGACACAGACCTGATTTTTCTCTCCGATGAGGTGCGCCCCTCGCGCAACCCGCTCTCTGTCCAAAGTTGCCCGGTCGACGAGATTTTTGAATACGGTGTCGACGACGATGACGCCGAAACAGTTAGCGACGAAACATGACACCACTTATTCTGCCCTTTGAGGGGAAAACACCAAAGATCCACGACAGCGCCTTCATTGCGCCGGGTGCCATCATCATTGGCGATGTCGATATTGGTCCGGATGCATCGGTTTGGTATGGCTGTGTGTTGCGCGGCGACACCCATAAAATCGTCGTTGGTGCCCGGAGCAACGTGCAGGACGGCACGATTATCCATGTCGATGGAGAAGATCGGGGCGGCACGCCGGCCCTGATCGGCGATGATGTGCTCGTCGGTCACCGCTGCATGCTGCATGGCTGCACCATTGAAAGTGGTGGGTTTGTTGGCATGTGTGCCACGGTGCTTGACGGCGCGGTGGTCGAAACCGGCGCGTTTCTTGGCGCCGGTGCGTTCCTTTCCGCACGCAAACGATTGCCTTCAGGAGAGCTATGGGGCGGCATGCCCGCCAAAAAACTACGCGACTTGCGCGAAGGCGAAGACAAAATGGCGCTCATGGGCGCTGCGTTCTATGTCGAAGAGGCGCGCATGCACAAAGAAGCTGTGGCAGCCGCCAGCGCATAACTCAGCCTTATCAACCGCGAAGAGACAGGGACTGGTCGAGAGCCCCGGTCCGCGTCATCATGGCCAAAACCATAAGATCATCGGAGGATCTGGCCGTGACTGTTTGGCAGAAGTTGTTCGCCGCCCCGACCCTGCTTTTGTTTGGGCTTGCAGCCTGTGCCCCTGAAGAAAGAGCAGAACCTCAGCCGGTCGCCCCGGCCCCGACCCCCATCGAGGATATCGTAGGCCAACTGCCGCCGCCCGGCACAGCGACCGCCGCCACCAAAGCGATGAACGTGGCTCTCGCAGAACGCCTGCCGCTCAATGAAACGTCCGACTACGACGATGCGTCGCGCGGGTTTCTGGCCGCCATTGAGGCCGACGCCATCCGGAACGACGACGGCGAGATTGCTTGGTCCATTCCCCAATTCGATTTTCTTGCCCAAGACGCTCCTGACACGGTCAATCCCTCGCTCTGGAGACAGTCACAACTGGCCGCTAAACACGGGCTTTTTGAAGTGATGGACGGCATTTATCAGGTGCGCGGCTATGACCTTGCGGTGATGAGCGTGATCGCGGGGGAGACTGGATGGATCATTGTTGATCCGCTCACGGCGGTTGAGACCGCTGCCGCCGCACTCAAGCTTGTCAACGACACGCTGGGCGACCGGCCCGTGTCAGCGATGATCTACACCCATTCCCATGTCGATCATTTTGGCGGCGCGCGCGGCATCATCGACGATGAAGAGCTCGCCACGCGGCCGATACCGATCCTGGCACCGATTGGGTTTTCTGAGAGCGCTGTGGCGGAGAACCTGCTCGCAGGAACCCATATGGGCCGGCGCGCGAGTCTCATGTTTGGCAACACAATTGAACGATCTGCACACGCCCATGTCGGCTCTGGCCTCGGCCCAGGACTGCCCGACGGGACCATTAGTCTTCTTCTGCCAACGGAAGAAATTTATGGCGATGGAACACCGCACACCATCGATGGCGTGGTGTTTGAGTTTATCGATGCCGCTGGCACCGAAGCACCAGCCGAGTTCATGTTCTATCTGCCTGAAAAGCGCGCCCTCTGTACCGCAGAGGTGGTCACTGCGACGCTCCACAACATCTTAACGCCGCGCGGTGCGAAGGTCCGCGACGCTCGCGCCTGGAGCCGATCGATTGACGAGCTGCTCGACAGCTATGGCGACAAAAGCGATCTGGTGTTTGCAAGTCACCATTGGCCGACATGGGGCACAGAGAACGTTATCAAGCTGCTGAGCCGACAACGAGATATCTATCGGTATATCCACGACCAGACACTGCGGTACGCCAATTCCGGCGCATCCCAAACCGAAGCGGCAGAAGCCATCGGCGAAACCGTTTTCCAGTCGGAGTGGTTCGACACCCGCGGGTATTATGGCACGCTCAATCATAACTCAAAAGCAGTGTACCAACATTATTTCGGGTGGTGGAGCGGTGTGCCTGCGGATTATTATGCTCTGCCGCGCACCCAAACGGCAGCACGCTATATTCGCGCGATGGGGGGCGCCGACCAGGTGTTGGGCCTTGCTCAAGCTTCGTTTGCACAGGGAGATTACCGCTGGGTCGCGGAACTTCTTAATCATCTCGTTTTTGCAGAACCCGACAACAGCGACGCGCGCCAATGGCTCGCCGCCGCCTACGAACAATTGGGGTTCCAAGCCGAAAGTGGCGCTTGGCGCAGCTACTTTCTCACCGCCGCCCACGAACTGCGCCATGGAGCGCCCGACCTTGAACCACTCGATTCTGCCAGCAGCGACTTCTTGAGCGCTGTGCCGAGCCTTGAACTCTTCGACGCCCTCGCAGCGCGCTATGATCCCACCAAGCTCGACCGTGATCCTTTTGCGCTGCAATTCAATTTCACTGACACAGAAGAGACCATCACTCTTTTGGTCACGAATGCCGTCATTGTCCCGCGTGCCGGCGCAGCTGATGAACCACTGACATCGGTGACGATGACGCGGCTCGATTTCGACCGCTTGATCACGAGGGACGTACGGCCCCTTCAACTGGTGGTCACGGGGCGGATGACACTCGAGGGCGACAGGGGCGCCCTTTCGGATATGTTCGACAGTCTCGAAACGCCCAATTTTTGGTTCAATATCGTTGAACCCTAAAGCCAGGCCTGCGCTGCCGAGACTGTCTCAAACTGGCACAGCTGTTTCGAACTGAAACAGTTTCGCGGGTGGCTTGATTGGCGACCCGGCAGCCTGTCCCACTATGGGAATGAGGCCCACGCCGCCCGATCTGCTGAGGGTTCAACAGGGGGTTGAAGAACGTCAGCAGAATGAACGCGGGCGATTACACCGATCACGCGATAGCCTGCAAAGTCTTTGCCTTGGGCCCACCTGTAAAAGCTGCACCATTTCGGGACGATGGCGTGTTTCATTTTAAGAATATGGCGAGAATACGGCGTAACCATGACCAAACATGGCGTGAATCGTTTCACATGATATTTGTATCGCTGCCAAAACCTCGCTCGCACAAGATTTATTTTAATGATATTTCAATTAGTTCACCGACGCGACTTGATCTGGCACCGGGGGAAAATCGCCACAAAATCGCCTTATTCTCGATCTCGCAATCAGCAGTGGCACGCCGCTTGAATTGCTCCTCCCGAATAAACGTTTGGGAGGCGATTCATGCCGCATCAGGTCGATCTTCACGTCGGACAGCGCCTTCGCCAGCGCCGCTGTCTTCTCGGGATGACCCAACAGAAACTGGCCGACGCTGTCGGGATCAAGTTCCAGCAGATTCAAAAATACGAAAGCGGTGCCAACCGCATTTCGGCATCACGCCTTTGGGTGATCGCCGGTGCACTTGATGTCTCTGTTTCTCATTTCTTTGAAGGCCTGACCGACGAGCAGCGAGCTGGCCACGAAGTTGCATCGCGCAATGGCGCGCTTGGGATCGCTCCTGAGGTGTTCCAACAGAAAGAAACGCTCGACCTCGTTCGGGCCTACTACAATCTTAAAGAAGGCCCACGTCGGCGCCTTCTCGATCTTGCGAAGACTTTGGCGGACGCAGCCGTTTAAGTCGTCGCTGGGCAGCCGAGCGTAGGCGGTTTCGTCTCGCAACGGCATGAGGGGACAGACCCCGCGCGCGGAAACCCGCAGCGCGGGGTCTTGTTTTTTCAGCGCTCGGATCGCTAGGCCCACGCCATGGACAGCAACGCCCTTCTCGCCTTCGCCCATGACCTGGCTGACGCCGCCGCGCAAGAAACGCTTCCCCGTTTTCGCGCTGGGACGAGCGTCACCAACAAGCTCACCGAAGGATTCGATCCAGTAACCGAAGCCGACAAAAAAGCCGAACAGGTGATCAGATCCCTGATCGAAGAGCGCTTTCCTGACCATGGCATCAGCGGCGAAGAATTTGGCAACAAGAAAGGTGACGGCCTTCACCGTTGGGTGATTGATCCGGTCGACGGAACGCGCGCTTTTATCTGCGGTATCCCGGTGTGGACGACGCTGATCGCCCTTGAAGAAGACAACATCCCGATCCTTGGCGTGATCGATCAACCGTTTTTGAAGGAGCGGTGGGTGGGATACAGCCGCGGTGATAACCACACGCTCGATGTCACGGAACCGCTGGGACCGCAAACATCAGGTTGCGAAGCAATTGGTGACGCGCGTCTGATGGTCACCGACATGCGCGCAGGGGAATACCTCTCCGAAGCAGAAGCAGAGGCCGTCGCTCGTGTCGCTAACGAGTGCCGAGTGACGCGGCAAGGCCTCGATAATTATGGCGTCGGCTTGGTCGCCAGCGGCGAGTTGGATCTCGTGGTTGAAGCGGGGCTTCATTGGCATGACATCGCCGCAGCCGTTCCTATCGTCGAGGCAGCCGGCGGTACGGTTACCGACTGGCAGGGGGGGCCACTGCGTGAAGCTGCCTCAGCTAATGGGGTTGTTGCTGCAACAATGGCCTGGACGGAGTGTTGGGTGTCACGCAGTGGCCCCCCCTGCCAGTCGGTAACC
>JBCBUC010000014.1:0-84742 GCA_039818345.1 Pseudomonadota bacterium | reverse complement strand
TTCTGTTACTAACAAAGAAGTTGAGGATAAAAAATGCAGCGATGAGAAAGTAAACTATAGCACGAGAAGGAATTCCCAATATAAAGTTAAAAAAATAAATCGCAAATCCGAGAATACTATTTGCAATAATGATAATAATAAATGCGCCTCTATTCGTCGCCTAAATAATAACGATGATTTTTCTTCCAGTACTTTTTTCTTTACCGAATCAATAGACTGGTTATTTAGTGCTTTTGAACCAAATAAAGGCTCCACATTTTCGCGCCTCATACTTGAGGACGATACCTTATTTTATACAGTCCACTTATTTTCTTTTTCACGCTTTTCTATTTTTATGAATTCACGTCAAAAGATCATGATTGTTCCCGAGACACGAATACAGCGAATCATTTATTATGATAAAATTGAAGATCTTTTGATACATGGGAAGGAAGTAGATGACTTCAGAAAAGATAAGGGGTCCGATTTATTCCTATCTGTCAAACCAACAACCATACGAACTAAAGAGGCCGTCCTACCGATACGCAAAGACAAGCTTTTTGGATTAGTCGATTCAAAAGATCTTTCAACTTGCCGTCTTGGACAAGCCCACGAAAGACAGACCCTCGTTGAATTTGGCCCCGGTGATTCAACTTTGCCGCCAATCTCTGTCGGTTGTTTCGCCCGATACAAAGGCACAGAGACCCTGACGACTGGGTCTTCAAGCCAAATGTGTGAGATGAACGATCGAACGCAAAGCCTTTATGCGATGGCAAGCGCGTTAGAGCGTAACCAGAAAGATCTGAAAATCGCGGTTATTCGTGGTAAGGCGACACCACCCGGCGGAGCGGAGCAAAACTATCAGCTCGCTAACGAGCGCGTTACCAGCGTCATGACAGCGCTCGACAAGCTGGTCGATTCATCGAAAGCAGCAACAGCCATTATTCCCGTTTCTTACGGAGAATTTCCTGCCGAACCTTCAGTTATAGAGGGCGTAAGCAATCGGCGCGTCGAGCTTTGGTTCTGCGATGCAGTCAGCGACGAAACTGTCACTGATGAACAGCCATCGAATGAAAACGGGATGACGGGTTAACGTTTCATCCGACGGCTATCAACTACTCCACATCCACGTAAAGCTTATCGCCCTTGTCGCGATACAGCTGGCTCATCTCTTTCATGCCCTTCTCCCGCTCGGCATCGGACATCCGTTCGAGGTCGGCTTTTTCGTTGTCGCTGAGGCCGCCGGCATAGTCGCGGACGTCTTGGGTGATCTTCATGCTGCAGAATTTGGGGCCGCACATGGAGCAGAAATGGGCGGTCTTGTGCGCCTCTTTCGGCAGGGTTTGATCGTGGAAATCCCGCGCCGTTTCAGGGTCGAGGGAGAGGTTGAACTGATCCTCCCACCGGAACTCAAACCGCGCCCGTGAAAGCGCATCGTCCCGCAGCTTCGCCGCCGGGTGCCCTTTTGCGAGGTCCGCCGCATGCGCCGCGAGCTTATAGGTCACCACACCGACCTTCACATCATCCCGGTTCGGCAAGCCCAAATGCTCCTTAGGCGTTACATAACAAAGCATCGCTGTGCCGAACCAACCGATCATCGCCGCGCCAATGCCTGATGTGATGTGATCATAGCCCGGCGCAATGTCCGTGGTCAGTGGCCCAAGGGTGTAGAACGGCGCCTCACCGCACTCCCGCAGCTGTTTGTCCATGTTTTCCTTGATCTTATGCATCGGCACGTGGCCGGGGCCTTCGATCATCACCTGGACACCGTGGTCCCACGCGATTTTCGTCAGCTCACCAAGTGTCTCAAGTTCAGCAAACTGCGCGCGGTCATTGGCATCGGCGATCGACCCGGGACGCAGACCATCACCTAAAGAGAAGGTGACGTCATAATCGCGCATGATCTGGCAGATCTCCGCAAAATGCGTGTAGAGGAAACTCTCTTTGTGATGCGCCAGGCACCATTTCGCCATGATCGAACCGCCGCGCGAGACAATGCCCGTCATACGATCCGCCGTCAGATGGATATAAGGCAGGCGCACACCGGCGTGCACGGTGAAATAATCGACGCCCTGTTCGCACTGTTCAATCAACGTATCGCGATAGACTTCCCAAGTGAGGTCTTCCGCCACGCCATTCACTTTTTCGAGGGCCTGGTAAATCGGCACGGTCCCAATCGGGACAGGCGAATTGCGTAGGATCCATTCGCGGGTGTTGTGAATGTTCTTGCCGGTGGAAAGATCCATCACCGTGTCCGCGCCCCAACGGGTGGCCCAGACCATTTTGTCGACCTCCTCTTCCACTGACGAGGTCACAGCCGAATTACCGATATTAGCATTGATCTTAACCAGGAAATTCCGGCCAATGATCATAGGTTCAGCTTCGGGATGGTTGATGTTGACGGGGATGACGGCCCGGCCTTGCGCCACCTCGTCACGGACAAATTCTGGCGTGACGAACTCAGGCACGCTTGCACCGAAGCTCTCACCGTCGGCGGCACGGAGACTTGCGCCGTCAGCGGCGACTTTCCGGCCGAGATTCTCGCGGATCGCGATGTATTCCATTTCCTCGGTGATGATACCCGCCCGCGCGGCCTCTAGCTGTGTACGAACCTTGCCAGTGTATCGCTTGGGCTGCGGCACGTTAGGGAAGGCGCGTGCTAGGTAGTCACCGGTGGCGCCGCCATTGTCTTCAGGCTTCACATCCCGGCCAGTGTAGCTTTCATGTTCACGCCGCGCGATCCACGAAGACCGCGCCGGGCGGAGGCCTTGTTCGACATCGGGAACGAAGTTCTCTTCTGTGTACGGACCTGATGGATCATAGACAGGAAGAGGCGCTTCTCCAGAAGACGGATGAAGTATGATGTCGCGGACGGGCGCTTTCACGTCATCAAACCGATCTGACTGAACATAACGCTTGAAAGAGCTCGGCAAAGGGCCCGTCGTGACCTTCGGCGTTTCGAAATCCGACTGTTTGGTGGGTTTGTTCATTGGTTTTGCTCCTTCAGGACACGAATGAGTGCCTCATCGTTCAAATCGATCCAAATGCTGTTGGCAACAGCGATCACCTCGCCATCAAGGGTCATGAGCGCGCTCGAGGCGGGACGCTTGCGGCCATCGGGTTGTTCACGGGGCCACCCCATCGCTATCAAAGGTTCACCAACCTTCGGCCGGCGACGAATGTCCGCGGCTAGGCTACCTAAGAGAATAAACTGATCGGTCAGACGGAGTGAAAAGGCTGATGGGCAATCAAGCGCCGCCCAAAGAAACTCTGACGCGACCAAGCCCGTCCCATCGCCCAGACTCGCATCGGGCGTCCAAAAATCTGCGTTTACTGACGTTCCGTCAACCGGGCCAGCAAAGATCCGGAGGCCATCATTCGGCGCCCTTTTCGGTCCACAGACAAAGCAATGAGGAAGAACGTGCGAATAGCTTTGATAAGCCAAGCGCGCCTCATCCAGAGCCTCCTTGGACGGCGCCTCCGGCACGTTGACGGTGAACGAAGCGCGGCGCGCAGTTGCCACGATCATATCGCCATCGAGCAGCGCCGCCTCGTCACCGTCGCTCGCAATCGTCAGGAGGCGCTCAAGCGGTGGCTTCGCGCGGAGGCGAATCTCTGCTGGTCCATCAATCGACTTGGCCAACAGACCGGCCACGTAGCCGCCATTGCCTGATTGTTTCGGCCCGCAAAAGCGAGACGCAATGGATACAGTCTGTGTACCGCTCATGGGCGGGGTGGTCTGCATGGCCGTTCCTCCGCCGGTCTTAACCGGATCAGGTTCTAAGGGTGCATCTCAACCCCGCGTATGGGGTGCCCCTCGGCAAGTTGTGCAGAAATAGCCGCAGCGGCCGTGTTTGTCCAATCAACCAGCTGCGGAAAGCTGCGGGTCGCGGGGTTGGCCCGCCAGCGCTGAGCCTGCAGCGTCGCGCAAGACATCAAGCCGCACCGGCTTGGTCACGTAAGCCGCGAAGCCTTCGGCCAGATAACCCTCGATTTCGTCGGGCATCGCGTGGGCGGATACAGCGATGACGGGCGCTAGCCCCGTCTCATCATAATCGGCCTTGAGGCGTCGCAGCACCTCGATCCCGTCCATCTGCGGCATCGAGATATCGAGCAGGACAAGATCAAATTGATCCGCAGCATAAAGCTCAAGACCTTCCGCGCCCGAGTCCGCCGTCACCGAACGAGCACCCATGCGGTCGAGCATCGAGCGAAGCACCGCCAGGTTGACCGGGTTGTCGTCAATCGCAAGGACTTTACAGCCATCGAGCTGTTTGATCTCCGCTTGGGGTTGCGGCGCGACCTCTTCAGCGTTTGGGGCGTTGCTTTGGCTAAGCGCGAGCCAAATGCGGAAGGTCGAGCCGCGGTTCAGCGTCGAGGAGACGCTGATGGATCCGCCCATGGCCTCAATCAACCCTTTGGTGATGGTCAGGCCCAGTCCGCTGCCGCCGTAGCACCGTGTGGTGGAGCTGTCGGCCTGGGTGAACGGTTGGAACACCCGGCAGGTTTGCTCCTCGGTCATACCAATGCCTGTGTCCTCGACGGTGATGACAAAGGCATCACCGCCAGCTTCAGGCGCGCTCACCGTCAAGCGGACGCGGCCTTCATTGGTGAACTTGATAGCGTTGCCAGCGAGATTATGGAGCGCCTGCACCAATCGGTGTTCATCGCCAATCCTCATGTCAGGCACACTGTCATCAAAGGTCATCTCAAAACCAAGGCCTTTGCTTTCGGCCTCTGCGGCGTGGAGATGGGTCACGCGATCGACAATAGACTTGAGACTGAAGGGTTTGTGCTCGAGCACGATTTTACCGGCTTCGATTTTTGAGGCGTCAAGAACATCGTTGAGCAAGACCATCAAGAGATCGCTGGCCTGCCGCATCACTGCGACCTGTCCGCGTGCTTCTTTCGAAAGGTCTTCGGTTTCCAAGGCCTGCGCCATCCCGATAATACCATTCATTGGTGTCCGGATTTCATGGCTGAGGGTGGCGAGGAATTGAGACTTCGCAAGGCTAGCGCTCTCGGCAACGCGGCGGCGCTCCTCTGCAGACAATTGCGCGCGACGCAGCGCATGGCTGTTTCGATTATAAGCCGTGAAGGCTAAAGCGAGATGAGCCGTATACGTTGTAACGGCCCAGGCTAAGACAATGAACAGGATCCAATCGATCGATGGCGCGCCAATGAACTGAACAAACGGCAACGTGAACATAAGCAAGGTGGAGGGGATAAAGTTCGAGAGAAACACGCCCCTCTCATGGTGGGTATGCATCACGGCATGCAGCATGGTCCCGCCGAGCCAAAGGGTGGCTGCAATTTGAAAACCTGGTACCCCGGTCGACCAGGCGATCACAGCAATCGATCCGTAGACCCATGATGCCTGTGAGACTGAAAACCTGACAAACGCCCGTTCGACGCGTGAAATCGATGTGCGGGATGGGGGGCTGAGGACGCATTTGTGCCAAACGGTGCGGTCGAGCAACTGGCTCACGATCATCAGGGCCGTGGCCGCGAACGGGATCCAGCCGTCAATCTCGAGAAAGGCAAAGCCAAGACCGAAAGCGGCGACAATGGCACGAAGGGTCATTTGCTCGCGTCGAGCGATCCCCGCTGCCTTGAACCCAAGGAAGCGCTCCTCGTCCGACATGCGCGTGGCGGAGGACCCAAACACCTAAAATGCCCCAATACTCTGCAATCACTATGCAGAAGAACGGGTTAAGGTGCGCTGAAACGGCTCATTAGACGTTTTACTAAGCCGCGAAGGGATCCTTCATCAGGATCACATCTTCGCGCTCGGGTGATGTCGACAAAAGAACCACCGGCCGCTCGACCAGTTCTTCAATTCGGCGAACATATTTCACAGCTTCCGCGGGCAGATCGGCCCAGGAGCGAGCGCCTGCGGTCGAGCCCTCCCATCCCGAAAGGGTCTCGTAAATGGGCACCGCGTTCTCCTGCGCTTCCGTCGAAGCGGGAAGATAGTCATAGGTTTCGCCGTTGATCTCGTACCCAACGCAGACATCGAGGGTCTCCATGCCATCGAGAACGTCGAGCTTGGTAAGCGCGATACCGTCGATGCCAGCAACCATGAGGCTCTGCCGCACGAGCGCCGCATCGAACCATCCACAACGCCGTTCCCGACCCGTCACAGTACCAAACTCATGGCCCTTTTCACCAAGATGCCGGCCAATCTCATTATCGAGCTCGGTGGGGAAAGGACCAGAGCCCACACGGGTTGTGTAGGCTTTGACGATGCCAAGGCCGTAGGCCTCTCCTGCGATCCCAAGGCCCGTTCCCGTGGCGGCTTGGCCTGCCACGGTGTTCGATGAGGTGACATAGGGATAAGTGCCGTGGTCGACATCGAGAAGCATGCCTTGTGCGCCCTCAAACAAAATCCGCTTACCGGCTTTGTGGGCTTCATCGAGCAACTGCCAAACAGGCGTCGCAAAGGGCAACAGGCGTTCGGCCGCCACTTTTAATGTATCGAGTACAGAGGATTGATCGAGCGCCTCCGCGCCAAAACCCACCCGAAGCGCGTTATGGTGGGTCAAAAGCCGTTCAATCCGCGCGCTCAACCCATCGAGGTTGTGAAGATCGGAAACCCGAATGGCGCGGCGTCCCACCTTGTCCTCATAGGCAGGACCAATTCCTCGTCCCGTGGTGCCAATTTTACCTTTACCCGCCGCTTCCTCACGGAGACGGTCGAGTTCGCCATGGAGCGGCAAAATCAAGCAGGCATTTTCCGCAACAGCGAGGTTCACGGGGCTGATTTTCACCCCTTGGCTCTCCAGCAACTCAACCTCGGTGCGAAAGGCGAGGGGGTCGATGACCACGCCGTTGCCGATCACGGAAAGCTTGCCCTCGCGGACAATGCCTGAGGGTAGCAGCGAGAGCTTATAGACCTTCCCATCGATGACCAATGTATGCCCAGCGTTATGGCCCCCTTGGAAACGGGCGACGACATCCGCCCGGGCTGAGAGCCAATCCACAATCTTGCCTTTGCCCTCGTCACCCCATTGGGCACCGATCACCGACACATGGGCCATGTCATCATCTCCATTGCGCAAGGGACGCCCCTAGGGGTTCGCCGCCAGAAAGAGAAGCGCCGTCTCTGCACATACCCCAGGTTGTGCCCAACCGCACAGCAGCAATCAGAGGATCATGCGCGTCAAGAAGACGGCTGCGCAATCACTCAGTCACCTGCCATCGGCCCGTCAAAGGCGGTTCCAAAAAAGTCGCCCGGCATCCATTGGGGAGGATCGGTCATGTTCGCCACATCGCGAATGATCGTGGCGTTCAGCGCCGCAAAGCGTTCAAGCTGATCAAACAGCACCAGATCCACCTCATCGGAGGGCTTGTGGTAGTGGGTGGCAAGAAAGGTTTGAAACTCCTCCGCACCGGGACCACCAGGTCCGGTTACAAGAAAAAGCGACGGCACACCCTGCTTGACAAAACTGTAGTGATCAGACCGGGTGAAAAACCCCTGTTCCGGCATGGGATCAGGTGAAAGCGTCACGCCCAATGCAGAAGTCGCCTTCTTGGCGACGGATCCCAAGCTCGATCGCTCCGCGCCGAAAGCGACGAGGTCTTCGAAAGGAAAGGTCACGACCGGCATATCAAGATTGATCGCCGCGACATAGTCCGTACCCGCCACCGGGTTATGCCGCGCCAGGTAGTCCGATCCTAAAAGCCCTTTTTCCTCGGCGGTCACGGCTGCGAAAAGCACCGGCCGGGCCGGACGATCATCAGCCATCTGCCGCGCCGCCTCTAGGATAGCCGCGACACCGACGGCATTGTCCATCGCACCATTGTGGATCTTATCCTCGCCGACACCGTTCACACCAACATGATCGAGATGGGCAATCACCACCACGATCTCATCGGCTAACGCGGGATCCGCACCGGGAACAAGCCCAACGACATTGGCGCTATCAAAGTCACGGATCGTGTTATCGAACCGCATACTGATGGTGATACCTGTATCAAACCCGTCAATGACACCCTTTCCGGTTTCGGCCGCCGACGCGATCTCCTGCCAATCCCGGCCCATGGCGGCAAACAGCTTGGTGGCTCCCGCCTCGCCCATGACCAGCCCGCCCACCAGATTAGGCGCATTGGAATGGGTTTCACCATCTGGCCTCACCCAACGCAGGCTTTCTGCTCGCCCCACGCGGGAGGCAAGAGCGGCGAAGGTCACACGCTGTTGTTCAAAGCTTGGCGGCAGCAGACGGATGATCCCTATTGCTCCGTGTTCCGACGCAACTTGGCTTTGCACGCTGGAATAATGGGCTCGTTCCTGCGACGGAAGAAAGTCGGGCGCTCCCATCACGAGAAGGGCAATTTTACCCTTCACATCTAGGCCCGCGTAGTCGTTCCGGTCATGAGCCTCGGATACCAATCCGTAGCCGGCAAAAACAACAGGGACATCGCTTAACTCCGCCGACGCCTCGATGGACGCGCCGATGTAATCAACCCCTGGCTCCCAATCTTGCTCATCCCCGCCATTGATCGAGACGATCGCTCCGCCCAAGAGATTTGACTGAATGGCGTGGAAGGTGATGTTCTGAAGATAGCTGCCATCATCTCCAACAGCTTTTAAACCAAGCGCCTGATATCGCTCTGCCACATATTCTGCAGCAAGATCATAGCCTGGCTCACCGGCCTCGCGGCCACCGAGTTCGTCGCTGGCGAGATAACCTACGTCGGCCTCAAGCTGCGCAATGACCGCAGGATCACTGGCTAAAGGCGTTTTCATTGGGGCGGAACTGACGACAGGGGACGGCGCCGGGCTCTCAGGCGATGCTTGCGAACAGGCTGTCAGAAGCGCTGCCATGCCGGCCAACATCATCAGACATCTCATCGCTTCACTCGCTAGTCGATTGACTTAAAACGTCGCTCTACCACAGCCCAAGGCCGCTCGGCACCCGCTTGCTCAGGCGGCCATCGCGAACTAGTTCCTCTTCAATGTCTTCAAGTCCTGTCCCCCCCAACGATCCGAATCGCGCTGATTGGTTGATGTGGGCTGCCGTCGCCTTTGTGGGCGGCTCAGCACCCGCCGCGATCAATGTTGCGATCGAGGGCGCGCCCGCGCTGATCATCCCCGGGTTGCGGCTGTGGCTTGCCGCGCTTGTTTTGGTTGTGTTCACGCTCGGTACCGGGCGGCCACTTCTTTCTCTACGGACGAAATCAGATTGGGTGGCCTGGGGATATGCCGCTGCTGCTGGGGCATCAGGCTACGCGCTGCCCTTCACCCTTTTCCCGCTGGCTCAGCAGGAGGTCTCGTCCATTATGGCCGGGATCTTTATGTCGTTCTTGCCGGTGGTCACGGTGCTGGCGGCGGCCGCCTTTGCCGGCGAACCCTTAACCAAGCGATCAGTGCTCGGCGTTCTTATTGGCAGCCTGGGGGTGTTGATCTTGATCGGCCCCGCGGCGCTCACGGGTGCAGAGGGAACACTTTACGGTCAGGGCCTCCTCTTTTTGGCGATCCTTGGATACGCCACCACCGGCATTGTGATGAGGCGTGCGCCAGAAGTCCCTGTCCGGAGCTTCACCACCGCCATGATGATATCAGCGGCCGTGATGACCACGCCGCCTTTGTTCTTTGCCGATTGGGGCGCCATCACGCGCGAAGGATGGGTTGCCATCGCTTACTTAGGTCTTGGCCCAACGGGGCTGATCGCAATTTGCGTTGTTACGGTGGTGAGGCGCGCTGGCGCGAGCTTTCTTTCGACCAGTGCCTATGTTGCGCCTGTGGTCTCTGTTCTCTTAGGTGTCCTCTTTTTCGCTGAAGCCTTTGAAGCCAACCAGGCGATCGGCCTTTTGACGATCTTTCTCGGCATCACGCTCACCCGCGGCGTTTTTGTTCGAATTCAAAAAGAAATCTTGCCGCGGATCATGGTCACAGCGTTCCCCAACAAAAGAACCCGGTCGCCGGAGGAGTAGCAAATCGCATCGCCGCCGCGGGCACTTGCCTGATGGGCTGTCAATTCTGTTTTCCCCAACCGCTCCGCCCAAAAAGGCGTGAGCATAGCATGGGTCGAACCGGTGAAAGGGTCTTCGGGAATACCAATCGATGGCGCAAACAGCCTGCTGACGAAATCGACCGTCTGCCCGCGCGCTGTGACACAGACTTCGTCCATCATCCCTGATTGGCCGAGTTGCGCAACAGCCGTAAGACTCGGCGTGAGATCTAGCACCTCGCCTTCCGTTCCGTACACGGCCAAGAGAAAAATCTGGCCAGCATAAAGCTCCAACGGCTCCGCGCCCAGGGCCTCACCGACCGCCGGATGCAAATCAATCCTCTTAGGCGGATCGGCTGGCAAGTCGAGCGTGTAGCCGCCGCTTTGCTGCTCGACATGCAGCGGACCTGACTTGGTTTCAAAGGTCAGCTTTTCCGATGTTTCACCAAGCTCAGTATAAAGTACATGGGCGGAAGCAAGCGTTGCATGCCCACAGAGAGCGACCTCCACCGCCGGTGTGAACCACCGCAGATCATAATGCCCCGCCTCGCGTTTCACCAAAAAGGCGGTCTCGGCCAGATTATGCTCAGCCGCGATCTTGGTCATCGCACTGTCGGGCAACCATGCATCAAGCATCATCACCGCCGCTGGATTGCCAGCAAACGGTTGATCGGTGAACGCATCGACTTGATAAAAATCGTAAGACCTCACGCCGCGGACCTTTCCTCCATCGCCTTTTCATAGGCGGTGTTGATCGCTGCCATCCGATGCTCAGCGATGGAAAGAAGTTCGGCAGGGACACCGCGGGCGATCATCACATCAGGATGGTGCTGTTTCACAAGATCCCGGTAGGTTGATTTGAGGACCTCGGTTTCAATGTCCGGCTCCACACCAAGGATCGCATAAGGATCGTCATCATCAAGCCCGACATGCGCCGCCTTCACCCGCCGGAAACAGGCATCACTCATGTGAAAGGCGTCTTTGGCCACCTCGAGAAGTTGGAGTTCGCCTGGGTGAAACACCCCATCCGCCATCGCCACGTGGAATAAACAGTCGAGCACGTCCTCAAGCACCGACGTCTCACCGCTGAAAAGACTGCCGACCTGCCGCGCATAACTTTCAAACCCCGCGATGTCCGCCTTAGCGAGGTCATAGACCATCCGCACACGCGACTCCTCGCCCTCAGGTACGGAAAAGAAATCGAGAAAAGCCACGAACTCGTCTTCGGTCGCGATACCATCGGCCTTCGCCATTTTCGCTGACAAGCCGATCAGTGCGATCGAAAACACGGCGGCGTCGCGTTTGCGTTTGCGCTCCTCCATCGCCTCCATGACAGCGCCAAGGGTGCGCTCTCGGGCAGCATCGATGATAGCGGCGATACGTTCCCACAAGGTCATAATGACATCCGTCTGCACGAAACAGGCGGACGGTACCATGTCTTCCATGTTAGGAAGCCGTCATGAGCATCACGACCACCAATCCCGCCACCGGATCCCTTGTTGAAGAGTTTGCCCCGTTCAGCGCTGACGCCATCGAACAAGCGCTTGTCGCGGCAGAAGAAGCCGTCGACAGCCTGCGCGCCATGCCGCTCGGCGATCGCGCGGCTGCGCTTTTGCGGCTCGCCGATCTCTTGGACGAACGCCAAGAAGCAATGGCTTTCACCGCGACCCAAGAGATGGGGAAGACCATAGCATCAGCCCGCGCCGAGGTCGCCAAATGCGCGAGCGTCTGCCGCTATTATGCAGAACACGGCCCTGGCTTCCTCGCTGATGAAGAAATCGAGATCGCCGATGGCCGCGCTTATGTTGCGCATCTTCCGCTCGGCCCGGTTTTGGCCGTGATGCCGTGGAACTTCCCCTTCTGGCAGGTCTTCCGATTCGCGGCGCCCGCGCTCATGGCGGGTAATCCAGGCCTTTTGAAACACGCCTCCAACGTGCCTCAATCAGCGCTCGCCATTGAGGATGTGATTCGCGCCGCCGGGTTCCCTGAGGGGAGTTTTCAAACCCTGCTGATCGGTTCGGGCGCGGTCGAGAGCATCCTGCGCGACCCACGGGTGCGCGGCGCCACACTGACCGGTTCAGGTCCCGCAGGATCGGCGGTGGGGAAAACCGCTGGCGAAGTGATCAAACCGTCCGTGCTCGAGCTTGGCGGCTCTGACCCCTTCATTGTCATGCCGTCCGCTGACCTTGACGCTGCGGTGAAAGCAGCTGTGGTCGGCCGCACCATGAACAATGGCCAAAGCTGTATCGCGGCGAAACGGTTTTTGGTGCACACAGAGGTTTATGATGCCTTCCGTGACAAAATGGCCGCGGCGATGCAGGCGCTCAAGATCGGTGATCCGCTTGAGGAGGATACCGATGTCGGCCCCCTCGCAACACCGGCTGGCCTCGAAGAGGTTGTAACCCTCGTCGAGCAAAGCATCGAGGCGGGCGCCAAGCGTGTCTTTGGAGCTGAGAAGACAACGGTGCCTGGCTTTGAAGGCGGCTATTGGTTCGCGCCAGGTATGCTCGAAGACATTCCTGAAGCCGCGCCCGCCTTCCGTGAGGAAATTTTCGGGCCGGTCGCCCTGATGCATCGCGTGCCAAGCCTGGAGGCAGCGATCGAGCTCGCCAACGACACGCCCTTTGGCCTTGGGTCGGCGATCTTCACCAAGGACGAAGCCGACGTGCTCCACGCCGTCCGCCGGATCGATGCGGGTTGCACAGCGGTCAACCGCATCGTCGCCTCAGACCCCAAACTCCCCTTTGGCGGGGTGAAGACCTCCGGCTACGGACGGGAGCTCGCCAAAGACGGTATGATGGCCTTCGTCAACAAAAAAACAGTGACGATCAGCGGTCTTTAACGCCAGCTCGCCGCGAATTTTATGGCTCGAAATCTGGGGGCGCGAGTTCGAAACCCTCGAACTGAAAACCAGGACAGACAGTGGCGCCGACCAAGGTCCACGCCCCCAACGGCTCAGCCGATTGCCAAGCGCCCGCAGGCACAACCGCCTGCGGTTGCTCACCTTTCGCAAAATCATTACCCAGATGATAGTGTAGGGAGGCGCCAACACGAAGAAGCAGCGGGTCACCTGCATAAAAATGCCAAAGCTCAGTCGCATCGACCCGGTGCCAGTGGGACCGCTCCCCTTTTTTGAGGAGGTAGTAGATCGCTGTCCCCACAGGGCGGCCACCGATCTTTTTGGGATCCTCAAACGTCCGGCGATACCATCCCCCCTCAGGATGCGGAGAAAGTTCCAGCTCTTTGATAATGTCGTCCGCACTCAACCCAACCGTGGTCATGGTCATCCCCATCAATCATGAAGAGCTATGAGAGCCTACCCAAAATCCTTCATCAAGCGCTGTTTCTGGCGGCCCCATTCGCGCTCTTTGACGGTCTCGCGTTTGTCGACGTTTTTCTTGCCTTCAGCGAGGGCGATATCGAGCTTCACGCGCCCTTCCTCGTTAAAGACCATTCGTAGGGGGATGATCGTCCGACCCTGGCGTTCCACCGAGCCTGTGAGCTGGTTCACCTGGCGGCGGTGGAGGAGGAGCTTCCGCGCGCGCTTGGGCTTATGGTTGAGCCGATTGCCGCTGGAATATTCGGGAATGTTGGCATTGATCAGCCAGATCTCGGGCCCGTTAGGGCCGTTCTCCGGTGAGCAATAGCTCTCCGCAATGTTCGCTTTGCCCTCGCGCAGGGCCTTCACCTCGGTGCCCGTCAAAATCAGGCCAGCCTCAATCGTGTCGCCGAGTTTGTACTCAAAGCGAGCGCGCCGGTTATCGGCGATGAGCTTGCGGCCCGGGCTTTCCGGTTTTTTGGCCATGACGGATCATTCTACGAAATCGAGCCGCTAGAGATCGAGATCCTGGAGCGCCGCGTCAACGGCCTTCCGCGCATTTTCGCTCGCCGAAACCAGCGGCAGGCGTAATTCTTCTTCGATGAGACCCAGTTGCGCGAGGGCATATTTTGCCGGCGCGGGGGACGCATCCGAGAACAATGCGTCGTGAAGCGGGGTCAGCCGGTCCTGCAGGACTTGGGCTTGGGCATAATCACCGGCCAGACAGGCTTCTTGCATCTCCGCGCAAAGCGCCGGGGCGACATTGGCCGTGACCGAGATACACCCCATCCCGCCCATTGCGTTGAAACCAACCGCGGTGATGTCCTCACCTGAGACAAAGACAAAATCCGACGGACAAAGAAGACGGTGGCGCGCCTGGCGCGCCAAGTCTCCACTTGCGTCTTTCAACGCTGCAGCGGTCGGCAACTGGCTCAGCTCGCCGATGAGATCGGGGGTCAAATCAGACGCCGTTCGGCTCGGCACATTGTAAAGGACCATCGGCAGAGAGGTCGCTTCCGCTAACGCCCGGTAATGCGCCAAGAGCCCATCGCGCGAAGGCTTATTGTAATAGCCCGTCGTTGCCATAATCCCTTGCGCACCAACATCATCGCAAGCCTTTGCGAGGTCGACGGCATCCGCCGTCACATTGGCGCCGCAGCCGCCGATCACGGGGATCCGGCCGCCGGAGATTTCCACGGCTTTCGCAATCACACCAATATGCTCGTCTGCTGTGAGGGTTGCCGCCTCGCCGGTGGTCCCAGCAGCGACGATCGCTTTGGAACGGCCCGCTATTTGCCTTTCAATGAGCGCGGCAAAGGCTTTCTCGTCGACCAGGCCCTCTTTGAAGGGGGTGACGATGGCGGTCATCGAGCCGCGCAGCCAATCTGGGGCCATCCTGGTCTCTCCTTGAATAGGGTTCAGCGTCCAAGAGGGCTACGCCGGGCCGAGGTTGCTCGCAAGATGGAGGCGATGTGCGAAGGTTAGGGGGTGCGTTCTGTTCCATTTTGATTCAGGATGGCAGGACCATGGGTCGGGCATTTCTCGTTCTTCTTGCGCTGCTTTCAAGCCTCGCTGTTGCGGGAGCAACCGTTCCTGCACCATCGCTCAAGCCGCAGCCTGTTGATCTTCCTTTCATCGCGACGGTTGAGGCCGAGCAGCTTCGCGCCGTTTTCGAAGCCTTGGACGACCGCGCCTATAGTGAAGCCATCGCCGGCCAGGCCGCACTCACCGACTCGCTGGCGCGCAGGATCGGTGAATGGGCGATCCTCATGTCCAACGCGCCGGACTTGCCGCTCGACCGGTATGACGCCTTCCTTGATCGCAATCCCCGCTGGCCCAACCCCAGCACAGTCCAGCGCAAGGGCGAGAAGCTGATCGATGATGACACGCCCGAGGGCCATGTCATCGCCTATTTCGTCGATCGCGAACCTCTATCGGGTCATGCCAAATGGTATTTGGCCCGGGCACTGGCCACGATCGGTAGCGAACGCGCGGCCACCTACTATATCCGCAGCGCGTGGATCGAGCACAACTTCAACAGCGACGATAGCCGCGCAATTATTGCTGAGTTCGGCGACCTTCTGACCACCGACGATCATTTTGAAAAAGCCGATCGCGCATTGTTCCGTCGATCCACCGCGGGCGTCGAGGATGTCGCGGGCCTTCTCGATCCGACACGCGATGCGCAAATCCAAGCACGGGTCGCCCTTCTCCGGGAACGGAGCAATGGGCCTTCTCTTTTTAATGCACTGCCCGCCACCTCGCAGCGCGATCCTGGTGTTCTTCTCAATCTCGTGCGGTACCTCCGGCGGCAAGATCGGGAAGATGAGGCAATCGACGTGGCAGCGCTGGCGCCGTTGGAAGCCGAGGCTTTAAGGGATGCGGGTTCGTGGTTTTATGAACGCAAACTGCTGGCGCGTTGGGCCCTCAAAAACGGTCGGTTCGAAGACGCCTATGCCGTTTCCGCCTATTCGGGTCTCACCGAAGGGGCTGACTTTGCCGAAGCGGAGTTCATGGCGGGTTGGACAGCGCTTCGTTTTCTCTCCGACCCCGAGCGGGCAAGGAATCACTTTGCCTTCCTCACCTCTGGCGTGACCTCGCCGATCAGTCTGGCGCGGGGCAATTATTGGCTGGCACGCAGCTATGAGGCAATGGGGCAGGACGATCTTTCGCGGGCGCATTATTTGGTGGCTGCGGATTATCCGTTCACGTTTTACGGACAGATGGCGGTCGAAACGCTTGGCCCGCGCATCCAAGCCTATGGCTTCCCAGAAGAGCGCTTACCAACCGCCAGCGACCGGGAATCGCTGATGTCCAACCCTCTCGCCCGCGCCACCATGCTGTTGGATGCGATCGATCAACCGATCACCTATCGGCGCTTCGCCCTCGCGCTTGATGAACAACTGCGGACTGAGGGCGAAGTGCTCGCCTTTACTGAAATGGTCCGCAACGCTGGCAATTACGAGCTTATCGTCCGTGCAGGGAAGGTTGCGCGAAGCAATGGCCTCGAAACGCCAGAGGCGCTCTATCCCGTGATCCCGGTGCCCCCAGCAGCCACCCGCTTTGCCGAAGCCCCCCTCATTTTAGGCCTATCTCGCCAAGAATCAGAGTTTCGCGTCGACGCTGTCTCCCGCGCTAACGCCAAGGGACTGATGCAGATGATCAACTCCACGGCCCGGATCACGGCGCGCAAAGAGGGCTTGCCCTATTCATCGAGCCGGCTTTTGACGGACCCGGACTATAATCTAACGCTCGGTGCAGCCCATTTGAGCCACCTCGTTGAGCGCTTTGGCGGCAGTTATGTGTTGGTGCTCGCCGCTTACAATGCAGGCGCACACCGGGTCGATGAGTGGCTCGAGACCTATGGTGATCCGCGTGATCCATCGGTCGACCCCATCGATTGGATTGAGCTCATCCCGTTTAGTGAAACGCGTAACTACGTCATGCGGGTTTTAGAGAACACGCAAGTTTATCGCTCGCGCCTCGACGGCTTACCGCTTGGCATTCAGTTGGCGGAAGACTTGACGCGCGGCGGGCGGACCGACTTTGCTGCGGTGGGGAAACCCATCCCATCGCCGCAGCTTTGGCAGGTAGGCGGGCTACCTGGGTCCTCGGGCAATGGCCCGCTTCGGCCACTGGCCCAGTTTAAAGACCTGCCGGACGAGGAAGGCGGCTCACGCTGACGCTTTCTCCCACGCACCGCTCATCGTTTGTCGCCAATAGGTGACATCGTGCCCATGGGATTTCAGCGCCTTCCACTGCGCCCGCGCCTCCTCGGTATCCGAGGGCGTGAAGAGAAGCACACAGCGCTCAAAACCTTCCATCGCCTCCGGCGCCATCTCGACCCCTGGCGCAAGAAAGATCGCATCAGCGCCGTTCGCTGGGTGATCATCAAGGGTCAACAAAACGGGCTGGTCGGCCCCATCGATGCCGTGCGGCAAAAAACTGTCATCGCGATAGGTCCAAAGCGCCTCATCCATCGCTTGCATCGCCTCGCGACTTGGCAGCTTGACCATGGCGCGCCAGCCCTTTTTGAGCGTCTTTTCAAGCAGGCTGGGCAACACCTCATGGGGAGCGCTGCGTTCGAGGTGGTAGAAAAATACGTCAACCATAAGAGTTCCTGCCCTTCGTTGAGGGGATTCTATCCTTTGCCTCGTAGAAAACTCAGCAGGCTAAAATGCCGGTCTGACGTCGAAGGAGCAAGCAGCCATGCGGGAACAAGCATCGCTCAAACTGGGTCGCACAACGCCTGTCAGGCGGCGGTTGAGGCAAACCTCGATGACTGAGATGCAACGCCTCACCATTTGGGCCGTATCGGACGGCCGTGCGGGCATGGAAAATCAGGTGCTCGGCATCGCCGATGCGATTCAACGGCGAGTCCCGTCCACCGTGATCACCAAGCGGATTGCCGTGGCGAAGCCCTATGAAGCGCTTCCGCGTATGTTCTGGGGCAATCCCTTTGATCACCTGAGCAGTGACGGTGATGCCTTGACGCCGCCATGGCCCGATCTCTTCATCGGCTGCGGCCGACGCACGGTGCCGTTCGCGATGGCCCTCAAAAAGCACTGCTTCACGGTCCAAACCCAAGACCCCCGGGCGCCCGCTGACCAGTTCAGCCTGGTGATCCCGCCAGTCCATGACCAGCTTAAAGGCCGGGGTGTTTTGCCCATCCAAGGTAGCCCCAACCGTTTGACCGCGGATCGCCTCAAAGTGGAATCGACATTGCTCGCGGCTTCACTGCCCGACGAGATCCGCTTCAACAAACCCTTCGCAACCGCCCTCATCGGCGGTCCCAGCAAGGCCTATCGCTGGACAAAAGAAGCTGAAGAAGGGATCGTCAGTTCGATCGCCAGCGCGATTGGCGCCGGTTACTCCGTGCTCGCCACGCTTTCGCGCCGGACACCGAAGCATTTTGCGCAGCGGCTCGAATACGCGTTCAAATCGAAAAAGCTCTGGCTATGGGACGGCGAACCTGTCGGCCCTATCGAAAACCCCTATTTGGGTATGCTCGGCATGGCGGACAAAATCCTTGTCACCGAGGAAAGTGCCAACATGATCACCGAGGCCGCCTTTACCGGTAAGCCCGTCCACCTTCTGAAGCTGAATGGCGGCGGCGCCAAATGGCGGCGTTTCCATAAGGCGCTTGAAGAGCGCGGCGTGATCCGTCCGAACGCTTCCATGAAGCAAGAATGGAGTTATGCGCCTTTGCGGGAGACGGAACGGGTGGCGGACGAAATCATTCTCCGCCTGACCCAGCGCGGTGTCATTGATGCTTTGAGCTAAAACCGGTCCGTTAGCCGATCAGTGCATTCGCTGCACGCCGCCGCTACCGAAGACAGCGCAAATATCCTGGTACATCACGCGTGGATGGCGCCGGTTCGCCTTCTGCGGGGTCATCTTTCAAAAGAGCAATAGAGAAGGCAGCGATCTCTCCGCCAGCGGAAAGATTGGGCATGTCGTTCTCAAAAGACGTGCCCGCCCTTTTCGAGAAAGGTTCCCCGCCCGTCGGGGGGACCGAGACGGTCTCTGGCACTGCATTGAGATCTGTGAGGTCAGCCAGAAAAAAACCAAACCCGGTTTCGCCGCCCGTCAGTTCTCGCGCCGAAGATCGATAGATCACCCAACGGCCATCGCCAGCAATCTCTGGCCCGTCGCTGAATGCTGTGAAAAACTCAATGCCTTCAAAGTCAGAAGGTGCTTTGTTCGTACCCGGAACGCGGGACACAAGCATGAATTCATCGGTCAAGAAATCATAGGCGTAGACATCCACCGTCCGGTTAAAATCGCGGGCCCGGTCGGGGAAGTTCGGTGTGGTGCTATCGAAAACGACATACCGCCCATCATAACTCAAATCGGGGGAAAGACTGCCGCAGAAGGGGCTTGGGAACCCAAGGAAAATCTCAAACAGCGGTGTACAGAAGAGACCCACCCGCCGTTGGGGAAGGTTAAACCGCGCGGTGGAGACGTCTTCTGCGTCCTGCGTGTTGAGATCAAAGCTGTAGATGCTCGTGGTCGGCGTTGCGTTTTCACAGCGCTGCTGGAACGCCTGGGGAAGTTCATCACACTCTCGCAAATTGGTGGACGGACTTGGTGAGACCACGAAGTCGCCATCGCCATCAATCGCTGCGGTAAACATCACCGGGGCAACCGCCCCATCATCATTCACGGAAATCAGCTCCATGACCCCTGTGTCCAAATTGAACGTATAGTTTTGGACGTTGGGGACACCAGGAAAGGGCTCTCCAAGATCAAAGCCCACCATGTTGCGGGCGGTGGAGCTGAACACAACGATTGGAGCGAATGGCGCAATCGACGCCACCTCGGCGCCGTTTTGTGGGCTACCGTTCGCGTCCTCGCCGCCAAGGTCCAGCGTTTTGTCAAAGGACGGATCAAAGGCCCGCGTCACCCGTAAGGTATCGCCGCGCTGGTATCCGTAAACGGGGTTCACGAAATGGGCGAAGATATCGTCCGCCTCATTACCATCCACTTCGTCGCCGGGCAGAAGATTGGTGCCGCTGCACTCAAAAACAGCAACATCGCCAGCATGGTCGAGGGCGCCTTCGTTCAACACACAGTCGGCGTTGGACGGCTCTCCTGCATCATTGACCGAGGCGATCCGGACGTCGCCGCTCGCGATGTCCATGACGTAAATCTGTCGGAAACCGCCCGCCAAGGCTCCCTCAGGGAGGGCTTCCCCATCGGGTAAGAGAGCCGGGATATTCGTCGCTTCGCTTTCGAAGATCACGCTTTGGCCGTCACCTGCTAAGTAGGGCCGTTCCGCCGGTGCATCGACATCGACCCCGATCAGCGTGTCGATCCGCACGGTTTCTTGCAGCGGCAGGCCCGCCGCTTCGCAAACATCGCTTTGTGCCCAAGCACTTGGCGCGCTGACACCGCCTAAAGCCGTGGCGAGCGCGACCAATCCGGCGCAGCCAAAACGCGCTCTGTTCAATCTGGTCATCGCAAATCCCCCCGATCTCGTTAACTATAACAGACCAAACACCGTGCCCACACGCTTTTTTGACGGGGCCTGTGATCGGGGTCTGGGCGATCTGATGGTTTTCTCGATAAGGCCCATCGGCATTATTCATGGCCATTCGCGCGCGACACGCCTGCCCCTTGCTTGAAGAGGCAAGAGACCTCATCCACATTCTCTTGACGTTTGAAAGAGGTGCCGTGATGGCCGAGACCATTCATCGAAAGCTGCTCATCATTGGCTCCGGCCCTGCCGGCTACACCGCTGCGATCTATGCAGCGCGCGCGATGCTGAAGCCGACGATCGTTCATGGCCTGCAGCCGGGTGGACAATTGACGATCACCACCGATGTCGAAAACTACCCCGGCTTTGCTGACGTGATCCAAGGGCCTTGGCTGATGGAGCAGATGCAAAAGCAAGCAGAAGCCGTCGGCACCGAGATGATTGCTGACATCATTGTGAAAGCAGACCTCAGCCAACGCCCTTTCCGGTTTGAGGGCGATGGCGGCACGATTTACACAGCTGATGCCGTTGTGATCGCGACCGGGGCCCAGGCCAAATGGCTGGGCCTTCCATCCGAGCAGCATTTCCAGGGTT
Organism: Pseudomonadota bacterium; assembly: GCA_039818345.1. Taxonomy (GTDB): domain Bacteria; phylum Pseudomonadota; class Alphaproteobacteria; order Caulobacterales; family Parvularculaceae; genus Parvularcula. The sequence continues at coordinate 63,918 of JBCBUC010000014.1, read as the reverse complement.
TTGGTGTGTCAGCCTGTGCGACCTGTGATGGTTTTTTCTATCGCGGCAAGACCGTGGCCGTGATTGGCGGCGGAAACACTGCGGTGGAAGAAGCGCTGTTCCTCACCAACTTTGCCGAAAAAGTGGTGTTGGTGCACCGGCGCGATTCGCTTCGTGCAGAGAAGATTTTGCAGGACCGTCTCCTCAACCATCCCAAGATTGAGGTGATGTGGAACCGCGAAGTCGACGAGGTTTTGGGTGATGACAACCCCCGCGGCGTCACGGGCATGCGCCTCAAATCAACCATCGGCGACGACACTGTGGATGTCGATGTGCACGGGTTCTTCGTTGCTATCGGCCATGCTCCGGCAACGGAGCTTTTTAAAGGCCAGGTTGAGATGAAGGATAGCGGCTATATCGTGACAGCGCCTGACTCAACGGCCACGTCCGTGCCTGGGGTTTATGCGGCGGGCGATGTCACCGACGAAACCTATCGCCAGGCCGTCACAGCCGCAGGCATGGGCTGCATGGCTGCTCTTGAGGCGGAGAAATTCCTCGCCGCGCAGGAAACAAGCGAAGCCCAGGCTGCGGAGTAAAGCGCTTAAGCGCGCTGGCGAAGGCGCAGGAGCGCCAAACCACCAGCGAAAAGGACCGCGGCGCCCGGCAACGGGATGGGGTCAGGTGATGGCTCACCGGTGAGGGAGACAAATTTATAATCGCTCCCATTGCGACCAATGCCCGTCGTGTTCCCGGGCAAGAGCACCATCTCGGTGATGCCGTCAAAGAGTGGCGACAGGCCAAAGGTCAGCAGCCAACCAAAACTCTGCGTTGGCACATCCGTGGCCACGGCCAACGGGGGATTGCCGCCAGCGGATTGGACGACGCCATTCACTTTCACTTCGGCTTGCGTATCGGTTTGCGAGGTGAGCTCGACCACGGTTGTGGGCAAGCCATCGCGCTTCAACTCGATCCGCGCGACCTCCTGAAAGTTGTCCGAGGTGTTTGTGCCATCAAAAAGTCGGTTGATGCTCAGCGTCTCAAGGTCCTGCGGCTTCGCGAACTCAAACACCATGGCTTGGATCTCAGCGGGATCAACGCCATTAGCCGGACCTGCCAAGACACCGATTTGACCAGACACGCTTCCGTTGAAGCCCGCGCCTTCGCTGTTGATCGAAAAATTGGTTTCTTCCTGGGAAGCGAGCCCAAAGTTATCAAAACCCGTGACCGTCACATCACCAATGGTCAGCGAGGACGCCCCACCAACGGGCAACGCGCTGAACATATCGTTACTGTCGATGATGGTTGCCGCTGAGGCGTGAGCTAAGCCCATAGCGACCAAAGCGAAGAAAGTTCCGAACCACTTCATCCTGAAAACCCCCGAGCAACGTCAATAAGTTAACGCAGGATCTTATATCGGACAAGCGCCGCGCGATCACATTTTGCTGCGCCTAAAACGCGCTTTGGAGGGCACCGATCGTTTCATCATCGGTGATTTGCAGGTGGATCGGCGTCACCGAAACATAACCGCTGTAAACGGCATGGAGGTCCGTGCCTTCCGGCGGAACGCTGGGCTTGCCGGAAAAGCCAAACCAGTAATAGCGGCGCTGGCGCATGTCCTCGCGTTCCTCAACGAAAAGCTCCATATGCTCTCGGCTGCCTTGGCGGGTCACCTTCACGCCTTTGACCTCATCGACGGGGAGAAGCGGGAAGTTGATGTTCATCACCACATTTTTGGGCCAACCTTGATCCAGCAGTGTGCGGATAATTCCAGGGCCCATCGCTTCGGCGACATCAAACGGCACCTTGTTGCGGTCCATGCGCGATTGGCTGAGCGCAATGGATGGAATCCCGATTGTCATGCCCTGAAAGGCGGCGGCGATGGTGCCCGACATGGTGAGGTCTTCTGCCATGTTCTGACCATTATTTACGCCGGAGAGAATGAGATCCGGCGGGTTGTCTTTCATCAGATGCGCCACACCGAGCTGGACACAGTCGGTGGGTGTTCCGTCCACTGCATACCGTTGCGGCGCCACTTTCCGAATACGCAGCGGGCGGGTCAGGGTGATCGACCGCGCCATCCCTGACTGATCAACCTCTGGCGCCACGGTCCAGACGTCGTCGGAGAGTTCACGCGCTATGTTTTCGAGCGCCTCCACCCCTTTGGCGTTGATACCATCATCGTTGGAACAAAGAATGCGCATGGAAACCCCGGGGCTGAGAACGTTTTGCGATGGTTAACCAGACCTCACCCCAACCAAGCAAGCGCCAACTTGCCCGCTGCGCGCCGGACCATGGCCGCAATGACGCCTTGCTTTCTCGGTCAGAACAGACCCAAAGTTCTGATCCGTTCGCTGCTGAGGAGGTGCCGTCATGTTTGATGAGCAGACATTTGAAGACATGCTTCTCACGGGTCTCGTGATCGGCAACCGCATGATCGCTCTCTCCCGGGCGGATGGACAGGAAGCCGCGAAAATGGTGGCGGAGAAAGTTGACGCTTTCACTGATGGCAGCCTCGCGGTGGCCCGCGATTGCATTTCTTTGGGATGGGGCCTCGCCGCCCGTCCGTTGGATGCAGAAAGCTGGCGGCGCCCCGCACAAACTTTCGCAGCGCCCGGCCGCAAGACCCTCCGCGCCAATGCAGAGCGTCTCGCGGGATACACTGGTTAAGCGGTCGACGCTTCGATCACCGCTTTGCCCATCAATGGCTGCAAAACGTCAGGGACCGCGATCGATCCATCAAGCTGTTGGTAGTTTTCTAAGATCGCCACCATGGTCCGTCCAACGGCTAGCCCCGAACCATTCAGGGTATGGACAAATTCTGGCTTCTTCTGGCCCTCGCGCCGGAACCGTCCGTTCATCCGCCGCGCCTGAAATGCCCGTGTGTTCGAGCACGAGCTGATCTCGCGGTATTGGTGTTGGGCAGGAAGCCACACCTCAAGGTCGAAGGTCTTGGCGGCGCCAAAGCCCGTATCGCCCGAACAAAGAAGCATCGTGCGGTAGGGAAGCTCCAAGCGTTTCAGCACCTCCTCAGCGCAGGATGTCATCCGTTCATGCTCGTCATTCGATTGCTCCGGCATCGTGACGGACACAAGTTCTACCTTCGAGAACTGGTGCATGCGGATCATACCGCGCGTGTCGCGGCCCGCAGAGCCAGCCTCCGCCCGAAAACACTGCGTCCACCCGGTCATCCGCTTGGGAAGCTCCTCTTCGGAGAGGATAAGGTTGGCCACGAGGCTCGTCATCGTCACCTCAGCGGTGGGAATAAGGTAGTGATCGCCCGTCGTTTTAAAGAGATCCTCTTCGAATTTGGGCAGCTTATCGGTGCCAATCAAAGGTTCGGCGTGGACCAAGACCGGCGTCAAGCACTCCTCATACCCATATTCCTCCGTGTGGAGATTGAGCATAAAGGTCGCGATGGCGCGTTCGAGTTTTGCCAAGTCCTTTTTCAGCACCACAAAGCGTGAACCGGAGAGCTTCGCGGCAGCTTCAAAGTCCATCATCCCAAGCGCTTCACCGAGATCGACATGATCCTTCGCGTCTGGAATGTCTTTCGGCGTGCCCCAGCGGCGAAGCTCGACATTCGCGTCTTCATCAGCGCCGTCAGGCACATCGGCATCAATGATGTTGGGGATCGGCAGAAGCGCTTCATGGAGCTTGGCGGCGAACCCCCGCTCTTGTTCCTCAAGCTCTTTTACGCGTTCTTTGAGCTGACCAACTTCCGCCATCACAGCCCCGGCCGCCGCCTCATCGCCGCTGGCCTTCGCTGCACCGATCTTTTTGGAGACTGCCTTTTGCTCAGCCTGCGCATCGTTCATCGCTTTAACGGTGGCAACACGCGCGTCATCCATTGCGATGAGCGAGGAAGCACGCACGTCCGCGCCGCGCCGCTGCATGGCGGCATCAAAAGCGTCAGGGTCATCCTTGATGGCGCGGATATCGTGCATAGGAACCTCTCTTAAGTCGGCGCACCATAAGAGCGCCGCCGTCAGGTTCAACCTCGCCGTTGGGCGGTGATCGACGGAAGGGCCGAGAGAAGCTCCGCTGCATCTTTTCCCGACACAGGATGGCGCCAATCCGGCATCAGATCTTGGAGCGGCAGAAGCACAAAATCCCTCGCCTCGATACCGTGATGGGGCAAGGTCAGCTCCTCTGTCGCTGAGCGTTCCTCGCCGAGCACCAGAAGATCAAGATCAAGGGTCCGCGGGGCGTAACGCTTGCCCGGATCATCCGACCGCACCCGGCCAAATCCTGACTCGATCGATTGAAGTCCGAGCAAAAGCGCGCGGGGCGAGAGCGTCGTCTCAAGCCGCGCGACCGCATTCACATAGCGCGGTGCCGTGGGATCTGGCCAAGCGGGGCTGTCATAAAGGGGCGAGAGCCGAACATCCTGTCCAAGCGAGCCGAGGGCCTCGGCGGCCCCTCTCACCACTGATTCGCAAGCGGTGCCCAACCAAGGCTTGTTGGATCCAAGACCAATCAAGGCCGTGCGCGTCGTGTTTGTCACTTGCTCCGACCCAAGCTAAACCCAATCAAATTTTGCGGCGCCATAATTGGCCGGAGTATGATGTGAGTGAATGGATGGGGCTCGACCCCGATGATAAGACCGCTGTTTTTATCGACGGCGCCAATCTTTACAAGACAGCGAAGACCCTCGGATTTGATATCGACTACCGCAGTCTTCTCAGCCGACTGAAACGCGAAACACGCTTAGTCCGCGCGCTTTATTATACGGCGATGCAGGAAGACAAAGACGCCGATTATTCACCGCTCCGCCCGCTGGTCGATTGGCTCGACTACAATGGTTTCACCATGGTGACGAAGACTGCGCGCGAGTTTGTCGGGCAGGACGGCCGCAAACGCTATCGCGGCAGCACTGATATTGAGCTGGCAGTCGACATGGTCCTGATGGCCGCCAAGCTTGACTGCATCGTTCTTTTCACCGGCAATGGTGATTTCAAACATGCGATCCAGCGCGCACAGGATTTGGGTTGCCGCGTCATCTGTGTGTCGACCATGAAGTCTCAACCTCCGCTCGCATCGGATGAAATCAGGCGACAGGCTGATCAGTTTATCGATCTCACTGAACTTGAAGATGTCATTGCACGGAAATCCAATGGTGGGCCGCCCAAGCGCGAGAGGGATGACGATGATGATCCCTATGATGACGAGTGAGCCCTCGCGTCACTGAAGCACCAGCAGACTGTCCACTCTGCCCGCGGCTTGTTGCCTATCGCGAAGCCAACTCGGCCGCTGAACCCGATTGGTTCAATGGCGCCGTTCCTTCGTTTTTGCCAGCGGACGGAGAAGACGACGTCCGCCTGTTGATTATCGGCCTTGCGCCGGGACGCGGCGGGGCGAACCGGACGGGCAGGCCGTTTACGGGTGATTGGGCCGGCGATCTTCTTTATGCGACCTTGATCAAATTCGGCCTCGCCTCAGGGACTTATGACAAACGACCCGACGATGGGCTCACCCTTCATCAAGTGGCGATCACCAACGCCGTGCGTTGTGTACCGCCCGAGAACAAGCCCGTCGCAGCGGAAATTAATGCGTGCAAGCCCTTTTTACAGGGCCGAATCGAAGCTTTGCCAAACCTCAAAGCCATCCTTTGTCTGGGCAAAGTAAGCCATGACGCGACACTGCGAACCTTGGGCCATCGATTGGCGGCCTCACCCTTTGGCCATGACACGGCCTATGATCTTGAGGGGCCCAATGGTTTGGTGCGGATCCGGTCGAGTTATCACTGCAGCCGCTACAACACCAACACAGGGCGCCTCACCGACGAGATGTTTGAGCGCGTCATCGGTGCGTGTGCTGACGATATCGCTTAAGCGATCGGCTTAAACTGACCCGTCTCATCCTTGGTGAGCGCATGGCAAAGAGGTCCATGCCCAGCGCCCAACCCTGGTGCGTGCAGGATAGCGGCTTCGACATAGTTGACCGCCCGTTCGGTCGCGGCCGGCAGATCCATCCCTTGGGCAAGCCCCGTGGCGACAGCGCTCGCAAGCGTGCAGCCCGTGCCATGGGTGTGGCGCGTTTTCTGCCGCTGATGGTTGAACGGCTCGGCGCTATCTTCTGTGACCAGAAGGTCAGTGACTGTCGTTCCTGCCAGATGCCCTCCTTTGGCCAAAACAGCGCGCGCGCCAGCGGTCACCAGCACGCCTGCTGCGTCTGCCAATCCTTGTGCGTCGACAATTGCCGTTCCCGACAAGGCTTCGAGTTCAGGTACATTGGGCGTGACCACCGCCGCGCGGGGAAGGAGTTCTGCCTTTAGAAGCGCCGCAACATCGCTATCGCCCAAGCTATCCCCGCTGGTCGCAACCAAGACGGGGTCCAAGACAACGGGTATATCGGGTGCGTTCGCCAATGCCTGGACGATCACCTCACCGGCACCAAGGCTGCCGATCATCCCAATCTTGATGCAGTCAGCCCCGATATCAGCAAGCACTACATCGATCTGCTGACGGATGATATCATCAGGTACCGCTGCGACAGCATGCACGCCTTTTGTGTCTTGCACCGTGATCGCCGTGACAGCCGTCGCTGCGTAGCCGCCAAGCGCATTAACAGTCTTGATGTCAGCTTGGATACCCGCGCCGCCGCCGGAATCGGAGCCGGCGATGATCAGAACACGGCCTTGGCTCACCCGGTCTACTTCGCCGCCTCAACGGCGGCACATATATTGTCGACCACGCGCGTCACAAGCGTTTCGTCCTCACCCTCAGCCATGACGCGGATAAGGGGTTCGGTGCCTGACTTCCGGATCACGGTCCGTCCGCGTTCACCAAGCACTTTTTCTGCTTCTGCGATTGCCGTTTTCACCGCTTCGTTTTCAAGCGGTGATCCGCCCTGGTAGCGAACATTTTTTAAAACAGAAGGGAACGGATCATAATTATCACAGACCTCTGAAACAGATCGGCCTTGTTCCGCAACAACGCCTAAGACGTGGAGCGCCGTGACAAGTCCATCACCCGTCGTCGAGTAGTCGGACATAATGACGTGGCCGGAAGGCTCACCGCCTAGATTAATGCCGCGTTCGCGCATCGCTTCGGTGACATAGCGGTCACCAACTTTCGTCCGAATGAGGCGCATTCCTTGATCTTGGAGAAATTTCTCAAAACCCATATTCGCCATCACCGTACCGACGACTCCTTCGCCCTTAAGACCGCCTGATCGTTGCAGCCCGGTGGCGATGGTGGCGAGGATCTGATCACCATCTATGAGGTTGCCTTTTTCATCGGAAATGATCACGCGGTCAGCATCGCCATCAAGCGCAATCCCGATATCGGCGCGGTATTCCTTGACCGCTTCGGCAAGTTTGGCGGGTGCCGTGGAGCCGCAACCGTCATTGATGTTAAATCCATCAGGACTCACACCAATCGTTTTCACGTCAGCGCCAAGCTCCCACAGCACCACCGGCGCGGTCTTGTACCCAGCACCATTGGCGCAATCGACCACCACCCGCACGCCATCAAGGGTGAGCCGTCGCGGTAACGTCGCTTTGGCAAACTCGATATAGCGGGCACTGGCGTCATCAACCCGCTTCGCACGGCCAAGTTTATCGGCCTTGGCAAGGCCCACGGAGGGGCCCTCCTCCATCAACGCTTCGATCGCGAGCTCTGTGTCATCAGAAAGTTTGTACCCGTCAGGTCCGAAGAACTTAAGTCCATTGTCATGGTAGAGATTATGACTGGCGGAGATCATCACCCCAAGATCAGCGCGCATGGACCGTGTGAGCATCGCCATGGCGGGTGTAGGGATCGGTCCCAAGAGAAGGACATCCATTCCCGCTGCGATGAACCCGGCGGTCAAGGCCGGCTCGATCATGTATCCAGAAAGCCGCGTGTCTTTACCGATCACCACCCGATGGCGATGATCGCCGCGCCGAAAGACACGTCCTGCCGCCATCCCAAGTTTCAAGACACCTTCCGGGGTTAAGGGGCCGGAATTGGCAAGACCGCGCACCCCATCGGTGCCAAAAACCTTCCGCTCCCGTGGGGTATCATCGCCGCGCATGGTGATTCTCCGTCATGCTCGGTGGTGTAGCCGAAGCCGGTGAACGGGAGAAGAACGTGTTGCGCTAACGCTGCTCAACAAAAAAGCCCGGCCATAGCCGGGCTTTTTGATCCGTTATGGACCCGATTGGCTTACGCAGCGCGTCTCCGACGTGCCAGGCCAAGTCCAGCGATCCCCGAGAGAAGAAAGGCTGCAGCACCAGGCAGAGGCGTCGCCACCAGCTGCACGTCATCGATGAAGCCACCGAGCGTGTCTTCGTTGCCAACAGCCTCGAACGTCAGGACGAGAGTCGTCAGTGGATCAGTCAGCGAGAAAGACTGCGAAACCTGCGACCACTCACCTGGCTGGAAGCCATCACCATTGACCACGACAGCTGGGTCGATAACCCCCGGCGCGAGGCTATAGGCAATGCCGTCTGTCGCCGTGTTACCCACGCGCGGGGCGTACCAAAACGAAAAGAGATAGTCGCCTGCGGCGAGCTCTATCGTCTGCGAGATCGAGGAGTTCGATGGTTTGGGGTGGCTGTCGAGTTCGGCATAAACGTCACCGTCAGGGACATCGACATAGCCCAAGGTGGCTTCGGTTTGTAGCTCGATGCCGGGGCTGGTCGTGGTCCAACCGGGAATGACGGAAAACACTTCCCAGTTGTTGCCACCGGAAAAGTCACCCTTGCGAAGATCGCTGAGCGCCTGCGCGCCGTCGCCGTCATTGGTGTTACCAAGGACCTCTGAACCGTCGCCGAACTCGTCGTCCTCAAAGCTCCCGTTAACAACAAAATTTGCTTGTGCTTGGCCGCCCACCAAAATCGTCGCAGCCGCCATTGCTGTGGCAAAAATCTTCATGCCCATCCCCTCGATGATTTGTGATATATTCTCACAAATTCTAGGAAAAATCAAGCTATTTCAGACATTCGCTGTTAAGTTGTGCGCCGCACACGGGATGCAACGGCAAGGGCTTGCCGGGTCGCTTTGACATCATGAACACGGCACCAATCGATGCCGGCCTGCGCACCGCGAAGGACAGCCGCAAGACTGCCCCCGAGCCGATCCTCGGCCGATCCATCCCGATCGAGCGCCGCAATAAAGCGCTTGCGGCTGGCACCGAGCATCAGGTCGACGCCTAAGTCATGGAACCGCTCGAGATCTCGAAAAACCGCAAGATTGTGCTCCAGGGTTTTGCCAAAACCAATTCCAGGATCAGCGATCAAACGGCGTCGCTCGCAACCGGCCTGCGCGCACACATCCAGACGTGCCTTTAGAAAGCCGATCACTTCGCTGACGACATCACCATAGTGAGGTGCCTGTTGCATGAAGCCAGGATCGCCCTGCATGTGCATCAAGACAACACGGCAGCCAGAATTGGCCGCCAGCTCCACCGCTCCATCGTCCCGGAGTGCCGACACGTCATTCCAAATCGACGCCCCGGCGGAAAGCGCGTCAGCGGCGACTTTTGTCTTGCGCGTGTCGATCGAAATCGCCGCGTCCGTTCGGCGGGCCAGGCCATCGATCACCGGCAGCACCCGCCGACATTCCTCGTCCATCGCCACGGGATCGGCTCCCGGACGGGTGCTTTCACCGCCGATATCGAGCACATGGGCGCCCTCGTCCTCGAGCCTTAATGCGTGGTCGATCGCGGCCTGAACCGATGCGAGTTGTCCGCCATCGGAAAAACTGTCGGGCGTCACATTAACGATGCCAAAAATACGCATGGGCCGAGGCTAAGCCTCGGCCCATGACGAATTCAACATTGGATCATCCGCTTAACGGAAACGTGTACGGATAAAACCGATCGAAGACCGTCGCTTGCTCGCAACACGTGTCTGGTCGGGGCTCGCAGCGAAGCTCTGCTGATGGTCTTGACCATTGTTGCGGCGCATCATGAAGCCTTCGGCATCATACGACGTCTGGTCCTGATCGGCATATTGGACAGAATCGGCGGCGAAATCGGCCTCATCGTCACCGATGATCTCATCGAGCAGATCATCAGCACCATCCTCCGGTTCATCGTCGCCAGCGAAGGGATCCTCATCAAAGTCGTCAGCCGTTGTTCCAAGGAGATCGCCTGTGATGCGCCCGATAACGCCAACCGAGAACAAGCAGACGAGCGTATAGACCACGTAAGCTGCCGTGGTGAAACCGAAATAGGCCGGCGACCCAAAGCCAGAAACGGTCAACGCCGTCCCAAAAACAATCGCCACCGCTACGAGCAACAGACACGTAATCAAGACAAGCAGAATAAACGTGCCGATGAGCTTCCAAAAGCGTCCAGCCGTGACGCCAAATGCTGCTGGAACACTCAAGGAATTGGTGATCGCAACCACCGGCTGGAAAAGCGAGAACCGCACAAAAAACCAAAACATCAGCAGGGTAACGGCAAGGGCCGCCACAGCTGCCAACACCTCAACGCCGATCGATGCACCAACAAGGACACCCAACGCAACCGCGGCACTTGATGCGATGGCGAATCCCACAATCACCAAATACTGCACCACGAAGGAGAAGAGGAACCGCCACTCTGGGCCGCCAAAAACCGGCAAAAAACCGCCGCGGGTTTCAACGTTTGCCGCCTGACGATAAAGGGCCACCGCCGCCGGAATCAGCAACACATAACCGATGATCGCCAAGAGACCCCAAAGACCAACAAAGGGTGAGAGGTCTTCGTAATCGCCCTGGTTTTCGATCTCCAACTCAAATTCGCTGCCGCCGTCCAACATGGAGCCAAAGCCGCTTCGGACAGTCTCGATGGGATCGATCCCGGCCTGCATGAAACTCATGGTGGTCTGGACGGAGGCTGCCGTGATGATCAACAACGGGAGCCATCCCAGGCGTAGTGCCGTGGGAAGACCCGTCAGTGCAAAACGGAAGCCAAAAGCGATCGCATCGATCGCGTAGAAGTTTGGCCGCATGGTGGATCCCCGAGAATTCGCTAACGCGACGTTAACACCCGGGAGTGTGATAGGAAAGCACCCACCCAAGTTTTCCTAAACAGGTTCAGCACCATCACGAAAATTTCGCGAAGCCTGTCGCGAAACGGGCGAGATCAAGCGCCTTGCGGTTCTGGGCCGCCGAGCGGATCGGGCTTTTGTTGACCCGACGTCGGCACCGAACTTGGCGGCGGACTCATCGGCTCTTCAGGGTCATCCCGGATGATCTTCTCGCCGCGCAGCAGGGCTTTGATCTCCTCACCGGTCAGGGTCTCATACTCAAGAAGCCCCTCGGAGAGTTTGATCCAATCGTCATTGTGATCCTTACCGAGAATGCGGTGCGCTTCTTGGTAGGCATGATCAATCAAGCCGCGGATGAGGTCCTCAATCTTTTTCGCCGTATCCGGACTAATGGCGCCCGAACGCGCAATCTGTTGACCGAGGAACACCTCGCCTTGGTCCTCGGCATAGGCCACCGGACCGAGCTCATCGGTCAGGCCATATTGGGTGACCATGGCTTTGGCCATCTTGGTGGCCTGCTCGATGTCGGAGCTTGCGCCAGATGTGACGTGCTCTTTGCCGAACTTGATCTCTTCGGCGACGCGGCCACCCATGAGGATTGCAAGGCGCGATGTCATCTCTTGTTTCGACATCGAAAACTTATCGCGCTCAGGTAGCTGCATGACCATGCCGAGGGCACGGCCACGGGGAATGATCGTCGCCTTATGCACTGGGTCCGTGGAGGGCACATTGAGTGCCACAATGGCGTGGCCCGCCTCGTGATAGGCCGTCAGCGTCTTCTCTTTTTCCGTCATCACGGTGGAGCGGCGTTCCGCCCCCATCATGATCTTATCCTTGGCGTCTTCGAACTCTTTGTTGGTCACGATGCGCTTGGACCGCCGCGCCGCTAAAAGCGCCGCCTCGTTCACAAGGTTGGCAAGGTCTGCACCGGAAAAACCAGGCGTGCCGCGGGCGATATCGCGAATTTTCACATCAGGGCCGAGCGGTACTTTCTTGATGTGCACGCCGAGGATCCGCTCCCGGCCCACAAGGTCAGGGTTCGGCACCACCACCTGCCGGTCAAACCGGCCAGGTCGCAACAGCGCCGGGTCCAAGACATCGGGCCGGTTGGTGGCCGCGATCAGGATGATGCCTTCATTGGCTTCAAATCCGTCCATCTCGACAAGAAGCTGGTTCAGCGTCTGCTCGCGCTCGTCGTTACCGCCGCCAAGGCCCGCGCCGCGCGAACGGCCCACGGCATCAATCTCATCGATGAAGATGATGCAGGGCGCGTTCTTCTTGGCTTGTTCAAACATATCCCGAACACGGGATGCCCCGACACCAACAAACATCTCAACGAAGTCCGAGCCTGAGATCGTGAAGAACGGCACATTGGCTTCACCGGCAATGGCCCGCGCAAGAAGGGTCTTACCCGTACCAGGAGGTCCAACGAGAAGCGCGCCTTTAGGAATTTTCCCGCCCAAGCGTTGGAACCGCATAGGGTCTTTCAGGTAGTCAACGATCTCTTCGAGCTCTTCTTTGGCCTCATCGATGCCCGCCACATCATCAAAGGTCACGCGGCCTTGTTTCTCGGTCAGAAGCTTGGCCTTGGATTTGCCGAAGCCCATCGCCTTGCCGCTCCCCGCCTGCATCTGGCGCATCGCGAAATAGATAAGACCAAGGATGAGAAGAATCGGCAGGAGATTGATCAGGACCTGCAAGAGAAGCGGCGCTTCCTGCGGCGGGATCACCTCAACCTGCACGCCATTTGCGTAGAGGAGTTCTGCGACCTCTGAGCCGCGCGGCACATTGGTGACAAAGCGGCCGCCATTCGAAAGATCGCCGGTGACGACGTTTTCCTCGATCCGGGCGCGATCCACGGCGCCCTCGGCCACATACTTACGGAATTGGCTGTAATTGAGCTGATCAACGGCTTGGGTCGGCGCGGCGCTGTTGAAAAAGTAAACAAGCATCAGGGCGACGACGAGCATCAACCCCCACACCATCCAGTGACGACCGTTCATAGGATCTTCCTCATTCATCTCGCCAAGCTTGAAGGCCCGGTCTTAAAATCTGATCACGTCCCCAGCGAAGCGTTCGGCCAATAGCGACCGTGCCGGGAAGGTCCCGAACGCCGTAGATAAGAAGCTATCGCCCATCTTCCAACCTGAAAGCGCGGCATGGATCGCTTCAACGGCTTGTTCGGGAACATGGGTCAGCTGGTCACGCTTGGCCAGCGCTGGCAGTGTCGCAATACGTTGGCGCGCCAGGGTCGACGTGGCGATGTCTTTGGGGAGAAGTTGTCCAAAGGCGAGGAGCTCCAGGCCTTCGGGAGCATCAGCGGGAACTTGGGCGATGAACCGGCGATCAAAAAGGTGCTTCGAGCCCGGCGGCGCGGCGACTGGCGCCAGACCTGGGGTACCGTCGGCACGGCCAAGAAGGGCCGCGGGCTCTCGAAGAAACACGAGCCCGGCATGCCCAAGCGTCCGCACGAGGACGCCGTATCCTGTCATCCCGGAAAGCGCGTCGGCGCTGATCCGGGATCCATCTTTGAAAAGATCAGCTGGAAGCGCCTGTTTGGTCTGTCCTGAGATGGATCCCGGCTCTCCGCGACGCTGCGGCCGGGGTGACGAGGAACCAAGTGCTGCGACGATTCTGGTCACCGCATCTTGCGGATCGAAACCGCCGTCAAAAAGATCGTCCGTATCTGAATAAACAATGGCGCCATCTGCCGAACCGCTCAACGGCACGGGTTGCTCAACCTGTTGACGCAGACGCCTCGCGCTTTGGCACAGCGCATCAACCGTCAGTAAGTCCTGCTGCTCGAGCGCCGCAAGCAGTGCACGGACCCGAACCCGCTCATAGCCCTCATCGTCATTGGACGGATCATCGACAATCGGCAGGCCTTGTTCCTCTGCGTAGATGCGCGCCTCACCCCTCCGCACCGAGAGCATCGTACGATGAAGGGTAACGAGCTCCCCCGGCCCAGCAGCAATCTTCCGCGCCGAAGGCATGCCCGCGAGGCCGCGCCCTCCGCCGCGGCGCAACCGCATGAACACCGTCTCAGCCTGATCATCTGCGGTATGGCCCGTGAAAAGGTGCTTGATCCCCACCCGCTCGCAGGCCTGGCACAAAAGGCGGTAGCGGGCGCCCCTGGCGGCTTCTTGGATGCCCGTCTTGGGCTTGTCGCCATGCCACGTCAGCGTCTCGTGGCTGATCCTCCGTGCACGACACCAATCGGCGACCAGCTCCGCCTCCGCTGCCGAACCCTGGCGCAGGCCATGGTCAACCGTCAGCGCAACAACAGGATATCCTTGGGTATGCGCCCAATGAAGAAGCGCAAAACTATCGGCCCCGCCTGAGACAGCGATGGCCGCAGGCTCATCCGCCGGAAGAGGCCAGGTTAGCTGCAGGAGGAATCCCGGCTGTCGGTGATCAGACGGCGGGTATCATTAGGCATTTGGCGATAATTGCGCAGAGCGATGTTCCAAACCTGGCACGCCTTGCTCACTTGATCCGCCCGGGCCAACGCTTGGCCAAGCTTGAAGTATGCCTCCGGTACCCGATCGTCGCTTGGATAGGCTTGGATAAAGTCGCGGAAGGTTCGACCAGCCGCACCCAGATCACCTTGCGCCAAATAGGTCTCACCTAGATAGAACGACGCATCCGACGCCAAGACATCATTGGGGTAATCTTCAATCAAGCTCACAAAAGCGAGTTCCGCCTCGGCGTAACGTGCTTCGAGAAGCGCCGCCCGGCCGGCGCGGAACGCAGAATCGGGGTTATCGAAACCGCCTTCGCCAGGGCCGCCGCTGCCGCCGCCAACGAGATCCACCGGTACACCAATCATTGCATCAGCAGGCGAATAATTATCACCGCCAGATGAACCGCCGCCCTCTAACGCGCTCGCGTAACCAGGGAACTCAAGCTCGATAAACCGGCGCATTTGTTCTTGGTGCTGGTTCAGCCGAAAGCTCAGCTCTTCGATTTCGCCCGTCAGACGCTGCACTTCGCTTTCAAGAGCGCCGATGCGCACAGCAGTGTCAGCGGCGCTTGATCCTGAACTGACGGTTTGCGGATTGGGGTTCGCGCCTTGATAGGAAACGCTCGCGCCGACCTTGTTGTCAGCGCCATAGACGACGCCTTGAAGATCTTGGATCTGCTCTTCCAAAGCCTCGAGCCGTGCACGGGTCCGGCGGTCCTGCGCATCAGCGTCTGCAGGCCACACCGTTGCCAGGGCTGCTGCCCCAACTGCCAATCCCAAAACCAAGCGCATCACATCATCTCCCATCCCGATGACGGGCGGTTACCATAACAAGTCCCTCCTCCCTAGCGGGAAGGATCAGCCACCGCCATGCGAAGTTTTCGAAGCGAAATGACCGATCCGCCAGACCGCTGCGCTGACAGCCGGCAAAAACGATGATAGCGGCGATTAACGCTATGAATTCATTCCCGTCGAACCGTGTGCAGCTGTGGCTCAAGCACTCAGCCCAAAGGGCCGAGGCGTGGACCGACATCAAGCTGTGGAGCCTGGCAGCCCTTACAGGGGTGATGACCGGCTACGGTGTTGTCGGCTTTGCGATGCTGATCGAGTTCATCACCGAGCAAAGTTATGGGACCGGCAGCGAAAACTTGGCGCAGGGCGCGCGTAATCTCTCCTCGTTGAGGGCCTTCATTGTGCCGATCGTTGGCGGCGCCGCAGTCGCCCTTCTCCTTTGGCTCTCAAGGCACTTCAACATCAACTCAGACATTCGCTGCCAAGGCGTGGCGGAGGTGATTGAAGCCCGGGCACGGCCGCCGGGCGCGATCACGGTGCGGGGTGGACTGATCAACACCGCTGCCTGCGCGATCGCTCTTGGGTCAGGGGCGAGCGCGGGACGGGAAGGTCCCGCCGTCCTCATGGGCGGTTCGATCTCGATCTATCTCTCCAAACAGCTCGGTCTCTCCGCCAAAAACAGCCGCATGCTGCTTGGTTGTGCAGCAGCGGCAGCGGTCTCCGCCGCCTTTAACGCGCCGATCGCTGGCCTCCTCTTCGCGCTCGAGGTGGTGCTTTCCAATTATGCGCTCTCGATTTTCGCGCCGATCGCGTTGTCATCGATCCTCGCGGCGCTGATTTCCCGGGGCCATTTGGGCGACCTCCACCGGTTCATCATTCCTGATTATGGCGGGGCGGAGACGATCGATATCATCATCGGCGGCAGTCTGGGCCTTTTCTCGGGGGCGGTTGCGATTGCCTTCCTCACCGCCGCTGCCTTTGCAAGAAGCGCAACCCGTTCCGCCGTCAGACAATTGAAACTGGAGCCTGCCTTGCTCCCTATCGTGGCCGGTGTGGTGATGGGCGTGATCGGCATCGCCTATCCGGAGGTGCTGGGCTTTGGTTATCAAGCAACCACAGAGGCGCTTGAGGGGAACTACACGCTCAAGCTGTTGATGATCTTCTTGGTGATGAAGATTTTCGCCACGGTCGTTTGTCTTTCCTGCCGGTTTGGTGCGGGCGTGTTCTCAGCCGGTATCACGCTTGGCGCGATGTCGGGTGCTGCTTTCGGTATCATCGCCAATCTTTGGTTTCCGGGTCTGGTGGCGAGCCCCACCTTTTACGCCATGATCGGCATGGGCGCGGTCTCTGGCGCGATCATCGGGGCACCCATTTCAACCACCTTGATCGTCTTTGAGCTGACGGGCGATTACACCATGACCGCGGCGCTGATGATCGCCGTTGGGGTCGCCACGGTGTTGAGCCAAGTCTTTTTCGGGACGTCTTGGTTCCATTACCAACTCAACCAACGGGGCTATGACCTTTCTGAAGGGCCGCAAGGCGTCATCCTTCAGACCATTCGCGTGCGCGATGTGATGCGGCCTGTGCCGGACACCGCCATGCCGTTGGAAGATGGCGCTGACCGGCTTTATGCCAACCAGACCCTGGGGGAGGCCTTGGCGGAAATGTCAAAGCTTGGTCTCGACGCGATGCCGGTGACGGCGCGTAAGGATAAGAGCAAACTCCTCGGCACCCTGACGGAAAGCCGCGCGCTCCGGCATTACAACAAGGCCCTGGTCGACAGCCATATTGAGCACCACCGGTAAGGGGCGCCCGCGCCCGCGCCTCCCCTCTCGCGTGTGAGCGCCGCTTTTGATAGCCTGCCTGAAGCAAGGGGCGTTGGGGCGCGGCATTGAAAGCAGAAACCGAAGCAGAAAAGCACGCGCTCAAGGCCTGGACCGAGGGCGAACCGGCCGATATGCGGGACCTCTCCGCCGACCAAAAAGTCGTCCGCGGCGCGTTCCTCGCCGCCCTCCTCCGCAATGACGTCGAAAAGGACAGCGACGCCTTTTACAAAGACTTCGTCCTGTTGGGCGCGACGGTGAAGGGCGACATCGACATCTCCCACGCCAAGATCCGGAGGAACCTCAACTTCTGGGAAGGTTGTCAGTTCGACAGCGGCTTTAGGGCCAGCTGGGCCCAGCTCCGCGCCCTGTCCTTTAACGAAAGCCGGATCAACGGTTGCCTCGATCTCTTCGAAGCCAAACTCGCCGGGCCGTTCAGCGCCGAGGGCGGCCATTTTGAAGTCGAAAGCGGCAACGCCATCCTAGCCCAAGCGGTCGAGGCATCGGGCTGGTTCATGAACGACACGCCAGAGCATCAAACCAAGGTCATCGGCACACTGTTCATGGAAGGCGTCAAACTTGCCGGGCAATTCAGCGCCGGGGGGGCCCATTTCGACGGCCAAGGCGGCGACGCCATCTTCGCCCAAGGGGTCGAGGCATCGGGCTGGTTCATGCGCGCCACGCCAGAGCATCAGACCAAGGTCATCGGCACACTGCATATGAACCGCGCCAAACTGGCCGGGCAGTTCAATGCCAGTGGCGCCGATTTCGACGGGAACGGCGGTAACGCCATCGACGCCCAAGACGCAGCCATGAAAGGGTGGTTCTTGCTACCACGGGGGCCTTGGGATCCCAAGGTAGTGGGAACTGTCTACCTCGAAAACGCCTCGATATCCATCGGACTGTTCGCCAGACAACTGTACTTCGCAGAAGGTCGCTTCGATCTTGAAAATGCATCCATCAGGGGCCGGATCGACTTCCACGCTGACAGAATGACGGGCGAGTTGCTGGCGCGCCAGTCAACCGTGTCGGGTGAAGCCAGGTTCATTGGCCAATTTGATTGCCATCTGGACTTCAGGGGCGCAAGGATCGCCCATCTGGCACTGCAAGACCAGTTCGGCGGAAACAAAGAACCTCGGCAGTTCGAGTTCTCTAGTGGTATCCGCCAATACTTCACCGCGTACACCAATTCCGTGAACCTTTCGGACGTGGAGGTGGGTGATCTCTATCTACCGCCACGATGCCCGACCGGTGGCATCGACCTCTCCCGCGCGAAAATCGGTGTGCTGCACGACACCAAAGAGAGCTGGATTCCTGGCACAAGGCCGATTGATCGTTGGTCACTTGACTATGAGGACACAGACAGAGCCCGGGTCACTCTTCTCGGCCTTGAGTATGAAACACTTGCAAACCCATTTTTTGGTTCAGCAACAGTCAAAGATCGAATTGATTGGCTCATCCGTCTATCAGCAGATAGTAAATCTTACAGATTCAATTCACAGCCGTGGAAACAACTAGCCAAAACTATGCGGCAAATGGATTATGAAGAAGAAGCTGAAGAAGTCACATTGTACCAACGCAATGCATATGTACGTTCCCGAAGTTCCTCCTTACCAACTAAGGCCTCATATTGGCTACTCGACACATTTGGCGGTTACGGCTTGCGGCCGGCCCGCACAGCATATTGCTCGGTGTTTCTCATCACACTCTCTTGGTTTTTCTTCGGGCTTGTCGACTGCTCGGGCAACAAGTGTTTTGATGGAAAACACTTTATTCCGATGCAAGGCGCCGAAGTTCGCACTTTGGATAACGAAACATGGCTAATTTTCGATACGAATTTCGACCACGGTACTTACCCCAGTTTCGACGCCTTACTCTATTCAATTGACCTTTTCATCCCGCTGGTCGAATTCGGCATCACCGAGCATTGGGCCATCAATGATCAGTATGCGACGGTCGAAAATCCCGCATGGTACCAAAGGTACGGGGTTCTGCTAAAGTGGTGGGCAACGTTCTTACGACTAATAGGCGCGTTCCTCTCTGCGTACTTTTTGATCGCTATTAGAGGATCACTGCTGCGGCAAAGACCATCCAACTGATTTGCAGCCGCATCGCCGGTTCGCTAACCTTGCCCTATGACCCAAGAGCCTCCCTTCACCGTGCAGATCGTGCCCGTCACGCCGTTTCAGCAGAATTGCTCGATCATCCGGGCCGCCAATGGCTCGGCGGCGGTGATCGACCCGGGCGGCGAGGTCGATCGGTTGATGGCCACGGCCGAGGCGATGGATGCCAAGATCGAGAAGATCTGGCTCACCCACGGTCATCTCGACCATGCCTCGGGCACGATGGAGCTCAAACGCCGCACCGGCGCCGTTGTCGAAGGCGCCCACGAAGAAGAGGTCTTTTGGCTTTCACAGATTGCTGAGCAATCAAAAAGGTTCGGGGTTGAGGGCGAAGGCGAAAACGTGGTGCCCGACCGCTGGCTCGAGGATGGCGACACGGTGGAAATCGGCGGCGTGGTCTTTGACGTCTATTTCACGCCCGGCCACACGCCTGGGCATGTCATCTTTCACCAAAAGGAAGCGAAGCTCGCCTTTGTCGGCGATGTCCTTTTTAAAGGGTCGATCGGCCGGACAGATTTCCCCCGCGGCGATCACGCCACGCTGATTGCTTCGATTACGGAAAAGCTTTGGCCCCTAGGCAATGACACCCGCTTTGTCTCAGGGCACGGACCGATGAGCACCTTTGGCGCTGAACGTCAATCCAACGCCTTCGTCGCCGATCAGGTGCTAGCCTCTGCCTGAACAGAGGCCTCGGCCTGCGCCTTCTGCACCGCGCCATGATAGGCGACCGCGAAGGCCGCGATGAGATACTTGAAATAGCCGATATGCGAGATCTCAGAGACGGTCATGATCATCACGGCATGCGCGACGATGGCGGCTGCGATCCCAAAACCTAAATTCTGTGCATTCACGTGCTCACCAAAAAGACCCGGGTCAGCCGCATACGCTGTTTTAAGCGCCAGCCGGAAGGGCATCACCATCATGCCAATAAAAAGGCCAAGACCAATCACACCGTTGGCCAGCCCCACCTGGACATAGGCGTTGACGAAATCAACGATCCCCTGACCTTGACGGTTGGCCTCGAAAATCGGGTGGATTTCGTAATTGGCATCGCCAATCCAAAAGGTCTGTGACAGCCGCGTTAAGGCGGTTGAGAGCAAATCCTGGCGGTACTTAAATGTTCCGTAGGGGTCAATAAACGAGAAATCCATCGTAAGGACGACCGGAAACGCAACCACCGCTGTAATAATCGCCCCGGTGTACCCCATCATGCGAACGCCTTTTGGGAGAAAGCGAAAAAACGCATACGACGCGAACAAGACAAACGCGGCGACCAACCCGCCGCGACCGCCAGCAGCGACAACCGCTATCGGGACCAGAGCAAGCCAAGCGAAATTGAGCATGCCCTTTGGCCAGGTCCCGCGAAGCCAGGCCGAGACCATCCCTGCTATCGCGATCAAAAGAGGTGTTTCAACAAAGTTCGTGGCCGCCAAAAACCTCATTGAGCCATCCCGCATCATGGTCGCGAAAACTTTGTAGTCGAAGTAATTAAGAGGCATATGAAGGTAGAACAGCCAGCCGCGAAGCGCGCTCCACCAAGCGACCAATGTGACAAAAAAGATGCACACCGCAAACCCCGTGATCGCCCAGGTCAAACGGCGCGGATCACTGAGAGACTTCCGGATCGCCAAGTACGGTACGATGATGGTGAAAACCGCAACAAACAACTCGCGTAGCGCGTTGGTGGAAGACTGCGTGTACTCCCTCAGGTTCAAAAACCAGGAGAGCAAAACAAAAAGGACAACGCACGCGGTGGTGCCGCCCGATGACCACGGAAATTTCTCTTTGAGAAGTGAGGGTAAAAGCGCGAACGACAACACGAACAATGGCGTCAGTGTGAAGAGATAGTTGATCCCGGGAAAAGGGATAGCCCAGCTAAGAGTTGAGGGCAGCGCATAGACAAAAGCGGCGAAAAAAACGGCAAGCGGCTGCTTGCCCGACACCATCGCCGCCAGACAACCCAACAAGAAAAAGAAGACGGGCGCTAAAGCATAGGGGACGAGAAAAGCCAACATCGTAGCAGCGATCACATAGATCCCCACACGGAGGACTACCTCGCGATCGCCGATGGCTGGACGCAGGACAAATGCCGGAATCATAGCCACCAAAAAATTCACAGTGGCGACAACGAAAACCAACGGCGTCCCTTTCATTCATCAACAAGGAGGACGGGGTGATGGTCCTCGTCTCATCATTTGGTGTGACCCGCGCCAGCAGATCGAACACGGCATCCTAACGCTAAATGTTTTTTGCCATATTCATGTTTATGCTTGCTTGACCGCTAAAGGATCAACAGCCACCGGGCCCCATCTCGTCAAGAAACCCGTCGGTGACGATCAATGTGCACCGTTTCATAACAGACTTCCGGAAAATCTGCTCCATGGTGAATGAATTCAGGGAAAGGCGCGATCACACCGACGATTAAGGTCGACGTGACGCAGGTAAACAAATCGTGCAACTGATCAAAAAACGTCTCACCGCGCTTCACCAAAGCAATGCGATCGCTTTGGGCGGCGGGACAACGATTATTGCCCTGGTTCGGTTTACAAGCACGTCCATTTTGTCCCGGCTGCTAGCGCCCGATTCCTTCGCCATTGCATTGATCCTGACGTCACTTCTGATGACCGTGAATCTGGTCTCCGATTTGTCGTTGAGGCCCTACATCATCCGTGACCCACAGGGTACGGATGAAGACACACAAGACGTCGTTTGGACACTACAAGTGCTGCGCGGGGTTGGTCTCACCGCGCTCCTTTGGGTGCTCGCGCCCACCTTTGCGTCCTTTCTGGGTCAGCCCGATGTGGTCACACATATCCGCGCCGTGACACTGGTACCGCTTGTTCTTGGCTTTCAAAGTCTGGGGGAGCCGTTGGCCACACGCGCCGGTGTTCAACGGATCAACGAGCGCGTTTTGGTGATCAGAACGCTCGCGTCGACCGCCATGACCATCTCGCTTGCCTTCTGGCTACGGAGTGAATGGGCTCTCGTCTTTGGCATTCTCTTGGGAAGTTTTTCCCACATCATCATTGATCGGTTCGTGTTTCCGCGTCACTGGCGTTTGAAGTTTCGGTTTGATCAAAAGACCTTTTGGCAGGTCATCAACTTCACCAAATACTTTTTCCTATCAAGCATCCTCTATCTCATCATTACCCAGATAGATCGGCTAGCGATGTCGAGGAATTTCTCGCTTGAACTCTTAGGTCTTTACGGCTTAGCGCTAACGATCTCACAGATCATCACCACAATGATCTTCAGCTATTTGCGCAACGTCTTTTTCCCCAATATCACCCCGGCAGTTCGCGATGGCCATATCAGTAGCGAGAAGGTGCAGGCGGCCCTTGGTATCGCCCCTCTTGTTTTTCTCTTCATCACGGGAGGAGCGATTGGCGGTGGACAGATTTTCTTCCAAATCGTGTTTGACGAGAGGTATCTCTTCGGCGGCGTCTTTCTCTCGGTGATCGCCGTACGCGGCGTTTTTATGACGATTGCAGAAATGGCGACATCGATTGAGATTGCCTATGGCAACACCCGCCATACCCTCGAAATGAACGCACTCTCTCTTATCTGGATGGCCTTTGCCATCCCGGTTTTCCTGCAGCAGTTCGGCGCCCTTGGTTTGGCAGGGGCGCTTGCCACGGTGGAACTCTTGCCAGCGATTGCGGGCGCTTTTCGCTCCTACCGCCGCGGTTTGTTCGTGCCGCGGCACTATCTTTTAGGCGCCTTGGCCGTTGGCGGCGGGGTTTTGACCGGCGTGATCGGGACCGCACTGATCAAACTTGTGGCTGCGGCGTTTTCGATCTCTTTTTAGACTTTCACTCTCTGGACACTTCCGTTACTGCCCGAGCCGTTTGACCTCATGCCAGCGGGAACCGGACGAATGCCAAAGCGCACTGACCTTCAAAGTATCCTCATCATTGGCGCAGGCCCGATCATCATCGGCCAGGCTTGCGAGTTCGATTACTCAGGCGTCCAGGCGGTGAAAGCGCTGAAAGAAGAGGGGTACCGGGTGATCCTGGTCAACTCGAACCCAGCGACGATCATGACCGATCCTGAGTTCGCCGATGCCACCTACATTGAGCCGATCACGCCTGAGTTTGTTGAAAAGGTGATCGCCAAAGAACGCCCTGATGCGTTGCTGCCGACCATGGGTGGACAGACTGCCCTCAACTGCGCGCTCGCATTGGACGCGAATGGCGTTCTAGAGAAATACGGGGTCGAAATGATCGGCGCCCGGGCCGATGCCATCGATAAGGCTGAGGACCGTGAAAAGTTCCGTGTCGCCATGGAAGGGATTGGGCTGGAAAACCCGCGGTCAGCCATCGCTTCCTCGCCAGCGATCAAAGATGAGAATGGCAGGATCATCGATTATGATCGCATCCAAGGCTACGCCGATGCAATGAAGGCGATCGATGAGATCGGCCTTCCCGCTATCATTCGCCCCGCGTTCACCCTTGGCGGTACCGGCGGCGGCATTGCTTATAACCGTGATGAGTTCGCCGATATTGTCCGTGCAGGTCTTGATGCCTCACCGGTTGGACAAGTCTTGATCGACGAGTCGCTGCTCGGCTGGAAAGAGTACGAGATGGAGGTCGTTCGCGACCGCGCCGACAATTGCATCATCGTGTGCTCGATCGAAAACGTCGATGCGATGGGCGTGCATACAGGCGACTCGATGACCGTAGCGCCCGCGATGACGCTCACGGACAAAGAATACCAAAAAATGCGAACCGCCTCGATCGCGGTCTTGCGCGAAATTGGTGTCGAAACGGGCGGCTCCAATGTGCAGTGGGCGGTCAACCCTGAAGACGGCCGCCTTGTGGTGATTGAGATGAACCCCCGTGTGTCACGCTCGTCGGCACTGGCCTCCAAAGCGACAGGTTTTCCGATCGCGCGGGTCGCTGCCAAGCTGGCTGTGGGTTACACCCTTGATGAGCTCAGAAATGACATCACCGGCGGTGTCATCCCCTCCTCCTTTGAGCCGTCGATCGACTATGTCGTCACCAAGATCCCGCGCTTTGCCTTTGAGAAGTTCCCAGGCGCGAAACCGAATCTCTCCACCGCCATGAAATCCGTGGGCGAAGTGATGGCCATCGGTCGGACATTCCAGGAAAGCCTTCAGAAGGCGCTTCGCGGTCTGGAGACAGGGCTCTCTGGCCTCGATCCCATCGCCATTCCCGGTTTGGGCGGCGATGATGATGTCTCAGCCCTCCGAAAAGCGCTCAGTGCCGCAACGCCGGAACGTTTGCGGGTGGCAGCCCAGGCCCTTCGCATGGGTCTGCCATCTGAACAGGTCCGTATGGTCACCGCCTATGACCCTTGGTTCATTGAACAGATGCAAGGGATCATCGAAGCCGAGGCCCAGATTGAACGTGATGGCCTTCCCGCTGATAGCGATGGCCTTTTTCAGCTGAAGTCCATGGGCTTTTCTGACGAACGTCTAGCCGAACTGGCGGAAGGAAGCCCAGAGGAAGTCAGGGAGTTGCGGCAGGATCTGCACGTTGAACCCCTCTTTAAGCGGATCGACAGTTGCGCTGGAGAATTTAAATCGGGGACGCCCTATCTCTATTCTACCTATGAGATGAATGGGGAAGACGAAGCCGAAGTCTCTGACCGCAAGAAAGTTGTCATTCTCGGTGGTGGTCCCAACCGTATTGGCCAGGGCATCGAGTTCGATTATTGCTGCGTTCACGCAGCATTTGCGCTCGAAGAAGCGGGTATCGAGACCATCATGGTCAACTGCAACCCCGAAACGGTGTCGACGGACTATGACACGTCGGACCGGCTTTATTTTGAACCGCTGACTGCGGAAGACACGATTTCGCTGATCAAAAAGGAGCAAGAGCGCGGCGAGCTGCTAGGCGTTATTGTTCAATATGGCGGGCAGACACCCCTTAACCTGGCCCGACCCCTTGCGGACGCTGGCATTCCTATTCTTGGCACACCCGTCGATGCGATCGAGCTCGCCGAAGACCGTCAGCAATTTCATGACCTGGTCAAACGCCTCGACCTCAAACAGCCCGCCGGCACAACCGCCGCGAAGCGCGAAGAGGTGTTCAGTGCGGCCGAAGAAATTGGCTACCCGCTGGTGACACGTCCTTCGTTCGTCCTTGGCGGACGGGCAATGGAAATCATCCGCGACGAACCAAGCCTCGCGCGCTATCTTGAAGAGAGTAAGGTCTATTACTCCGAACAAGCACCACTTCTTCTCGATCAGTACCTCGATAATGCGATCGAGTGTGACGTCGACGCCATTTGTGACGGAGATGACGTCTATATCGCCGGTATCATGGAGCACATTGAGGAGGCGGGCGTGCATTCTGGTGACAGTGCCTGCTCCTTGCCGCCGTACTCGCTCAGCCAAGAGGTGATCGACGAGCTTGAACGGCAAACGAAGGAACTGGCGTTAGCCTTGGGTGTCCGGGGTCTGATGAACGTTCAATTCGCCATCAAGGATGGTGACGTCTTTTTGATTGAAGTGAACCCGCGCGCCTCGCGCACCGCGCCGTTTGTCGCCAAGGCGACAGGTGTACCGGTGGCCAAAGTTGGTGCCCGGGTCATGGCGGGCGAAAAGCTTGCATCGTTTGACCTCAAAAAAGACACCATTCCGCACACGGCGGTCAAAGAAGTGGTGTTCCCCTTCTCCCGGTTCCCCGGCGTTGACACCGTGCTTGGTCCTGAGATGCGGTCGACCGGTGAGGTCATGGGCATTGACGATGGGTTCGATGAATCCCGCGCCAAATCCTTGATCGCCGCGGGTGTCAAAGTTCCTCTTGAGGGCTGTGTCTTCATCTCGGTCAAAGACCAGGACAAAGAAGCGATCACCGAGACCGCCAAGGATCTCATCAAACTCGGCTACTCGATCATCGCAACAGGCGGCACCCAAGAATGGCTGGCTGAGAAGGGCCTGCCGGTGAAACGGGTCAACAAAGTCCTCGAAGGCCAACCGCACATTATCGACGAACTGATCAACGGCAGCGTCGATATGATTTTCAACACAACGGAGACGGCCCAGTCGATTTCCGACAGTCGATCGATCAGAATCACCGCTCTTCAGCGCCGTATCCCTTGTATCACCACGGTGAACGGCGCCCGCGCCGCCGTCCGTGCGATTGAGGCACTGCGCCGCGGCGGTCTTGAAGTTCGGCCTTTGCAGGCTTACAACCGCTGATCCCCCAAGGCGCCGTCAGTCCAATCCGGGACGCGGCGCTCAATGTGCAAGAAAGACGGGATCAATGGACAAGTTTCCGATGACCAGAGCGGGCTTCATCAAGCTCGAGGCTGATATCAAGCATCTCAAAAGCGTGGAGCGGCCAGAGGTCATTCAAGCTATCGCTGAGGCGCGCGCCCATGGCGACCTATCGGAAAATGCGGAGTACCATGCTGCAAAAGAACGCCAATCGTGGATCGAAGGCCAAGTGCTTGATCTCGAGGACAAGCATAGCCGCGCCCAAGTCATTGACGTAGCAGCCCTATCCGGCCCTGGCGTGAAATTCGGCGCAACCGTCACCCTAATTGATGAGGACACGGAAGAAGAGAAACGCTACCAAATTGTCGGCGACCTCGAAGCGGATCTCAAAGAAAGCAAGATCTCAATCAGCTCTCCCATCGCCCGTGCGCTTATCGGCAAAGAAGAGGGTGACAGCGTTGAGGTGGCAGCCCCTGGGGGCAGCCATGTCTATGAGATCGAAAAGGTCGAATACGTCTAGACGGCCTTTAACGAAAGCTTGGTCAATTACACCTTAAGGTTGTGGTGAAGTTTGATGTCACCTCGCCATGCTCACCACACTCGTCTCAATTGACGTTTTCCAGCGCAACCTTGCGACCGGCCAACCTGCGCCAATCATCGCCTCCGAAGTCGATCGCGAGACGGAGTATTTCCGTGATAAGATTGGCCAGGTGACCAGTGTCGACGATCTGATGGAGGATTTTCGGCTCTACCAATATGCGCTCACCGCCTTTGATCTCAGCGACACGCTTGATCAAAAGGCGATCATCGAACGCGTGCTTTCAGAAAGCACCAGCGATCCCGAAGCCCTGGCAAACAAGCTCAGCGATGACCGGTTCACCGAGATGGCCGAGGCTTTCGATTTCTTTCTCCTTGGCACTTTCAATCTAACGAACCCGGAATTTATCGATGAGGTCACCGAACGGTACCGGGTCGTCCGCTCCGAAGAGGCTGAGGGTGAGACCAACCAAGGTGTTCGGCTTGCGTCCTATTTTCTCCGCAACGCCGATGAGATCGAAAATTGGTACGAGGTTCTTGCTGATCCTCCTCTACGCGAGGTCGTGTTCACCACGCTGGGGATCCCTGAAGAGGTGCAAGCAAGCGACGTCGACCAGCTGGTTGTGGACCTTGAGCGCCGCTTTGCGGTCGCAGACCTCCAAGACCCAGAGGAACGCGACCGCTTCGTCCAACGCTTCGCCATCCAGTATGATCTTGGGAGCACCGGCATCACGAGCTCAAGCGCCGCTGCGCTCACGCTCCTTCAATCCGCAGCAAGCACCAGTTCCATCAATCTGATTGCGTAGAAAAACGCTCCCGGTCGGGGAAACCGGGAGCGCACTTGGCCCAGGATAAGGGACAGGGAGCTCAGTTAAGAATCCCAGGCCAATGTCCGTTGGCGGAGGCAATGAAGCCATCGCGATCTTTATCCCAACGCTGCTGAATCGAACGGTTCACATTGAGATAGAGTTTGCCATGATGGATCGTTGCCGTGGACGGATCACCAGGCGCAAGCGAGCCTTGGCTAACAGCCCATGCACAGTACCCGCCATATTGCGGCGCATAAGCGTCAGGGTCAGCTTCGAACCGTGCGAGGTTCTCTGCGCTTGAGAAGCGAAACTCAGCGCCTTTATAGGTCGTCTCAAAATCACGAGACCCTTCAACACCTTCGCCGTCAAAGAAAGAGACGACGTCATAACCTCCAACGGCTGTGTTGTTCAAAAGACCCGTGTAAATCGGATCGGCGGCAACAGCGGCGGTCGGGGCAAAAGTCACAGCCGCCAATCCAAGGGCAGCAGCAGTCAGCAAACGTTTCATCAAGCAATCTCCAATCGTTGCTTGACCTGGTGTTCGTCCGTCCATGCAAAGTGGTTACGGGAAAATTTCACGACATCCGGACGGCCAGGAGAGGATGATCCAGCGCCAACGCGTACCTCACAACCAACACACAGACAGAAGCCAACAAGCGCTTACTCTTTAAAGCGGTTGATGATTGGGTAACGCCGATCGCGACCGAAATAGCGGCGGCTGACCTTTGGGCCTGGGGCAGATTGCTTGCGTTTAAACTCTGCGCGATAGAGCATCGTCTGCACTCGGCGCACCAAGCCAATATCGTGACCGCGCTCAGCGATCGCCGCAACGCTCAATTCTTCTTCAATCAGACCATGGAGGATATCGTCGAGAACATCATAGGGCGGAAGACTATCCTCGTCCTTTTGATCCTCCCGCAACTCTGCCGAAGGCGGTTTGTTGATGATTACCTCGGGGATAACAACGCCGTCGGGCCCTAGAGCTTCAGCGGGTTTCGCTGTGTTACGCCAACGGCAAAGCGAGAACACCCTGGTCTTATAAACGTCTTTGAGCGGATTGAAACCACCATTCATATCACCGTACAGCGTCGCGTAACCGCAGGCCATTTCCGATTTATTGCCTGTGGTGAGCATCATCGAGCCAAGCTTGTTGGAGATCGCCATGAGCGCGGTGCCGCGAATCCGTGATTGCAGATTCTCCTCCGTCACATCAGGCGCTCGGCCGTCAAACACCGCATCAAGCATGCCGTCAAAGGCACTGACCGCAGGTTCAATGCCCACCGTATCAAGACGTATGCCGAGGGCCTTCGCGCAGGCCTCAGCATCAACCATCGAGCCTTCTGATGTGTAGCGGGACGGCAATCGGACACAATGAACATGCTCTGGACCAAGAGCATCAACAGCGATAGCCGCGACAAGGGCACTATCGACCCCGCCCGAAAGGCCAATCACCACGTCTTTGAAACCGGACTTGGCGATGTAATCGCGCGTCCCGGTAACCAGCGCTTGGTAGATCAGTTCATCCTCCGTTGGCCAATCGTTTTTGGCGCCCTCTTCCACACGCCAACCTTGATCTGTCTTGACAAGATCAACCGCCAGCTGGTGTTGGACAAAGAGAGGAGAGGACGCGACGACCTCCCCCTTTTGCATCACAAAACAGCCGCCATCAAAGATCAGCTCGTCCTGACCGCCGCACTGATTAACGAAGGCCAGGGGTAGGTCAGTCTCAATCGTCCGTGCCTTGGCCTGCACCAGGCGCTCTTCGTGGACGGTGCGGCGAAAGGGAGAGCCGTGCGGCACGATCAAGACATCCGCCCCGGCCTTGTGGAGATCGGCTGCGACCTCGGGATACCACATATCCTCGCACACCATGAGACCTAGCTTCAGCCCACGGAAGGGTATCGTGTTGACCTCTGTTGCGGGGCGAAAGGTGCGCGGTTCGTCAAAAGGTCCGTAGTTAGGCAGGCACACTTTTTTGGCGATGCCCTGAACCTTCCCATCACCAATCAGGACACCTGTGTTGTAAGGCCGCTGATCATCACCGGGTTCACCAGCCATCGGTGTGCCGACGACCAACCAAGGACCAGGCTCGTCGCCGGTCGCTTTGGCCAAGGTCTCAACCATCGCCTCACACGCCGCAACATAAGATCGGCGCAAGGAAAGATCCTCTGGCGGATAACCGGAGATGCAAAGCTCCGGGCAGATCACGAGATCAGCTTTGGGATGCCCGCGCCGAGTCTCAAGAACAGTGGCGAGATTGCCTGAGAGATCGCCCACCGTCTGGTTGAGCTGCGCAAGCACAAGGTGAAGCCGTTCGTCCATCTCAATCCATCTAGGCCTTGATGATGGCCGGAACCACCCGCCGGTTTACCCGCGCAAAGCCTCTTCAATCGCCAATGCCATGGCAAGTGAGCGCCGCCCCGCCTGCCCCGGAACCAAAGGGCGATGCCCTTTCCGGACAGCGGCGAGGAAGCTCTCCGTGCCAAATGCCAAGGGATCTTTGAGGGAAAGCGGCAAGTCCGCCGCATCAAAATCTGTGGCGACAGGTTTCGCCGTGGTGTTGGTGACCTTCCGTGCCAGGAAATTGAGGTGGATCTCGCCCTCTGGATAACCAAGAGTGAGGTCACGGATCGGCTCGTCTTCCAAGCGTGATGCGGTCAGCTGCGCCTTCACGCCGCCAATATCGAGCTCAACATCAACGAAATCAGCGTGATCGCCTTTTTCGGTGCGGCCCTGACAGCGAACGATCGTGGCATCAGAGCGCCCCGTGAGATGGGCCAAGAGATCGAGATCGTGAATCATCAAATCAAAGACCACCGAGACATCCATCGCCCGGCCGGAGAATTTATTCAGCCGCCGCGAGCGCACGGTGGTTGGCGTTTCGCGATCGAAAAGACCGAAGGCTTCTGCGACATACCGCTCTTGATGGCCCACTTGGATCACGACGCCCTGTTCATCCGCAGCGGCGATCAGCGCATCAGCATCGTTGAGGGTCATGGCGATCGGCTTTTCCACCAGGACATGCTTGCCTGCCGCGATCGCTTTGGCAGCGAGGCTCGCATGGGTCGATGCGGGCGTCGCGATGGTGACCACGTCGATCGCTTCCAGGAAGGCGTCGAAATCGTCATAGCCCACGGCACCGTGCGCAGCGGCGCGCTCATCGGCGCGCGCGCGATCAAGGTCGAAGATCGCGGCGACGCTCGCACCGTCGGCTTCTTTATACTTTTTGGTGTGATAGCCGCCGAAGACGCCGGCCCCGGCCACACCGGCCCGTAAGTGAAGATTTTCGCTCATGCTCCGCCCTATGGCATGTTCTCGGGATACTGTCCTGGGGGCATTTTGCGGCCGTTAAGGCAAATATCCGAGCCGGATCTGTTAACGCTGCCTTAAATTGGCCTTCGGTGCCGTCAAATCGCCCTGCCATTCCGGAAAATGGCCGCTCTCCGGTCGATAGGGGGCCTTGAACCCTTGAAAGAAAGGTCTTGGTAACACGTGGGGTGCTGCTTGATGCCAAAACTGGCAGCGACATGGAATGCGATAGGTGCTGGGAAGGATCGCTTGGCGTCCGACCTAAGGCAGCGTCTACGTGGCGGCCGAGACGCCGTTCGCGCTGGGAATCCGTTCTCGTCGCCAATGCCCTGCCCGCTGGAGGATCAGCCTCATAAAGGTCCTGTCATTCAACGGCTTTTCGGATAAACCCTTATAGATCGGCGATCTATGAAGCGGTATAGCGCAGGCCTTCGAACAGAAGAGGCCCGCGCACCATGACCAAAGAGCCCTCCTTTCACCGCGCCAGCGAAGCTCCTGCCGACGATTATACAATCCCGCAGGATTGGGAGAGCTACACCGCCGATGAGCACGGCGTTTGGGACGCGCTTTACGCGCGCCTGATGAACGTGCTGCCGGGCCGAGCCGACCAAGCTTTTCTCAATGGATTGAACGCCCTCGATCTTGGCAAAGGCGGGATCCCGCATTTCGAGCGGATGTCTGACGAGCTTGAGGCGCTGACCGGATGGCGGGTGGTGGCGGTGCCGGGCCTCGTCCCTGATGCTGTCTTTTTTGACCACCTGGCCAATCGCCGCTTCCCGGCGGGCAATTTTATCCGCAAGGCCGATCAACTCGATTATATTCAGGAACCTGACGTCTTTCATGACGTCTTTGGCCATGTGCCAATGTTATCAGATCCTGTTTTCGCTGATTACATGGAAGCCTACGGCAAAGGTGGTTTACGGTCACTAGATTCTGGTTGCCTCAAAAACCTTGCTGCCCTTTATTGGTACACGGTGGAGTTTGGCCTTATCCAACGTGACGACGGCCTCAAGATCTATGGGGCCGGCATCGTCTCATCCCCCGCCGAAAGCGTCTTCAGTATCGAAAGCAGCTCGCCGAACCGTCTAGGCTTCAACGTTGAGCGGCTGGTGAAAACCAATTACCGCATTGACGACTTCCAACAGACCTATTTCGTCATCGACAGCTATGACGACCTATTAGAGCAGACACAGAACACTGATTTCGGCCCTCTATATGCGGGCCTACGAAGCAAAGGTTGTGCTGATAGCTATTTGTATAGGCCTGAGGACATTCTTGAGAGCGATCACGTCTTCACCCGCGGCAACCAGGCCTATGCCGAGGGCGGCGGACGCTTCACCGCCTCCCACTAACCCGTTTCACGATCCTGCTGTTGTGGATCATCGATCGTGCGGGCGTTGTCGCTGGGAATAGCCATCGCCGGCGATGGTGTGGGTGCTGCATGCCGTTTGACCTGGCGCTTGGGCTCTAACAGCGGGTCCAGCACAATCAAAAGTGGCGCAAGCAAGAACCAATCAAACACGAAAGCTGACATAATAATCAGAGCACTGAGCTGTCCTAAAGTTGCAGTGATGTAAAACCCAGAACTCGCCATCACGAGATAGCCAAGCGTCAGGACAATGCTCGACACCAAAATTGGCCGTCCCGCATGATCGAACATCATCCGTGTGGCTTGTTTGGGCGGAAAGCCGCGGCGGCGGCCCTCTTGGTAACGCCAAATCATGTGGATCGTGTCATCGACGATGATGCCAAGCGTGACCGCGCCAACGATCGACGATGCGATGCCAACATCACCAACAAGATAACCCCACAAACCAAACGCCACCGCACCTGGGAGAAGATTAGGAAGTAGACTGACAATTCCGTAGGCCAGGCTGCGAAAAGCCAAGATCAAGATAACTGAGATCAGCACCAAGGCTGCGAACGTCCCCCCAATCATGGAGCGGACATTGATCAACGTCAGTTGCGCATACATCGGCGACAGCCCGGTGGCATGGCCCGCAATGGTAGGTGACAAGCCACCATCAAGCCAGGCATCAGCCTCCCTTTTGATCACGTTAAGGTTGGCGTTCGAGGCATCCTTCACCACCGCGCTCACGCGTGTCCCCGATTTATCCATCGACACGCGATCAGTGAGGTCCTGCCCAAAGGGCAAGGACATCTCGTAAAGAAGAAGGTATTGCGCCATGGCATCGCCGCTATCGGGAAGCGATTCCGCTGCACTGGGATCTTCAGCATTAAGATTTTTATGAAGGCGCCGGAACGTCTCAGCGATCGAATAGACATGCGTCACGTTGGGAAGGCCTTTGAGATACTCCTCAAACGCCTCAAGCTCGCCGACAAAGGCAGGATCAGTGATCGCGTCGGCGCCGGCATGCGAAAGATCAAATTCAACGACGCCAAAGGCAGGCAGCTCGTCTTCTAACCGATCAAGATGCTGACGAAATTCATAAGACCCGTTGAAGAAATGCGGGATAAAATCGTCAGGTTTAAGAAGAAGCGAGCCGGACGCCACCAGCACAGCGATAGCGCCCACGCCTAAGGCTGCGCGCCCCGAATCGGCGGTTACGAAGGAGGACGCCGCACCTGCTGCTTGGGATAGGAATGCGCGCTGCACGGACGGCTGAGGGCGGATCAGCCTGACCAAGGCTGGGATCCCCAGAAACCCCAAGACGAGGCAAATCATCCCGCCGAGCGCCACCAAAGATCCAAGCACGTTGACCGGCGGTGCGTCGGCGAAATTGAGCATCAAAAAGCCAAGCGCCGTGGTCACGAAGGTAAGAGCAATCGGCGCTGCGTTGCTCTCAAGCGCCCGGGTCACCGCTTCTGATGGTCCGTGCCCAGCAGTCTGTTCGTCTTGGATAGCCATCACCAAATGCGAAAACCCAGCGACACACAGCATCAAGACGATGGAGGGAATGTTTGCCGTCAGCGCCATGATTTCGATGCCGAAATGTCCTGCAGCCCCGAGCGTTGCAATGGCAGAAAGCAGAGGGGTGAGAACCAACACCGCAGCAAAGAGCGCCGAACGGAGCAAAAAGAACGAGAGCAACCCGATCACCACCACTGTTATCGGCAACAAGGTGGCAAGATCCCGTTTGCCTGCCTTGCTAAG
Organism: Pseudomonadota bacterium; assembly: GCA_039818345.1. Classification (GTDB taxonomy): domain Bacteria; phylum Pseudomonadota; class Alphaproteobacteria; order Caulobacterales; family Parvularculaceae; genus Parvularcula. The sequence goes on along the minus strand of JBCBUC010000014.1, from coordinate 29,822 downwards.
CGCGTCGATGATCGCAAGACGCCCACCATACCAAGGGACCAGCCCCACGGCCTCCAAATCCGACGTGGCCACAAGCTCCCTCAGCGCCGTCGAGACGATATCCGCGCGCTCCGACACCTCGCCGATCCCCTCGGCGATGATAACGATGATCGTTGTTTTCCCGTCAGGTGAGATCAGCCGATCGACGAGCAACTCATCTTCCATCACGCGGCCACGGAACAAGGCCGCGTCCATCGCATCGCCTTCCATCATGTCTTCAATGACGAGTTCATCGCCCTCCGACGACAGTCTGGGCGCATTGGTGATGGACGACACCCGCCTGGCGTAGGGAAGTTTCCACACCTCATCAGTGAGCTGACGAATAACTTGGAGCCGTTCCTCGGTGAAGAGATCCCCCTCCTCAGCATGGAGAGCGAGGCCAATGCCTTGGGTCAGCGCGTATTCAGCCTCGAGCGCTTTGAACTGTACCAGGTTGATGTTGTCGTCGGAGAAGAACGCCTTGCTATCACCACTGATCGACAGCTTGGGAAGACCGGACGCAGCGACGACAAAAATGAGGGCGCATAGACACAGCGCAAGCCGAGGGCGCCCCTCGAAATATCGATCCCAGACCAAGACGCCCCCTCTGGATGCTTCGCTGCGCATCCCTTTTGTTAACTATAACATAAAGTGATGCGGCGTTGGCAGAAAGCCCTCCAACTGAGGATCAAAGAGATGTGTTATGCTGCTGCGCGTTCCCTCACGGCACGGAGGTTTTCGGCGAGACTGAAGGCGAGCTCCAACGCCTGACTGGCGTTTAGTCGCGGATCGCAATGGGTGTGGTAGCGGGCCGAAAGATCATCATCATCAATCGCTTGGAGACCGCCTAAGCACTCAGTCACATCCTGACCGGTCATCTCGAAATGCACGCCGCCGGGGTAAGCCCCCTCCGCCCGCACAAGATCGAAGAATTGGGTCACCTCATCGAGGATCGACGCCACGCGGCGGGTCTTATACCCACTCGAAGCTTTGATCGTGTTGCCATGCATAGGATCGGAAGACCACACCACTGACCGACCCTCGGCCTGGACGCGCGCCACCAGTGACGGAAGGTGTTGGCCGATCTTTTCGGCACCAAAACGAGAAATGAGCACGATCCGCCCAGGCACATCCTGCGGGTTCAAAACATCAAGCAGCTGGATCAATTCATCCGGCGACAGGCTCGGTCCACATTTGATGCCAATGGGGTTTTTCACGCCGCTGCAGAACTCGACATGCGCGCCATCGGGCTGCCGTGTGCGGTCGCCGATCCACAGCATATGGGCGGACGTATCGTAGAAATCGCCGGTCGTGGAATCGGTCCTGGTCATCGCTTGCTCGTAACCAAGCAACAGTGCCTCATGGCTGGTGTAGAACTCCACCTGGTTGAGCGCTTGGTTGCGTTCGCCGGTCAGCCCGCACGCATCCATGAACGCCATGGCGTCCGAGATCCGGTCGGCGAGCTCAAGGTAGCGCTCATGTTGTGGACCACTCGCGAATTCGAGGTTCCACCGGTGCACATTTCGCAGCGAAGCGTAGCCGCCCTTGGCGAAGGCGCGGATCAAATTGAGGGTTGAGGCCGCCTGGCTATAGGCGCGCAAGAGCCGCTGCGGATCGGGCGTGCGCTCCTCGGGCGTGAAACCCATGCCATTGATGTTGTCACCGCGATAGCTTGGCAGCGTGACATCGCCTTGCGTTTCCACTGGTGAAGAACGCGGCTTGCCAAATTGACCGGCCATGCGGCCGACCTTCACGACCGGGACGGCTGCGCCATAGGTGAGGGCGACGGCCATCTGCAGGAGAACGCGGAACGTATCGCGGATGTTGTCGGCGCTGAATTCTTTGAAACTCTCGGCGCAGTCACCGCCCTGAAGCAAGAATGCATCGCCCCGGCTGACGGCGGCCAAACGGTCGGTGAGGGTCCGGCATTCGCCGGCAAAAACGAGGGGCGGATAGCCCGCGAGCTCTCCCTCGACCGCTGCTAAAGCAGCCGGATCAGGATAGTCCTCCGGAATATGCTTCGCTGGCTTTGTTCGCCAGCTGTCCGCTGTCCACATTGTCTTTGGCCTCCACGAGCGCGGGACGCTAATCGCCTCCCAGCGTGGTTGCAACCGCGCAATCGCGGGAGAAAGTCAAGCCTATGACGTTAGAAGAGTTCTATTATCTGTCGCAGATCGGCGCCGGGATAGGGGTGATCGCCACGCTCGTCTTTGTTGGTATCCAAATCCGGCAAAACACCCAAGCGCTGCGCGCGGCCAATTACGCGAAGACGACTGATAGCTTCAACGCAGTCAATTTGGCTGTTGCAAGCCATGAAGGCCTCGGCACCATTATGGCCCGCGGCATGCCCTCTGATTTATCAGCGCTCACGCCGGTGGAGCGCGTGCGTTTCGACTTTGCTGCGCTTTCCGCCTTCAGGATTTTTGAGGTGTTGCATTACCAACAAAAGCTTGGCCTTTCTGACAAAGAACTTTGGGACGCCGAACGAGCCACGCTGCTTGAGCTTGTCAGGGCACCGGGTTTGCGCGTCTGGTGGCAGGAAAATCGCCTAAGCTTCACCAAGGAATTTCGCACACTGATGAATGACGTTGTTGAAGAAGCCCAAAAGACTGTCTGACGACAAGGGTATCGTCGTTTTTGACCTTAAAGGCTGAGGTCCAGCAGGAATTGCGCGTTACAGCGCGAGTAAGGTGTGGGACTCCATTCATCCGCACCAAGAGGACGAAAACCTGACTTCTGATAGAGCTTCAGCGCAGCCTCAAGGCTGTTATGGGTTTCAATCCAGATCTTTTGTCCATCCATCGTTAAGGCCTCAGTTTTGGCCGCAACCATCAGTGCCTCACCGATCCCATGGCCGCGCAAACCATCGCGGACCGCCATTTTCGCCAGCTCAATCACCCCAGGTTTGGCCATCGGAATGAGCGCCACCGTTCCCACAACCTCACCATCCAACTCGGCCAGAAGGATGCGCCCGCCCTTCGACAGGATAGAGCCATTGGGATCGCTCAGCATCTCGAAGTCTTTCGTTTCGACTTCGAAATATTGCTCAATCCAGGCTAAGTTCAAGGACTTGAATGCCTCAGTGTCGGCATCTTCAAAAGACCGAATTTTGAGCGTTGCTGTATCCATGATGGTCACCAGTGTGCCGAGATTGACTGTCCATGAACAACGCTCGCCATCCAAAAGCAAGCAACAGCGGAGTTCTTTGGCGCGAACCCTGCAAGACCGCTCGGGCCTTGCCCTTTACAGCGAGGAAACGCCGCCCTACTGACCCCCCGCGTGGTCGCAGCCTATGCTGTTGAGTGTGGGACCAAAGTTAGACGGCCCGATGACATGACGAGCGTCTGTCCTGCTGCTCGGGCGGGTTGGGCGTGAATGACCAGCCAGAACGACCCGAACAATAGCAGCCACGAAAGCTTCGCATGAGTGAAACCCAAGACGTCTCGGCAGAGGACGTCCCTGATCAAGATGCCGCAATGTCGGAAGAGACGATGGAGACCCTTGAAACGGCACCGTCCGCGGAGCCCGAAGCAACGGAGGCGATCGCCGCCGACGCGCCGGTGACCGTCAAATTCGCCGACCTTGGTCTCGACGAGAAGCTGCTCAAAGGGATTATCGACGCCGGCTATGACACGCCGACGCCGATCCAAGCGAAGGCGATCCCCGAGGCCCTGAAGGGCCGTGACGTGCTCGGTATCGCGCAAACGGGAACTGGAAAGACCGCCGCCTTCACGATCCCGATGATCCACCGCCTCTCTCGCGGCCGCGCCAAAGCAAGGATGCCGCGGACATTGATCCTGGCACCGACCCGCGAATTGGCTGCGCAGGTCTCAGAAAGCTTTGAAAAATACGGCAAGTACCACAAGCTTTCGATGGCGCTGCTGATCGGCGGTGTGAGCTTTAAAGATCAAGAGATCGCCCTCACCCGCGGTGTGGATGTGTTGATCGCGACACCGGGCCGACTTCTTGATCACTTCGAACGAGGGAAGCTCCTCCTCACCGGTGTCGAGGTCATGGTGGTCGACGAAGCCGACCGCATGCTCGACATGGGCTTTATCCCTGATATCGAAAAGATCTTTGGGCTGACGCCTTTCACGCGGCAGACACTCTTTTTCTCGGCCACCATGCCCGCAGAGATCACGCGGCTGACACAGCAATTCTTGTCGGCGCCCGCACGTGTTGAGGTGAGCCGGCCGGCCCAAACCGCTGAGACCATCACCCAGCGGATTATTAAAGTGCCAAGCTCTGACGAGCGAATGAAGCGCGCGACCCTACGGCATCTTATTGAGACCGCAGAGAATTTGAACAATGGCATTATTTTCTGTAATCGGAAAGTCAATGTCGATGTGGTGGCCAAATCTCTGCAAAAGCACGGCTTTAACGCCCGTCCCTTGCATGGCGACTTGGCCCAGTCTTTCCGTATGGAGACGTTACAAAAGTTCCGGGACGGCGAGCTGAAATTGCTTGTGGCGTCGGACGTTGCCGCGCGCGGCCTCGATATTCCAGAAGTCAGCCACGTGTTCAATTTCTCCGTGCCCGTCAATTCCGATGATTATGTTCATCGCATTGGCCGCACCGGCCGCGCTGGCCGCAAAGGCACGGCGCTGATGATGGTTTGCCCCGGCGATGAAAAGGCCTTTGATGCGGTCCTCAAAACCACGGGCATGGACAGTATCGACGAGCTCGATCTTGGTGATTTCCTCAAGGCGTACAAAGATCAACCGAAGGAACGCGAACCGCGCCCAAGCCGGGACAGTCGCCGCTCCGATCGAGGCGACCGCCGCGAACGCGGCCGCCGCGCCCGCGAAGAGCGGGATTTTCCCTCGATGAAGCACGCCGACGACGTCAAAGGCTTTGGCGATCACGTCCCTGACTTCATCAAGACCCATCAGGCAAGCGATCAGGTCGCCAGCGCTTAATTGGCGTTTTTGACCGCCTCGAGAATTGTTTCGACGGCGGGACGGTTGCGATAGCTCTTCGAGTTTGTCGCGTAGTCATCTTCGTAGAGCTTGGCCTCGACCACGCCGCTCTCGTCAACGACAAAAACCGCCGGGTGCGGAATGCCGTAGGCGCGGCTACCCGGACGATGCTGTTCGTTGAGGATACCGAACGCTTTGATGATCACAGAGCCTTCGTCCGCAACAAAGGGGCTCTCAATGCCTTCACTGTCCGCAAAAACCTGCTGCAACACCTCTGGGTCGTAGCTCACAAAGACAAGCGGGCGTTCCTCCGCCGCGAAAGCTGCGGCCTGATCTTCGAGCTCTGTGACTTGGGTCTTGCAGTAAGGGCACCAGGAGACCGACCGAATAAAAACGATGGTAGCGCCTTCATCGCCCAAGGTGTCGTTCAACAGCGCCGTGTCCGGAATGGTGCTCCCCACCTCCGGCCCAAGATCAGCGGAAGCGAGGGTGAGACTTAGAAGAAGTGCAAGCAGCATGGATCCATCCCATTGTTCGGTGGTTTGCTTGAGGGCATTCGCTGAACGAGCGCCAGGGTTACAGCGCGCTCATCAATGCACGACCATGTGCGAGCAACGCCTCTTCTTCGTCAAACGTTGGCCAGTCGGTTTGGTTCCGGAACCAGGTCATCTGACGCTTCGCAAATCGCCGGGTTTCCTGCTTCGCGGCGGCCGCCGCCTCCTCGAGCGTCATCACGCCATCGAGATGGGCCAGAAGCTCAGGCACGCCAAGCGCCTTCATCACCGGTAGGTCCGGCGCCAGGCCACGGGCACCAAGCGTTCGCGCTTCATCAATGGCGCCATCCGCCAGCATGCGATCAAAACGCTCATCGCATCGCCGATAGAGCGTCTCTCGCTCGGGGTAGAGAAGGAGGGGGAGGATAGGCCCCTCCACCGTTTGCACCCTTGGCTCCTTTTGCCACGCAGAAAGCGGTCGGCGGGTCTCATCGAAGACCGCCAAGGCGCGAATATGGCGCTGTTGGTCAGCGGGCTCGAGCCGCTCCATCTCTGGATCGACGGAAAGGAGCCGTGACCGCACCCCCTCGGGGCTTGCTAGCCATGCCGCGTTCAGGGCCTCTGTTGCCGCCTGGGCGATATCAGGGATGGGGGAGAGCCCATCGGTCATGGCTTTGAGATAGAGCCCTGTCCCGCCGCAGAGGATCGGCACCATCCCGCGACCACGCGTCTCATCGATCACGACTTTCGCTTCGCGTGCGAAACGACCCGCTGAGTACCGCTCCTTCCCATCCAGATGTCCATAGAGGTGGTGGGGCGCCCTCGCCTGGTCCTGGGCGCTCGGCCGAGCGCTTAAGATGTTGAGATCGCGATAGACTTGCATGGAATCGGCGCACACGATCTCGCCGCCCAGAGCCTCCGCCAACGCGAGCGCCGCGGATGATTTGCCCGACGCGGTCGGTCCAGCGATCACGATCATGGGGAGAAGCTCTTGCCGCGCCATCCTTGGCTCTCTAGCTCCTCCTTCATAGGAGATCACCATGACCGACGCTGCCCACACCGCCATTAAGGCCGAAATCGACCAGAACGACGTGATGCTTTTCATGAAGGGCACACCGCAATTTCCGCAATGCGGTTTCTCCGCAGCAGTGGTGCAGATCCTTGATTATCTCGGTGTTGAGTACGGCTCGATGAACGTCCTCGCTGATGATGACCTGCGCCATGGCATCAAGTCGTTCTCTGACTGGCCGACGATCCCCCAGGTCTATGTCAAAGGCGAATTCGTGGGTGGTTGTGACATCGTCAAAGAGATGTTCGAACAAGGCGAACTGCGCCCGTTGCTGCAAGACAAAGGCATCGCCGTCGCCGAGGCTTAACCGCTGTTCAGAGGAGCGCCAGGCTTGCTAGCAAGGGTGGCGCTCACGTCTTCCTCGGCGAGGGGTCAATTGCCGCTGCGCAAGATGCCCACCAGTTCGGCAAGTCCTTCGTCGCCAAAAGCGCTGAGCGGGATCGTCGGCTCGATCACCGCCCGGCCTTCCTCCCCACCACTGCGGGTGATGATGTAGAGGGGCGCAAGCGCCTGAAAGCCTGTGTTCTCCAGCGGGATCACCTGCACCTGGGCTGTTTGGTTAGCCGGCCCTTCGGTGGGATGCCCTGCGATGATCGCCACATCGTTGTCGATTGCCGTCGCGGTGAAAACGATCGATTGTGAATAGGTGAGTGGTCCGATGAGAAGCACCGTGTTCCAGGGAAAGCGGTGCTTCAAATTCTTTGGCGGAGTCACAACTTCTGCAAACGGAACATCAAGCACTGTGCCCAAGGGGACACCTGGCAAGAGGCCCTGATTGGCCTCTGTGATGCGGGCCTTGATCGTCGAGCTTGCAGCGAAAGGCTCATCGGTCAGATACACCATTAGCTTATCGCTAAGGTCTGTCGCGCCGCCGGTGTTCTCACGCAGATCAATGATCAGCGTGATCGCCCCCATCTGGTCGATTTCTTCAAATGCGCCCGGCAGAAAAGCTGAAAACTCGTCTTCACGCGCGATATCGAAGCTAGGGACGTCGAGATAGGCAATATCGGGGGTTAACGGACGAACGCTGTAAGGCGCGTTCTCGATGCGGGCTTCACCCGGCATGAGATCGTGTAGGACGGTGCGCCCCTCCTGCTCCACGGCAATTTCATAGGCTTCAAAGCCGCCAAACGCCGTCCAGAAGAAGACATCGAATCTCAGCTCAAGGATCAACCTCCCGAGCGCTTCGCTCTCGCCCCGCATGCGAGGAATAAGCGCATCAAGGATCGTTTGGCTGTCGATACCATTGATCGCGACGATTTCAGAGCCTCCCTCAACACCAGGCAGCATTGCCGATGCCGTCGCTACCTCTATCCGATCAGAGGACGGAACACGAACCGGAAGCGTCATCAGTGGGGGCGATGTGTCGTCGTCACTTTGAGCATCAAGAAGGTTCAGAGGCCGGCGAAGACCGATATGCGCGTCTTTGAACAGCGGGTTCAGTACGGCCATCGCCATCCAAGCTTCACGCGCATTGAGCTCATCAGGAAGCTCACGGATGATCGCCTCTTTTTTCTGCTCGATCGCATCGAGATCAGCTGAATAGGTGAGATCAGGGTGCGTATTTTTGACGCCGTCGAGGAATGCATTGAGGTCATCAACCACCGCTTGGCGGTCATAGACGGGCAAATCGTCTGGCACCGGAGATGGGTGGGTGGCGCAACCCACCACAAAAAAGCCCGCACACAGCGCAATTGTCCTTCGAAGCATAACGCGTTCCCACTTTACCGTTTTTCAATATTATCGATATTCAGTAAATTGCAAGAGCCTTGGAACCTACTGTGCCTATTTTTGTAAAGTGAGCAGACACAAAAAAGGCCGCCCAGAAGGCGGCCTCAATTCAACATCGGGCGGTTCCGCTTAGGACGCGTAGAATTCGACCACGAGGCTTGGTTCCATCGTCGCCGCGTATGGCACTTCGGCGAATTCAGGCACCCGCAGATAAGTCGCCGTCATCTTTTTAGGATCGACATCCACATAATCAGGGATGTCGCGCTCTGGTAGCTGCAGCGCCTCCAACACGAGCGCCATGTTCTTGGACTTCTCGCGTACCTCAACCACATCGCCCGGGCGCAGGCGCACCGAAGGAATGTTGGTGCGGCGACCGTTCAACAAGACGTGGCCATGGTTGATGAACTGACGGGCGGCAAAAACCGTCGGCACGAACTTCGCGCGGTAGACAATCGCGTCGAGACGACTTTCGAGCAAACCGATGAGTTGTTCAGCGGTGTTGCCTTTGCGGCGGGTTGCTTCGTCGTAGATCTTCTCGAACTGCTTTTCCGAGATGTTGCCGTAATAGCCTTTGAGCTTTTGTTTCGCCATCAGCTGCTGGCCGAAGTCTGACATCTTCCCAGCGCGACGCTGGCCATGCATGCCAGGCTTGTACTCGCGCTTGTTGATGGGTGATTTGGGGCGGCCCCAGATGTTTTCGCCGACACGGCGGTCGATCTTATACTTGGCGGAAATCCGCTTCGACATGGTATCCTTCATCTTCCGTGCGGCCCGGCTCACCACCAATTTGGCAAGCGATCTCAACGGCGGTCCACGCACGACCCGTGTTCAAGCGGCGGCAACTACCAGGAACAGCCGTCAGGTCAACAAATTTCGGGGAAGCTAGGAAAGCTGCTGCGCTAGGTGGTGGCCGAGCTCGTGCCCGCTGAGCCACGCATCCTCGACATCAGGCCCAGCATGCCAATCACCGCAGGTTGCAACCCGAGCATCAAGATCGATCCCAAAACGCTGGCCGTCCCTCCTCACCGCCCGCGCGTACCGCCAGCGATGGGCTGAACGATGCGTCGATTGATGCTCAAGACCGAGGGCGCTTTCGAGCATCGAGGCAACATTGTCAGCATCGTCCTCCAGATGCGCCCGCGCCCATGTCGTTGTTGCGTGCGCAACCAGCCGGTTTCCCGGCTCACGCCCAGGTTTTCCGCCCTGCCAGATGACTTGATGGAACGTCCCGTCCTCGGGCTCGGTCACATCGTCCCCGGCCAGCGCGATGCCATCATCAAAAGTAGCCATCAGCGTCCAGCAAGGAAGCATCTCCGCCTCGGCCGCTGCTTGTTGAAGCGCCGAGCCTTTGGGCAACAAGAGCGCTGCTTGCGGCGCTGGGGTTGCCACAACGACGTAATCGGCTCGGCCAATCGCCTCGCCGTCGATGGTGTAGAGGTCGTGGGCATCGTCTCTCGCTTTGGGCGGTCCAAGCTGCAAGCCAAATTGGGCATCGAGCGCGTCGGCTTCATAGCGAACAAAGCCGTTCATCGCTGGCATCCCGACATAACGGTTCCGATCATCATCCGATCCGTTCTGGCCTCGAAAGGACCCTTGCCAGTTCTCCAGCACACCCGCCTCGACCCACGTCTGGACTTGGCTTGCAAACCGCGGATCTTGCGCTGTGAAAAAGGGCGCACCGTGATCGAAACGGCCAAAGGTGGAGCGCCTGCTGGAGCAGCGACCACCTGGACCGCGGCCTTTATCGGCCAAACGCACATCGATGCCAGCGGCGGCGAGGACCCGCCCGCAAGCAAGCCCCGCGACCCCCGCACCGATAATAAAAACTGATGATGATGCTGCCAAAGAAGCCTCCTGCCTCTTTGGCACTTAAGCCGCTGCGATGAACGGCAAGCCGCTAATAGCTATAGGAATGTCGCAGGCGCTGCAGAACCAGCGGTTGGCTCGAGGGTTCCATCCGAATCGTCCACACCGGGTTGGCGCCCTCACGCGCGGTAAAAGACGCTTCTTGGATACTGTAGCCGCTGGCTTCGATACGGGATTTGAGCTCCGTGCGTTCAGCGGATCCTCTAATTTGCGCCTCGATCCGCAGGACACCGTCCTCATAATCAATCTGCGCTCCGGTGTTGCGGAACAGATTGTACGAGACGCCCGTCGAAGTGTCGTACACGCGGCCTGCAAGCCTATTGCGACGGATCATGGTGTAGACATCACTGTCGAGGCCATTGGGGAAAATGATCTGGATTCGGAGATCGTAGTGATCGCTGTGTTGCTGCGTCGCGGCGGCGGCAAGACTGGCCGGCTCAAGCGTTGGTGAGACCGGTTCAAACATCACGGTATCAGGCCCTGCCAAAGGTGCACCGAGATCCGAAGGCGCAATCGTGACGAGGGCTGCGAGGAGACCGAAACCTTGGCCAAAAGCCCCGCGGAACGTGATTGGCTGCAGGAACATCACCGACGCGCCGCCGATCGCCATCAAGATCAGCATCACCCCGTAAAGGGGAATATCCCCGATGCTCAAAAGGCCCGTGAGATCCAAGATCCAGCGGTTGATCACAAACAAAGCGGACGCTTCGCGCTGTTGGAGGAGATCCACAATGACAGCAGCACCAATGCCAAGCGCTGCGGCGGTGGCTAATGCCGAGATGCTAAAGAAGCCAAACGTGCGGTCGGCGCTCACGCGCCTATTATCACCATATGCCATGAACGGTCTCGTCCCAGATACCCTTGAGCGGAGGGTACCACATCATCAGGTCCCCGCAACGCTCCGATCAAACCGAGGGAAGAAAAGCTTTCGGCTCCAGCCGGTTGCCGCCGAGCGCGTCAAATCTGCGCTCATGGCAGGTGAGGACGATCACCTGGGTTTCCTCGGCAACCAATTGGAGAGCATCGAACAACCGGTCGGTGCGTCCATCGTCGGCATAGATGAGAGCGTCATCGAGAATGATCGGCACACCCTGGCCGCGCCCTGCGTAAAGACGCGCCATGCCCAGTCGCGTGACGATGGCAATCTGCTCTCGCGCACCGGCAGAAAGAGTGTCGACGTCCTGCAATACCCCTTCACGCTCCAATGAATGAGGGGTCAAATCGGCTCCGAAACGAAGAGCACCAACCCCAAAAACCTGATCAATTAAAGGGGTCGTTGCTTCGATGAGGGGCTTTAAAAGCCGATCCCGACGTTCACTTTGCACAGCGTCCAACGTCGCTTTCAAACGCTTGAGGGCGGACCGCCGCGCCTCGCAACGATCCAGCCGCGCCTGGGCGCTTTCGAGCCGTTCAGCAGCGGCATCGCGGCTTTCCTCCGGCCCTTGCTGATACACTTGCATCAGCTGGCCTTCGAGCTGGCCGATCTCCACCTTCAGGCTGGTCAGTTTGCGCTCTCGATTGGCTTTGGCTTCTTCTAACCGTTTGACTCGGCGTTCAGCCGCCTCGTGGTCCTTTTGGCCCTGCCGCAGCTCGATCACGGCCCGTTCCGCTTCTGCAAGCTGCGCCGCCTGTTCGGTGATGGCCCTTTCGAGCTCTTTTCTCGCAGCAGCACGATCCTCGTCGGTGCCAAGATCGAGGGCCAGTTGCTCCATTTCTTGCTTCCGGACCTGCGCTTCGGCGCGGCTCACAATCAGTTTTTTGTCGAACTCCTCTTGGCGCGTTCGCGCGCCATTAAGGCGGGCCCGGGCTTGTTCGAGGCCCGCCTCGGTGTCGCTCAGCTGCCGCTCTAATTCATCCCGAGGCTCGTCAGGCGGCTCGCCTTCGGGCTCGACCAATTCAAGCGCTGCATTCGTTTCGAGGTCAGAAAGACCCTTTGGAGCCAGGCGTTTGATCTCCTCGTCGAGCCGCTTGAGGTCGAGTGATGCATCCCGTCTTGCAGCGGCCTCGGCCTCGGCTTGATCGATCGATTGAACCCCTGCTGCCTCTAGTTGAAGGGCGAGTTCCGCACGTGCTCGGTCCCGGCGTTCGATCAGATCGCGGGGCAGTGATGCCCGAACAAGGAGCTCCGCTGCGCCAACTGTTAGTTTGGCCTCACCTCGGACACGGCGAGCTTGGCCGGGTTCGAGGTCAACCCCATCGAGCGCAGCATCCGCCCCATTCACCAACTCCACCTCGGGCGATGCAGCATCAAGCGCTGCTTCAGCGACGAGGATGTCGCGCTCAAGCTCGCGCAAAGCGTTAACGTTAAGGGCCCCACGACCGACGATGGCGGCGGCCGCATTTTTATCAGCCATGCACTTCTTCACCTCAGCAAGTGTTCGTTGGGCGGCGTCCTGCCGGGCTTGGTTCTGGGCAAATCGCTCGAACGCATCGGCTCGACGCAGGCTCACCCTTAAGCTTTTCTGATGCAGCTCAAGGGAGGTGACAGCGGCTGCGCATTCCTCGCTTTGTCCCTTGGCCATACCGGCCTCGTCGGCCATTTCCGCCTCGTTCGCCGCGGCCATACCCACAAGCTCGCTGAGCTCTTGCAAGCGTTTGACGTCGCGTTCCCAACGCTCAAGACGATCGAGCGCTTGGTCCTTTGCACCGTTGAGGCGGGTCACTGTCTGTTCGGTATGGCTAAGGGATTCTGCCTTGCGTCGGAGCTCTTGCGCCACGGTCCGGGCTTGGGCCAGCTCCTCCTCATCGCGCGCCACATTGCCCGGTTGGGCACGTTCGCGAAGCTCAGCGTTCAGCGAAACCAACCGATCGCGATAGGACTGGGCCGTGGTGAGGGTCGTTTCTGCTGTCGCCAGAGCGGCCTCGGCCTCGTCGACATCGGTTAACGCCGCGAGCAGCTTTTTTGTCGGTTTTCCGGTCTTCGCGGTTTCAAACTCTGCGAGTTCTCGGGCGATGGTTTGTCCCAGACGAAGGGCCTCCTCGCTCGAACTCAGCTCTGAAACCTCACTCGCCAAGGCTTCGGCGATCGCGGCCTTTTGCGGGGCTTCTAAATCGGACAACGCCGAGCCCTGTTCTACCCAAAGAAGGCCGCCCGGGCCGTTCTCTGGTTTGTCAGCGCCAACCAAGCGAAGAACTTCTCGCTCAGCGTCAGCTTCTCGCGCGATTTCTTTCAAACTTGGACGTTCAAAAAGCTTTGTTTCTCCGCGGCCCTTTCGGAACCGTTTTGATAATCGGCGCGCGCCCTTATCGGTGGTGAAGTCGATCTCGATTTCGGGTGGATCACCATCAAATCCGTAAAGCGATCGCACGACTTTGCTATCGGCCGTGGCTTTGTAAAAGAGCGCCGCCTTCATCGCCGCAAGAATGGTGCTTTTGCCGAACTCATTGGGTTGGCTCAAGACATTGAGGCCGGGCGACAGGTTGTCGAGCGCCACGCCTTCAGCGCCAAACCCTCGAACATAGCGCAGCCGAATGGCGTCAAAGCAGAAACTCACGACGCGCTCAAAAGATCATCAAGAAGAAGAAGGGCTGCTTTTGCCTCACGGTCCTCATCGCAGGCCAAACGTCGCGCGGTTTCCGCGATCACGGGATCAGCATGGTCATCGAGCGTGTCGTCAGCGGAAAACGCGATCTCGAGCCCACGATCGCGCCAGTCGAGATAGGCCATTCTTGCCGCGAGATCCCGCTCAATCATTTGGAGCTTGCGCCGTTCTTCGATTGGCAAACGACCGCTGAGATCGATCTGCAAGAGCCGCTGATGGGCAGGCCAGTCAGCATCAAGCACACCGCGCATGAGGTCATGGGGATCCCGTCCCCGTTCAGCGGTGATCTGATGCATCTCCCAAGAAAAGAGTTTGGTGGGTAGCCGCTTTGGGTGCTGCTCTTGACCTTCCTCCACGAGAAGAGTGGCGCCTGCTTCATTGTTTCGGAACCGATCTGGTTCGGGTGTGCCCGCATACCAGGCCCGTGGGCCAGCCTCTTTGGTGCCGTGCCAATCGCCAAGCGCTAGATAAGAGAGGCCCGATTTCTCAGCGCGGTTCGGATCGATCGGATGGGACGCGTCGGGATCAGAGCCAAAGCCTATGACCCCGCCATGGGCGAGCCCAATCCGCTTGACGCCAGCAGGGGTGGGCATCGTCTCAAAAATCTCGGTGGTGTCGCGCCCAGGCCGTTTCGAGGTCCAAGGCGCTGGAAGCACCATCACATCATCAGCGAGCGCAACGGGTGTTGCATCGACCAACGCATGAATATTGGCCGGCAGACCGCGCGCCGCGAGCCGTTGCCAAAGGCTCTCCGGCCCCGCCGGATCATGGTTGCCTGGCAACAGCCACCATTCAAGATCAGCTGCCGCCGCCATCCGATCAACCGGCTGCAGCAGCACCCGATCGGATGGCATCGCTTGATCCCAAACGTCTCCAGCAACGAGAACATGCTGAACGCCTTCTTGCCTTGCCGCCGCCGCAAGTCGGTCAATCATCGCCAAGCGGGCATCACGCAAGGACGACGAAAGATCTGGCGAAAACCCCGCAAAGGGCTTTCCCAATTGCCAATCGGCGGTGTGCAGGAAACGAAACGCCATCAGCTCGGTAGCGGATTGTTCTTTGCGTAGGTGGTGAAGAACGCCAAAAACGCAGCATCAGGACGTCGCGGCGCATCCTTATCGGCCGCCCACCTTTTCCACTCCTCGAGCACTGCGTATTTATCGAAACCAGGGAAGAGCCGGCCAGCCTGCTCCAAAGCGTGGGAGCTGACAGCGAGATCCCGCGGATCAGGGCGGCGGGTTTCGATCTGCGGGGTTTCGACAACCTCGATCCGGCGCTCTGAGGCACGGGGCCTACCCTTGGGACGGATGAGCACCATCGGGTTGCGCTTGCTGATCGCAGACGCAAAGCCACCGCTTTTGATCACGCGCGCGCCGTCTGAATGAGGATCATCCACCACGGTTAGATCATATTCGGGGATCGGCTGACGGCCTTCCACCTCCCGAAGGGCCGCCTTGAACTTGGCAGGCCGATCTTCTGAGCCGACTTTTTTTTGCAATTTGCCGAGCCCAATGTGGAAGAAGCGCTGCTGGCCGCAATGAACTCGGGCGATTTCATAAAGCCGCCGCTCAATCGGTGAGAGTTGGAAATAATTGCTGTCATAGGTCAGGATCTTTTGATCCTTGATAATCGCGCGATAGAGCCAATCGCAGAGCCGAACCTTCACCCGCGAGAGGCGTTTCTTGCCGTCGGCGGTTTTGGTGTAGCTCATCTTGGCTTCAGACACCCACGAGAAGAACCCATCCTCACCCTCGCCGCCGGCCTCGATGTTGGTTTTGATTTGGGTGCCTTGCAAACGTTCAAGCGCGCCGTGGATTCGTTGGTAAGACCGGGCGGAGCGGTTGCCGCCAATCACCCGGAGGAAGTCATGGGCCGTGAAGGCGTATTCTTGGCTCGGTGTTTCTTGTCGTTTCATTTGCGAAACGAGCAAGCTGGCGATGTAGAGTAGGATCTCTTTATCGTAGATGGTGGCAACACCGGTCTGCGATGCCCGCACCTCGATCGACACATAGTCATCGCTATAGGTGATCGGCTGCATGCGGCGCCCCTTAGAGAGGGCAAAAAAGGGAAACGCCATCACCGATCGCTCGCCCTTCACCTGGCCGTGAAGAGGACTATCAAGGTCAACAAGGCTGAGTTGAGCCGACATGGGAAACTCCAAAAAACGCTGCCCGCCGCATGAGTGGGAGGACGGGAACGCGAAGAGTCCACGATTCGGGTTCGTGCCTACGGGGATTTATCCCTGAAACCACGAGTATTGCCGATCCACTGCGCCAAGGATCACGCTGCAAACCCATGTTTTATCGGCGACTCCAGTTGTCCTGCGACAGAGTCGTGCTTTCGGGGACCAATCAGGCGGTTTGTCCTTAAAAACACGAATCCACAGACGGTGATTCGGATTCCCACCATCGAATCGCTACCGGTGGTTTGCTGCAGAAAAATCACTCATCTTCCAAAAACCCCGGCGTAGCCGATTAATGGGATTATTGGTGTTTAAGGGTTTAACGGCTGCGTAAGCCTAAGAAATAAAGAGAGAAAACAGCAAATACTGTGTGTGAAAACACGAATCCCTGGCCGTCAAAGCACGAAATCAGGGGCCGTGATGACACGAACCATCGTCCCCAAAAGAACGAGTGATGCCCATCCACAAGACCCTGATCCCACGAATGGCCTCTCTGTGCGAATCGTTGTTCTTGTGTTCGCTGCAGAATTTGTGCTGTGACAAGAAAAACCGCAGCATATGCGAAGGAAGCTTGAGTGAGCGAGATAACTGAGCGCAGCGCCGCAACTCTCCAAAGAATCAGCCAATTGGTGACCACCGCGGATGGCATCCTCGGTTCTATGCGCGACCTCGCCGAAGACCGCGTGAAGGAGGGCGGACCGCGTCGCTATCGCCTGACCGAAGCGGCGCAACTGGCTGGACGATCAGTTGATGCCGTGCGCCGGGCTGAAGCAGCCGGCGACCTTCCCCAACCTGAGTTACGGGCGTCAGGACAGCGGGCCGGGTATGTGTTGGCTGACGTGAACCGGATGCGCGACCATTTTGGAACGCGCCCATTTCGTGATCCCAGCGATCCCCCGCTCATCCTAGCTGTCCAGAATTTCAAGGGCGGGGTCGGGAAAAGCACCATATCGGCGCACGCGGCGCAGTATTTTGCCGAGCGAGGGTATCGCGTGCTGATAGTCGATACCGATAGCCAGGCGTCGACCACGACACTTTTTGGGTTTAACCCGGATGTCGATATCGAGACCGACACGACGCTCCTGCCTTACCTCATCGCGGATCGTTCAGATGGGATCAGCTATGCGGTCCGGCCGACCAGTTGGGATGGGCTCGATCTCGTGCCGGCTAATCTTGGCCTTTATTCAGCCGAGTATATTCTTTCCCAACAGGTGAAGGGCGATGTCGCTCGGCTGTCACGCCTTAAGGCGGGGCTTCACGAAGCCGCCGCCTCTTATGATGTGGTGATTATTGATCCGCCACCGGCATTGGGTATGATTTCGCTGAGTGTGCTGCAGGCTGCCACCGCGATCCTTATTCCCACGCCGCCGTCGTCGATCGATTTTGCGTCCACCGCCGCTTATCTTGCGATGCTCGAAGAGGTGGTCGAGGCGCTCAATGCGCAGACCCAAACACCTGTCGAGTATAGCTTTGTGACGTTGCTCGCCACCAAAGTGGTCGAGCAAAAAGGTGCGCATGAAGTGATGCGCGACGTGATGGGACGCGCTTTTTCAGGATCGATCCTCTCGACGGCGCTTTTGGATTCAGCCGAATTTGACACCGCATCGGTGGAAATGCGCACCGTGTTCGAGATGTCAGGTGGCCAATCACGCACGGCGCGGCGGTGCCGGAACAATTTGCTCGCCGTGATGAATGACCTTGAGGTGAAGGTGCGCCAAACCTGGCCTAGCCATCGCGCAAAGTTGCGCCAGGAGGGAATCGCGTGACCGTGCACATGTGCACGCAGCCCCAAACGATCCAGCGTGCACATGTGCACGGAACCAGCACGAGGAGCGAGGTATGGCCCGGAAACGCGCGAGAATCCTAGCGGACGCGATCACTGCCAGGGCGGAAAGTAGTGCCGAAGGCGGTGACCAGCCAAAGCGTGATTACACCGCTGATCGAGGCGCGCTGCTGTCTGATGCGGCGGATGGTCGACTACGCAATGGCAAGCTTCGATTGGTCGATCCTGCCGAATGCCGGATGTGGGATGGCCATAACCGGCTTTATGATCTCCTCACCCCTGAAAGCTGTTCGGATCTTATCAAATCAATCAAGGCGGTTGGTCGCCAGGAAATGCCAGCGATTGTCAGGCCACTCAATGAAGGGCCGCACGCCTACGAGGTGATCTGCGGTGCGCGGCGGCATTTCGCGGTGAGCCATCTCCGGCGCACCGAACACCGCCAAGATATTCTTTATCTTGTCGATATTCGTGATATCACGGACGAAGAGGCGTTTCGTTTATCGGATCTCGAAAACCGAGAGCGCGAGGACATCTCCGATTTTGAGCGTTCACGGGATTACGGCCGAGCGTTGGACGCCTATTATGATGGCAACCGGGCGCTGATGGCGGAGCGCATCGGTGTCGATCGCACATGGCTGAGCCGTTACTTACGCATTGGTGAGCTGCCAGAAGACATTCTGCGCGCCTATGGCGATATCCGCGATATCGGGATCCGCCACGCAGCCGAGCTCTCACCGCTCCTTTCGAGCGAAGCGGCGACGCCGATCCTCCTCAAGGCCCGATCCTTGGCCGAGGCTCGTGCAAACGGGGACTCAATAAGCGCATCAGCGACCTTGCAGGCACTCAAAGCGGCGGCAAAAATTGCGCCCGAACGCGATATTCGGCGGATCCATGACGCAAAAGGCCGCCTCCTGGCCCAGGCTGAGCGGAAACCCCGGAATGTGGTGCTGACGATCCCTCGGTCTCAGTTAAAGGACCGCGAGGCAGTGTTGGCGGCCCTTAACGAACTGATTGATTAAATGGCATCATGTCGCGTCGCACGGTCGAGAGCGGCATAGGCTTCCTCCAGAACGTGGTCGACGCGAGCCGTATCGATCGAGCTGGCCGGTTCCTTGATCGTGCTTTCAGGGATCCTTGGTGTGGAAACCGCATTGCTGGCCAGGTAAATGAGCCACCGTTTCCGCTTCGTGGCTTTGCGGACGATTCCAAGATCAGCCAATCGCCTTAAAAGACGCGCTGAAGCTTGTCGTGTCAGGCCAAGGCTGTCCCCCACATAGCGCGGCGTGAGGGCGTGAACTGTCCCTAAAAGCACGAGCGAATCTTCTAACCGGCTATCGGACCGCGCGTCTGGCAACAGCGAACGCCATCGCGCGAAATCGCGTTCGAGCGCCACCAGGCGCGCGTGGCCCGCCTCGCATGCGGCGGCAAGCCGACGGGGAAACACCGCGGTGACGTCTTCTTCCTCTGATGGCAACGCGAGGCTGACGCTCGGCAACACCGCATCGGCCAGCGGCGCCAAAAGCACCGGCACCTGCATGGACAGTTCGCCCGGTGCGATCCCGCCCAAACGTAGGTCCCTGAGCATAGTGACCGCTTCGGTGAAGGACCTGGTTTCAGCGTTGGCGTGTTCGCCCTCTGTCCAAAGGTTGAGCGCATCCAACCAAAACCGCCGTGCGGCTGCTTCTTCAAGGTTGGGAAGACCATCGGTGATGTTGGCTGTGAGGGCGAGAAGATCATCTGGCGACATCGGTTGCGCGCCCCGGCTGAACAGCTCCGCCACAACCCGCGCTGTCTCATGGTGGAGCCAGAGACGGCCTAGGCTGGAACGCCTCACGGCCTCGGCCAATCGCCCGAAGGCGAGGCAGGCACGCGCCGCGCTGTCATGATCAAGAGCAACCATCGGAACCGGTATCAGCTATATCAGTTCCACTGCCAAGCATTTCTTGGGCGGACCGTTCAACTTGCGTTGGCCATAGAAATCATCGGTCGTGCTTTTAGGGATAATCGTCGCTGCGCACCATCGCGACCTCTTGCACTGCACCCAAAACCCTGCCCAGAAGCGCCCCTATGGAACGTCCGACCCAACGCCCCGTCCAGCCATCGTTCTCTTCCGGTCCCTGCGCCAAACGCCCAGGTTGGGAGGCCGCGAGCCTGCCCACTGCGGCCCTTGGTCGATCGCATCGGTCGTCCTTGGGTAAGGCACGCCTTGCTGAAGCGATTGATTTGACCCGCGAGGTGCTCGACGTGCCCGAGAGTCATCTCATCGGTATCGTCCCGGCATCGGATACCGGTGCGGTGGAGATCGCGATGTGGAACCTTCTCGGTCCACGGCCAGTCACCGTGGCGGCCTGGGAGAGCTTTGGTCTCGATTGGGTGAAAGACGCGGTCGATGAGCTGAAAATCGAGCCGACTGTCCTGCAAGCTGATTACGGTGCGATCCCCGATCTGGACGCGATCGATCCGTCGCATGATGTTGTCTTCACCTGGAATGGAACGACCTCCGGCGTGCGCGTGCCGAACGCTGATTGGATCGCATCCGATCGCGAGGGTTTGACGATTTGCGATGCGACATCGGCCGCCTTTGCCCAAGACCTTGATTGGGACAAACTCGATGTGGTGACCTATTCCTGGCAAAAAGTGCTGGGCGGTGAAGGCCAGCACGGCATGCTGATCTTGGGGCCACGCGCGGTGGAGCGGGTGAACAGCCATAAGCCCACCTGGCCCTTGCCGAAGATTTTCCGTCTCCAGAAAAAAGGCGAGCTCAACGCCGGTATTTTCCGTGGTGAAACCATCAACACGCCGTCACTGCTGGCCGTTGAGGATTATATCGACGCCTTGGTGTGGTCAAAGAGCCTCGGCGGTCTTTCGGCCCTGAAAGCACGAGCCGACAAAAACCTCGCCGTGCTTGAGGCGTGGGCCAGTGAGCGCGATTGGGTTGATTTCCTGGCGCCAAAGGAAATCCGTTCGAACACGTCTGTTTGTCTTAAGATCACCGACCCTCGCGTTGCGGCGCTGCCGCCTGAGGAGCAACAAGCCTTCATTAAGCGGATGACCAAGGCCCTCGAGAAGGAAGAGGCGGCCTTTGACATCGCCGGTTATCGCGCAGCACCGCCAGGCCTTCGGATCTGGTGCGGCGCCACGATCGAAGCCTCTGACGTAGAGCTCCTGACAGCCTGGCTCGACTGGGCCTTCGACCAAGACATTTCATCCCTATAAGCACGAAAGATCTCATCCGTGGTCAAAGTTCTCATCTCTGATAAATTGGGCGAAGATGCCGTCCGCATTCTCGAAGCCCGCAAAATTGAAACGGTGTTCGCCCCGGACCTTGGGAAAGATCCCGAAGCCCTGAAGGCTGCACTCAGTGACGTGCACGGTCTTGCTATTCGCTCAGCAACCAAAGTGACCGCCGAGGTTATCGCCGCTGCGCCTGAGCTTAAAGTCGTTGGTCGAGCCGGTATCGGCGTTGACAATGTCGATATTGAGGCCGCAACCGCGAACGGTGTGGCGGTGATGAACACGCCGTTCGGCAACGCGATCACCACCGCCGAGCACGCCATTGCCATGATGTTCGCTGTCGCGCGGCGTATTCCGCAAGCGGATGCTTCGACCAAGCTTTCCAAATGGGAAAAGTCAAAGTTCATGGGCCGTGAGCTTTACGGCAAAACCCTTGGCCTTATCGGTGCAGGGAACATCGGCGGTATCGTCGCTAGCCGGGCCCAAGGTCTTCAGATGAAGGTGATCGCTTTCGATCCATTCTTGAGCGAGGAAAAGGCTGCCCAAATGGGCGTTGAGCTTGTCAGCCTCAATGAATTGCTGACGCGCGCTGATTTTGTCACTCTTCATACGCCATTGACGGAGAAGACCCGTAACATTCTGGGTAAAGATGCATTCGATGTGATCCGTAAGGGCGTCTATGTCATCAATTGCGCGCGCGGTGGTCTGGTTGATGAGGCGGCGCTTTTGGATGCGCTCAATGATGGTCGCGTGGCCGGGGCCGCGCTCGATGTCTTTGAAGAAGAGCCTGCCAAGAACAATCCCTTGTTTGAACACGAGAATGTCGTGGTCACGCCGCATCTCGGTGCGTCAACACAAGAGGCGCAAGAGAACGTGGCCATTCAGATCGCCGAACAAATTGCCGATTATCTGCTGACCGGTGCGGTGCAAAACGCGCTTAATATGCCATCGGTGACCGCTGAAGAAGCGCCGCTGCTTCGTCCCTTTATCAACCTCGGTGAACGGCTAGGCAGTCTCGCAGGGCAGCTGTCGGAAAGCGCAATCACAGAAATCAGTGTTCGGTTTGCGGGTCAGGTTGCTGAGTTGAAAGCTGGTCCGATCCTCGCTGGTGCTGTTTCAGCAGCACTCAAAACACAGCTTGATACGGTGAATACGGTCAATGCGCTGACGATTGCTAAAGACCGCGGCATTGTCATCACTGAGGAAAAAACAGAGACATCGCCAAACTTTGGAAGCACACTGACTGTGACCGTGACTGCGGGCGGTGAAAGCTTCTCTGCGACAGGAGCTCTCTTCGGCGGCGAGCCACGGATTGTGCGCATTGATGATGTCCGCTTGGAGGCAAGCGTTCATCCGCACATGCTCTTTGTGATCAACGAAGATAAACCTGGTATGATCGGTGCCCTTGGCGAGAAGTTGCGCGGGGCCAATGTCAACATTGCGACCTTCAATCTTGGTCGGCGCGAGGCGGGCGGTGAGGCACTGAGCCTTGTGGCGGTTGATGAAGTGCTGTCTGCTGATGTTTTGCAGTCGATTTGTGAGCTTCCGCTGATCAAGCGAGCGGTGCTTCTGCGGTTTTAGTGATGTCCGATCCTACCTATCATGCCGTTGTGGTGATGGGCCCGGGCGCGCCCGATGCCCTTGATTCGGTTGCGTGGAAAATCAAAGCACCGATGATCACACTTGGTCCTGATGCGGCGGAAGTTCATCTGCCAGCGGGTGTGGCGGCGGACGTTGCCAAAAACATGCGCTCCTCAAGTTTTGATATCGCTTGTGTGCCGCTGGAAGGTCGCCGCAAAAAACTTCTGCTTGCGGACATGGACGCAACCATTATCGAGCAAGAAAGCCTCGACGTGCTTGCTGATGCCTTTGGCTTCGGGCGTGAAGTGGCGAAAATCACAGACCGAGCGATGCGGGGAGAGCTTGATTTCGAAAGTGCTCTTAAAACGCGCGTCGCACTTCTGCGTGGCCATGAAATCGACAAGGCGGCTGCGGTGCTTCGTGAACGGATCACTATCACTGCTGGTGCGAAGACGTTGGTCAAGACCATGAGCGCCCATGGGGCGCGGTCGGCGCTGGTCACTGGCGGGTTTGATATGTTCGCCGCACCGGTGGCTGAACGGGTTGGGTTCGACGAGGTGTATGCGAACCGGCTCCGGTCAACCGACTTTCGCTTCACCGGACAGGTGGCTGAGCCAATTTTAGGCCAAAACGCTAAGGCGGAACGGCTCGAAACGCTTTGCCGTGAGCATGGTTTGAGGGCTGAGGACGTGATGGCGGTGGGCGATGGCGCGAACGACCGGGCGATGATCACCGCTGCTGGCTACGGCGTTGGTTTTCGGCCCAAACCCGTCCTTGCTGGTGTCGCTGACGCAGTTCTTCGGCACACGGATCTCACCGCACTCCTTTATATTCAAGGATTTAGGCGCGACGAATTTGTCTTGGTCGGCTGACCAATCGAGAAAACCCGCAGCACAAGAAGCGTGAGGCCATAGGCAAGGGCGCCTAACAGAAGCGTGAGCAAATACCCGCCGGGCACGCCCAAGGTCCAATGTAAAACGAAGAGTGAGAGCGCGCCAACGAAGAGCGACATCAACGCGGGCCATCGCCCACTTTGGGGCGTAAACAGCGTAATCAGTGTGGGGACGAGCAGAAGTGATGAGACTTCTGATGCGGTGAGCACGATGTCGCGGATCGACTGGCCGGATGCTGCCACGGCGGCGGCGCATAATCCTACACCGATGGTGGCCAGACGGGCCGATCTTAAACGGGTTTTGGAGTCCAAGTTTGGCCAAATTCGCCGAATGCCGCTTTCGGTGATGGGCGCGGAAGCAGCGAGCAATGCGCTGTCAACTGATGAAAGGATCGCCGAGAGAATTGCCCCTGAGATGACGACAAAAAGCCAAGTGGGCAGCACCACTTCGGCCAGGCTTGAGAAGAATGCATCGCCTTCTCCAAGCTCAAGGCCAAGGGTCGGGCCCAAGAGGCCGATGCCGACGGGCAAGAACCCGACCACGATATAAATCGTGCCGCCCAAAAACGCCCCGTTGCGCGCAACCTCCGGCGATTTGGCGCCAACCAGCCGCGAGATCGCCTCCTGGGCCACAAGGGTGCCGAGAATAGGGACGAGCCACACGTCGAGCTTATCAAACAAGGTCTCGCCCTCTGCATCAAAGCTCAGAGCGCTTAATGGAATTCCGCCGACCCCGTCGGATTTATTCAGCACAACAACAAAAAAGAAGATCAGCCCGATGATAATCACGCTGCCCTGAACGACATCCGTCGCAACGTCACCTTTCAGACCGCCGACAAACGTATAGGTGAGGACGAGCGTTGTTCCGATCGCAAGCGATAAAAGAAAAGGAAGGTCGGCTAAGGTGCTGATCAAGACGGCGAGTGCGTTAAGCTGGGCTGCGGCCCACACCGATGCTGAGAGAGCGATGATGATCGCGCTGACAAGCTCAACCCGCAGGCCAAAACGGGCGCCCAGAAAACCCGCCAGCGTGAAGTGACCGCCAGCCCTGATCTTATGCGCCACCACAAGCGCTAGAGCGATTAAGCCGAAGCCATAAGCAAAGGGTTCAACCCTCGCCCCAGCAAGGCCGAGCCTTGCTGTTTCCCCTGTCGTCGCAATGACTGTTTCGGCGGCGAACCAGGTCGCAAAGACCGACATGGCGACGGGCCAAAGCCCTAAACTGCGACCGGCCAAGAGATAATCGTCGTCGGACTCGGTGCCGCGCGCTGCCCAGGCGGCAATGCCGAGCTGAGCAAGCACATAAAGGGTGATGGCTAAAAGGATCATGCGACCAGCATGGGGTGATCGATCAATCGCGTCTACTGCGCTGCAGCACGTTGAGGTTCGCTATGCGCTGAGGGCGGCCGTCAGGTTGGTCACGAGCTTGTTGATCCGCTTCTCGTTCACACCAAAGTCACTGTAGCCAACCCGGCTGCGTGAATAGGCGACAAGCGTGGCGCCGCCATCGTCGGTTCCCAGGATGGCGATATCGACATCGTCGCGAAAGACCGTGAAAGCGACCCTGGCGGCATAACTCACCTGCCGCAATTCACTGTCGGTGACGATGTTCGAGGTCCTGGGCGTGGCTGCCACGAGTTCGACGAGCTTGGCGAACACGGTCGCTGGATCTTGATCAAACACGGGCGCAATCGCGTCTGGTTCTGCGGTTGTCAGATAGCCCTCCGGTGCGAGCACCCAGGTGTTGGGGCTCGATGGGACTTCGATAGCGGCAAGGTTGAGCATGGCTGGCTCCTCCAAGGTTTGGGCGGCTGGTGTTCCTGCGCACCCGACCAGCAGAGCAGCAAAGGTGATGACGAGGAGACGCATCGGAGAACCTCTTCTTTTAGCCCGAGAAGGCTTTTTCCACGACAAATTCGGCGGGCGCGTTGTTTGAGCCCTCGTTGAGACCGTGTTCAATCATCAACGCTTTGGTGTCGTTGATCATGTCCATCGATCCACAAATCATGGCCCGATCCGTGGCCGGATCAAGCCGAGGCACGCCAAGATCGTCAAACAATTTGCCCGAGGTGATAAGATCAGTCACCCGGCCCATGCGCGGATGATCCTCTCGGGTGCAGCTTGTGTACAGCTTTAGTTTGCCCGGTGCGTCTTCGCCAACAAGCGGGTCGTCAGCGATGTTGTCGACCATGCTCATCGAATATTCGAGCTCAGCCACCTCGCGGCAGGTGTGGGTGACGATCACCTCGTCAAACTTCTCATAGGTCTCTGGCTCGCGGACAAGACTTGCGAAGGGGGCAAAGCCGGTTCCTGTGGAGAACATGTAAAGCCGCTTGCCTGGGGTCAGCGCATCAAGGACCAGGGTTCCTGTTGGTTTCTTTCCCAAAAGGACCTCGTCGCCTTCTTGGATTTTCTGCAGTCGTGAGGTCAGTGGACCGTCAGGAACTTTGATCGAGTAGAACTCGAGCTCTTCATCCCAGGAAGGGGAGGCCACCGAATAAGCGCGCAAAAGCGGTTTGCCGTCTTCTTTGGGCAGGCCGATCATAACGAACTCGCCTGAGCGGAAGCGGAAGGACTGCGGCCTTGTCAGCCGGAATTTGAACAACCGGTCTGTGTAATGCTGGACGGACAGAACCTTCTCCGCGGTGGGCGCGTTGGGGTTCACTTTCGGTTTGGCAGCAGCGGTGGTGCTCACAACGGATCCTTTTTACGTCTTTTTATCTCTTCGCTGCAGCGCACATAGGCCCTTGGGTCGCCAGTTGAAAGTCTTTCGCAAATCTGGCGACCCCCGTCAGTTTTTCTGAACCGAAGCGGTGTTTATGGCTGATAAGGCAGGGAAGAATGGTGGAGCACAATACGCAGTGTGCCTTCAGCGTCTTTTTTGTAACCCCAACTTTTGTCGACCTTGGTCACACCGCCGTCTTTGTCGGTCATCGTCACCCAGCCCATCCACATGGCAACATCGCCTTCAATGAAGCTGGCTGAGGTTTCGGACTCGACATGACGCCAGCCCTTGATGCCAAAGCCGCCATCGAGGGGATACTCGTCGCTATGGCCGCAGAAATAGGCGAGGGCGCCATCCTTGGTCGGGCGGAAGGTTTTCTCGCCGCTGGCGAGGGTGGGTTTGAAGAGCACTGGGCCGAGGTTGTAGCCATAGGCGGCGTCGAGCGCGCCGTTGGCAACGTCTCGGGCACTGTCGATACCGCCTTCTTCATAAGCTTTGGCGACAGCCACCAGGGCGTCGCCCCAGATTTCACGGGCTTTGGCGAGTTCGGCTTCGGTGATGGTCATGGGCGTGGGTCTCTCTTCTCAGCGTGTTTGGTGGCGTCCCGCTGTCCTGCCAATTTAGGCGCGTGCGAACAGGCTCGGACTTAGGCGCTAGTTATTGTTGAGAGAGATCCTGTCAAAGGGGAGCGCAGCGACCTGCCGCTGCGCCTAATCTATTTCAACGATCCGGGGTTTCCAGAAAAAGAGAACGAAGAAGGCGCTGATCACCAAAAGAATATTCATGGCGTTCAGGGCAACCAAGTAGATAACCGCACTGGTTGAATCCCAGACCTCCAACAGTTTTTCCGTGGCGATGGATACGGGTCCAGCCTCTTGCAAAATAACAAGGTCTCGAGCGGCTCCCTCAATTTGTTCGCCCGATATCGATGCCGAGCTTGCAAACGTGATCCAGCCGAAAAGATAGATGAGGAAGACAAACAGCTTCATCATGAAATTTGATCTGTGGAG
Organism: Pseudomonadota bacterium; assembly: GCA_039818345.1. Lineage (GTDB taxonomy): Bacteria > Pseudomonadota > Alphaproteobacteria > Caulobacterales > Parvularculaceae > Parvularcula. The sequence continues at coordinate 2,776 of JBCBUC010000014.1, read as the reverse complement.
AAAGTAGAAGACGCCGATGATCAGCGCGAAGTTAAGCGCGATTAGCTGTGCAATGGCGGCATCGAGCTGTGTCCGCGCTGTGCTGTAGATTTCAATGAGTTCTGCTTCGGACATGACCCCGACCCCCGTTCCCAAGTCATGATAGGGCCTCTCTTTGACCGCCGCAATTATCGGTGGCGGTCGCCGATCGGCGGGGACGTGCATGAAGCCCGTCGATGTCTTTCTGATGGCTGCCGTTCTGTGGTCGGGTGTTTTTTGCTTGGGTTGCTCTTCGCGCCAGCCTGCTGACGGCTTTCCTCGCTTATGCTCCCGCGCATCGTGAATCGCCGCGGGCTTGGCTTTCGCCCAAAATGATGCATGTCCCAGGCTTAACGGTTTTGCCCAGTTTGGAGGTTTCATGAGCATCACATTCGATAACCGCGTTGCAATCGTCACCGGCGCCGGCGCCGGGCTCGGTCGCTGCCATGCCTTGGAGCTCGCCAAGCGCGGGGTGAAAGTTGTGGTCAATGACCTCGGCGGCACAGTCGCTGGCGAAGGGGGCTCTCTTGGGCCAGCCGAACAGGTCGTCCAAGAGATCCGTGACGGCGGCGGCGAGGCGATTGCCAATGGCGCGAGCGTGACAGACCCCAAGGGCGTCGAAGAGATGGTTGCGGAAGCCATCGAGACGTTCGGCAAAGTCGACATCCTGATGAACAATGCTGGCGTCCTCCGTGACAAGAGCTTTTCTAAAATGACGCTCGAGGATTTCCGCTTCGTGATGGACGTCCACGTCATGGGGTCGGTGATCTGTACAAAGGCTGTGTGGGATCACATGCGGGAGCGGCAATATGGCCGGATCATGATGACCTCATCGTCGTCGGGCATTTACGGCAATTTCGGTCAGTCGAATTATGGCACGGCCAAGGCGGGTCTGGTTGGCCTGATGAATGTTCTGCATATAGAGGGTGTGCAGAAGGGCATTCACGTCAACACGCTGTCGCCAACAGCCGGGACGCGGATGACCGAAGGCATTATCCCGGAAGAAGCATTCAAGCTCATGACACCAGAAAGTGTGACGCCGGCTGCGATCTATCTCTGCTCTGACGAGGCACCGTCGCGCTTGATCCTCTGTGCGGGCGCGGGCGGGTATGCGGCGACACGGATCACGGAGACTGACGGCATTTATCTTAAACCAGACGATCAGTCTGCTGAATCGATCGCGGCGCAGATGGCTGACATCCTCAATGAGGATGACGAGAAAATGCTCGAAGACGGCTCCGGCCAGACGATGAAATTCGTCAACAAGGCCATGGCGGCGCTGAAAGGGTAGGCTACGAAAGGCATGCTGAACCAAGGGCTTTCCAAGGCCCTTGGGTCGGCGCATGCTGATCGGCGTAGTTCTGAGGAGCTTGGATATGGGTTGGTTCAGCGGTTCGGATATGAAGAACCTACAAAGCTCGGAAAATTATACCGTCTCCGAGATTGGCGAGTGCCTTTACATTTACGTGCCTAAGGTTGCGCCGCAGCGCGTCATCATCTCCTCGCACGGCGGTCATGCCATGCTGGGGGGCACCAACAACTTCACCGTGGGTGACGATACGGTGCTCCAGTTTTATTCGGACGATAATTACAGTGTGAACGATCCGGGGTTCACGAATTTCTTCACAAAGCTCGGCGCCCCAAAGGAAGTGCTGTCCACCGGTGATAAGTGTTTTGATTATATCCTGACAAAATATCAGGGCACGCATAATAAAATGAAAGAGACTTACGCATCGATCGGTACAACGATCGATCACATGGCCCATCTGGCGCAGGACTATGCTAAGGCCGCCGAGCAGATGGCGGACGCAGGGCAATCAAAGATCGCGGCTCAGTACGCATCAAAAGCGGCCTATGCATCAAAGATCCCCGCGGTGCTGACGGTGCGCAATCGCGCGTTTAGAAGCAATATGACCCTGTCGGCAGCGATTGAAGGCGTTCAAATGGCTGCGCCGTCGGTTCAGATCTTTGATTGCTTGTTCTGTCGTAGCGGCTGGAAGAACCAGTCCCAGGATGTCGCCATGGTGGGCATCTCCTGATAGAGACCCAGCCGTTTTAAACTCAGCTTGATGGCGCTCGTGTTCTCTCCTCCTTGGAGAGAGAACTTATGACCGACGCTGCAAAGCTGTTGGGCGGGCCACAAGTCGTGCCTGCTCGTGGTCCCGGGAAGGATCAGCCCCCGTTACGCGGTGAGCAAGCCAGTGATTTTGGCGATCTGCTTGCCGCCGTTGAGCAGCTTGCTGCGTTGCAGGCTGAAGGCATCGTCGAGATCGATGCCAATGGCCTGCCGGTCCCTGTCACCGATGGCCAGGTCTTGCCGCAAGGCGAGCCGATCCCTGATCTTGGGTCGTTAATCGCAAAGCTTGAGGCGGCGCGGCCTGAGGTTCTCGACGGCGAGGCCGGGGCGGCACAAACCTTTGTGCCAACAGCGCTTGGCCAACGCGGCCGCAGCGGCGATTTTCGTCCGCTTGATCTTGGCCGCTCGGGGTCACCGGTGATCACCCCGCAGCCCTTGCAAGCGGTCTCGACTGACAAGCCGATTGCCAACGCCGTCCAGAACGTCGCGGTTCAACCGGCGCATCTTCGCGCCGAGCCGATCGCGGCACTTGAAGCCCTCCAAGTGGCAGCGGAGCAAGGATCTGCGCGCGGTGAGCTCACCGCAACATTGCCAGAGGGCTCAGCGCCAAAGATTGAATCAACGGTGGCGGCAACCCCTCGCCTGGGAGCCATGCTGCTGCAGCGCAGCTTCCAGGCGAGG
>JBCBUC010000013.1:0-85113 GCA_039818345.1 Pseudomonadota bacterium | reverse complement strand
GGATTCGACCGAAATGCGATGTCGACCTCTCCTCGCTCAAGACTGAATTTCTGCGGAGAATTGATAAACTTTATCGATCTCGAGTTTTCTTTTTTTGCGTCGGACGAATACATAAAAAATAATGGGTTTCCCGATTTTGATGGCGATCTTTCGGATCATATCTTCATTGGATCGTATGTTGAAGAAGTGCTCCGTACACCATTTATGGATTGGATGGAGAGAATTGTTCAAAATGATTCCATTCGTATTCGTACGAACAGATATGATGACGCGGAGTCTTTGGTATCGGAGGGCCTAGGTATTGGGGCCTTGCTTCGGAAGTCGGCGCAATGGATGCCTTGGTTGAGGGAAGTGATGCCTGCTCGAGACAACTGGATCGTTCCGGTATGGCGGATCACGCATGTCGATTTGCATCGCTCCTCAAAGGTCCAGTCGTTCTTGAGGGTTCTTCATAAACATCAACAGAAACACGGAACAATCCAAGATTTAGAAAAATCCATTGCTGTTCAAATCTAAGTGCACGACCAACTGTCACGCTATTGTAATGAATGTTGGTAATCTGATTTGTTCGCTGGAAGCAAAGCGCTGGTGGGGCTTGCGGGTTACCCTTTCAAGAATCTGAAATCAGGTGATGTTTTCTTGCGTGAGACATCGAAAAACGTGTGGTAACACAGCCCCAGGGTGTTTTGACTTGGTCAAAGTCTGAAGCAGGGGTGTTTCACATGTTGGAAAGAAAACAAAGACTTAAGCAGTCTCGTCTATCGTCAGTTTTAGCGACCACAGCTTTGGTTGGGGCAACGATGGCGCTCAGTGCTTGCTGGGAATTCTCAAGCCCTTCCGAACAACCGCCGAGATTTCGTCCAGCGGGCGGCAGCACGAACAACGTGACGAGCTTGGGCTTTGAGGGCACTGCGATCAATGTAACGCGCTATGACTTTACTGTCGTCGGTGGCGAAGTGTTCAACGTCGATCTCTTTGTTTACGATCGTAACCTTTCACCAGGATGTGAGGAGGGCGGGTTTACCGTCAGTTTGGACGCCGGTTCTGCGACGAGTATTTATGACGCGTTCATCAGCGAGTGCCGCGTTGAGCCGGACACAGGCGTTTTTCTGACGATTGCGTTCTCGATCCTTGAGCCGATCGTCTTCATCCCGGGGACTGACTTATTCTTTGAGCTGACGGTCACGGTGAGTGATGGTACGTTTGAAAACACTGTTCCAGTAGGTTTGACCATCGTTGACAACGTTGTTGAGCCCCAGGCCCCGACGTTGTCCGGAACGTTTAGCCAGACCTATGCAGAAGGCATGGCGATCGTCTTTGACGGCACACTGAACGACGCCAATGCAAGTGACACGCTGACACTGACGATGACCGGTGCGGATAGCGACGATTTTTGGTTCTACGTGCCACCAGGCGGTGCCAATCCGTCTCAGTTCGATCGCAGCCTAACAGGACTGTCCGCTGCGCAGCCCATCGAGTTTTTGATCCTCGCGCCTCAGGTGGTAACCGACTTTGAGAACCCGAGCGATGCCAATGGTGATGGCGTGTACGAACTGGCGATCACCGCTTCCGATGGTGATCTATCAGTGACCCAAAACGTTGCTGCAACGATCAGTGATATCATGACAAACGCCTTTGACGAGAGCGGCGCTGTTGTGATCACGGGAATTCAAGAAGGTGCCCAGTTCGGCGCCAGTCTCGCCGCAAACGCGGACCTTGATGATGATCTGACCCCTGATTTCGTCGTGGGTGCGCGCGGGGATAACCCTGACGGTACTGAACGTATTCCGGAGGAGGAGCGCGACGAGAGTGAAGGTTTCGCCCTGACTGATGGCGAAGTCTACAACGCCCAAGGGGCGACTTACGTCTTCTCAAGCGAGGACGTCCTTGCGACCGACACGCCGCGGATTGATCTGGCCACACAGTTGAGCCCGGACCTTGCGATCAGAGGTCTTGGCGAGGACCTCGGTGATTACCTTGGTGAGTATGTTGGGAGCACGGATGATCTAGACGGAGATGGAATCCGAGAGATCCTCGCCTCTGCACCCCGAAAGTCCGCTATCTTACCAAGCGTTCCAAGTGTTGAACCCAACGAACAAGCGGGCGCCACCTACCTTATCCCAGGTTCAGTGTGGGCAGATGCCAAGACGAACGGTACCCAGGCCGTCGACCTCCAGACGACGGTGGATAACGCGATCAGCATCGTATTCGGCGGCGAGCAAACGGAGGAACAGCTCGGCACAGGCGCCGTTGATGCAGGCGATGTCGACAATGATGGCTTGGGCGATATCGTGATCTGCGCACCACGTTACGATGATGCTGATGTGCCGTCTGATGCTGGTGTCGCCCACGTCGTGCTCGGAGCAGCGGCGCAGTTCGCCTTAAGTGTTGGCAACACGGATCGAGAGATCCTCCTCAACCTTGATGCCCCTGATGGCACGCAGGTGGTCGTGTTGCGCGGTGCTTACGAACAGAGCAATCTGTGTACCGAAGGGGCAGTCGCCAGCGCAGGTGATATCGACGGAGACTTTTTGGATGACTTGATCATCGGTGCCCGGCAGGTCGATGCTGGCCCTGGCAACAGCCTGCCCAATGGCACCAGCCAAGATGAAGTCTATGTCGTCTTTGGCAGCGCGATCGCTGATGAAGCAACGGGCGACGGGATCATCGATCTAGCGGATTTGGAGACCGAAGGGGATGGTTTCATCTTGCTCGGCGATGATCTGTTGGAAGAGTTCGGCGAGCCTGGCGTCGCCGGTGTTGGCGACCTTGACGGGGATGGTCACAGCGATATTGCTATCGGATCAATCTCCTACACCCATCCTGATGCGATCAATGGCGCGCCGGCGGACGACCTCCCCGATGGAGCTGTTTTGGTTATATTTGGGGACCCGAATATTGCGGCAACGTTGGATACATTCACGAGCCTTGATGATCTGATTGAAAGCGACACGGCAACCCTCTTTTTTGACGATACGCCTTACGTGATGCCCGATAACTTCGATGAATATCTGCCATCGGCTTTTGGTTACAGGGTTCGTCCAGCCGGCGATGTTAATAATCAAGGCCCGGATGACCTGCTCATCACCGCTCCGTTTATGTCGTATGGCGCGGATAATGACACTGCTGCTGGGTTCTTGCAGGGTGGAGGTTTTGTCATTTTCGGGAGCAGCACCCTGCCTGGTCTCGATGTGGTCAACATCACTGAGCTGGAGAACACAGACCCTGCCGCGGTGATCGAAGGCGTCCGGATCGTCGGCCGATCAGGGCCAAGCTTAAGCACGCTGTTTGGTTTTGCCTCCATTATCCTCGATGCCGGTGAGACCTTAGGCATCGACGCTGCGTCTCTTGGTGATTTGAACGGTGACGGCAATGTTGATATCGGACTATCAACGCCATTCGCGATCAGTGCGGGCGCTGGTGTGGATGCGGGCTCCGTCTACGTCGTTTCTGGATCAGCCCTTACGACTGAAGCTGCTGGGGACGGGGTCTTCCGTTTGGGTGATGTCTTCAGTTTCGAGGACGAGTTCGGCGGCTTCCCCGTTTTGGGCGACTAGAAACCGGTCTGCATCATCCGCCATCATCGTGCTGTCAGTGGCTGACCTCGAACGCCCAAGATAGATGAGAGCCTCGGTTCAACACGGGGTCTTTGTGACATGTACCGCTGGTATGGCGCGCGTGAGGGCACATGCCGGTTTGTTGTTGTTCGATGGGCGCGCAAGGGGGTAGTTATCGCCATCGGCTCGGGTTTCGACAAGCGATGCGAGGAACATGGCTGAGGTAGTGTTTGTCTTAGGCGGGGCACGCTCCGGGAAAAGCCGTTACGCGCAGTCGTGTGCTGAGCGTTTGGCCAGCCAACGTATCTTTGTGGCGACAGCGGAACCATTCGACGACGAAATGGCTCAACGCATCGCCAGGCATCAGGCCGACCGGGGGCAGGGGTGGAAGACGGTGGAAGCGCCGCTTGATGTGGCAAGCGCGATCAGTGTTCATGCTTGTTTGAACACCGTTTGTCTTGTCGATTGCCTAACGCTCTGGTTGTCGAATGTCATGCATACTGATCGTGACGTCGCGTCAGAAATCAAAGAGCTTTGCTTGTCCTTCCTCGAAGCGAAAGGCCCAGTGGTTGTCGTTTCCAATGAGGTGGGATTGGGCTTAGTTCCCGAAACCCCACTTGGCCGAGACTTTCGTGACGCCCAGGGCTGGCTTAATCAGGAAGTCGCCGCGATGAGTGATCGTGTCGAATTCATCGCTGCTGGCCTTCCGATCACGTTAAAAAGCTAAGCGCTTTCTCGAAACGATCCTCAGCTTGTTCATCGGGAGGAAGACCAATACGTAGATCGTGCTCAGACCAATCAAAACGCCGCACATAGATCCCGCTCTCAGCAAGTCGTTTCCACATTTGGTGGGCGTTGGCTGTCTTGATCAAACGAAAAAGATCAGTACCGCCGTTTATCGTCAGGCCGTGACGTTGTAGAAGGGAATCCAGTCGTACCCGTGCCGACGCGAGCTTCGGACGGACCATCATGGCCCAGTCGGTATCGTTGTAGGCTCGTGTGCCTATTTCTAAGGCAGCGCCTGACACTGGCCAAGAGCCAAGTCGATGGTTGATCACGGAACGGAGCAATGCGGGCACGAGTGCTGCGCCAAGACGGATACCAGCGAGCCCATAGAACTTACCGAACGAACGTAAGACGATTAAACCGTCCTTGCCTCCCGAACTTGCGATACTCAAACGAGGATCAAGATCCGCATAGGCTTCATCGACAATGAGCCAGCCACCGCGAGCGGCCAACTGCTCCCGCGCCCGTTCAAGCTCGTTGGGCGAAAAGATCCGACCGTCAGGGTTGTTGGGATTGCAGACCACCACAGCGTCTGCCTCCCCCGCCCGTTGAAGGGGAGCTTCTGTCTCAATCACCCGGCAATCAGCGGCTGCCCAAACCGTCTTATGATCTCCATAAGTGGGGTTGAGGATCACGACCACTTTCGGTTTAATCACGTTAGGGAGTAAACGAATAAGAAGCTCGCTTCCGGGGCCCACAACAATGCTTTCTCGAGGAGCTCGAAAAGCCTTGGCCATGGCTGCCCGGCAGCCCTCGATCATGGCGTTGGTCGGTAGATGCTCAACCGCCTCTCGGCTCACGGATACATGGGGGTAGGCGAACGGATTGATACCGGTCGAAAGATCGAGCCATGGCTTGGGCGCGTCCTTAAACCGTTGATGCATAAGGTCAATGGCGCCGCCGTGGATCAGATCATTGTCCAATTGTCACCCCAATCGTTGCGAGGCATAGACCGGCACAGCACAGCAGAATAGCTCGACGATAGAGCAATAGCCCCCTTTCGATTGAAACCGGACAGGGATCAGGAGCGTGCTCATTTAACCACGGTTCTTGAGAGGTCTGGTTGCCATATCGTCTTGGTCCTGAAAGGCGAATATTGAGGGCTCCCGCCATGGCAGCTTCGGGCCAGCCCGCATTGGGGGATCGGTGCCGGTGGGCATTCCGCAGCATCGTGTGCAGCGCACGCGGTTTAAGGCTAACAAGAACGAAAATAAATCCAGTGAGGCGTGCAGGGATCAAATTAGCAACATCATCGAGCCGAGCAGCAAAGCCGCCGAAGGCCAAGAATTCATTGCTCCGATGGCCGATCATCGAATCGAGCGTGTTGATGGCTTTATAAACGGCGATACCGGGTAGACCGAAAAGCAGACCCCAGAAGACTGGCGCGATGATGCCATCAGAGGTGTTTTCTGCAAGGCTTTCAAGAGCTGCGCGCGCGATGCCAGGACGATCGAGCAGGTCTGGGTCCCGTCCGACTATGTGGGCCACCGCCTGGCGAGCGTTATTAATATTACCCAACGCCAGAGGTTGAGCGACGGCCGCGACATGGCAGTGAAGACTGCGTGATGCCAGCAAGCTAGAAGCGACCAGGGCTTCGCCAATGAAACCCCAAACAGTGTTGGGCAGTAGGGTTGAGAGGAGAATGGCTGAGACGGAGGTGATCGTGATGATGATCAGTGTGACAAGCATTCCGGAAAGGTATCGCACTCGGTGGGACCACGCCTGGCGGTTCAGCAACCGTGTGCCGACATCGCACAGGCGACCAATCCAGACTACAGGATGCTGGATCCATCGGTCGAGCGCCTTTGGCCAACCCACCATGCCCTCAATGGCCAGTGCTGTCAGCATTAATCCGGGTTCGGGGGTTAGGATCAAGGAGACCATCCGGGGACCCTTGACGTGGCCAAAAGACGATCGAAGTCGATAGCCCGGTCGACCTCATCCGCGAGTTGGTCGAGCGCTTTTTCGACGTTTTCAGCGTAAGAAAGCATGTCGAAGGGCTGGCCGCCGGCGCGTCTGATCCATGATCGCCGAAAAGTGTCGCTTGAGAAAACACCGTGCAGATAACTTCCCTCGATGAGGCCATCTGCGCTCCGGGCGCCTTCTGGCTGCCCGTTGATGTGAGCAAAGGGGTGAGCCGTGTCGGGGCCCTCCGTGCTGCCCATATGAATTTCATATCCGGCGATTGGTGCGGACGTGATGGCGCATGTTGCTTGTACCGGGGCGACCCGTTTGTCCGCTTGCATCACTGTGTCGACGTCAAGCAAGCCAAGTCCGTTCACCTGACCAGCTCGTCCATCGACACCATCCGGATCAATGATGGAACGACCCAGCATTTGGTAACCACCGCAAAGGCCCAGGAGACGACGACCGGCGCGTGCATGCGCGATAATGTCGTGGTCCCAACCTTGTTCCCTTAAAAAATGAAGATCGCCGATGGTCGACTTTGTTCCAAATAGGATGATCACGTCTGAATCGCGGGGGATGGGCCGGCCGGGTCTAATCCATTGAAAATCGATCCCAGGATCCATCTTGAGTGGATCGGCATCGTCGAAATTCGCCATGCGCGATAACATCGGTGCGGAGATTTTGAACCCACCATCACGGGGTTCTTCGGGGTGGTTGAGCGCCACGGCATCTTCCGCAGGAAGACGAGACGCGGCCGTGAGCCATGGGATCACACCCAGGCAAGGCCAGCTGGTGTGCGTCTCGATGGTACGCACACCATCATCAAAGAGGCGTGGATTCCCTCGAAACTTGTTGACGAGAAAGCTGGTCACCATCGCGGCATCAGAAGGGTCCATCACCGTCTTGGTCCCAACAAGACTGGCGATCAGACCGCCCCGGTCGATATCGCCAATGAGACAAACGGGAACACCAGCCTGGCGCGCAAAACCCATATTGGCGATATCACCTCTGCGAAGATTGACTTCAGCAGGGCTGCCTGCACCTTCGATCAGCACAAGATCAAAACGTGAGGCCAGTCGCGCAAAGCTCTCCATCACCGGCGCCAACAGACGGCCACGCGACGTCATATAGTCTTTGGCTTCGAGTGATTTGACCGGTCGTCCCTGAAGGATGATTTGTGCTGTTTGATCGGTCTCTGGTTTGAGGAGAACTGGATTCATATCCGTGTCGGGATCAAGGCCAGCGGCCAAGGCTTGAAACGCCTGTGCCCGGCCAATCTCCCCTCCCGAAGGGCAAGCGGCTGCGTTGTTGGACATGTTCTGTGGTTTGAAGGGCGCAACGCTAACGCCCCGTCTGATCGCCAATCGGCAAAAAGCGGCGGTCAGGAGCGACTTTCCGACGTCTGAGCCTGTGCCCTGAAACATCAGGGCCTTCGCCGTCACAGAGCACCTTCTAATTCAATCGAAGTACCCTCAACATGGGCCCGAACTCCGTAGGTATCCCGCAAACGCTCCTGGGTCAGTGTTTCCGCAGGCGGCCCATCGGCAAGAACCCGCCCATCCTTCATCCAGACGAGGCGCGATGCATACCGCGCGGCGAGTTGCACATCGTGCAGAACAACGAGCGCACCCCCTCCATTGGTGACGAACGCTTTGACAAGATCCATCACCCGGAACTGGTGCCGAGGATCTAAGGCCGCTGTCGGTTCATCGGCAATAAGAAGGGGCGCCTCGGCTGCGAAGGCTCGAGCGCAATGCATCCGCGCACGCTCACCGCCAGAAAGGGTGTCAACGGAGCGATGCGCTAGCTTATGAAGGTCGCAGGCGAGGATTGCTTTATCGACGGCTTCTTCGTCGTTCGGTTTCAATCGCCCAAGTGCTGTTCCGTGGCTAAAGCGTCCAAGGGCCACCACATCACGGACTCGCGCTGGCCAGGCGAGGGGTCTTTCTTGAGGGAGGTAGGCAATCTTCCGAGCACGTGCAATGGGATCGAGCGTCTCAATCCCGACATCATCAAGGCTGGCGCTACCGGTGGTTGGTGTTTCGAGGCCAAGCGATGCCCTGATCAGGCTGGTCTTACCCGCGCCGTTGGGTCCGAGGAGCGCGACAAGTTCTCCTGCTTTAAGGGAGAAAGATGCGTGATCGACAAGGATCGCATCTTTCTTCGTTAGGCTGATATCGTTGACGATAAGCTCAGTCATTGACGGTGCGCCTCTGCATAGCGATCCAGACAAAGGCCGGTGCACCGATCAATGCTGCCACCACCCCTAGTTTCAGTTCCTGATCAGTAGGAAGAACACGGACACCGATGTCAGCAATGACAAGAATCAAGCCTGCAAGGAGCGCGGAAGGAACAAGAGATCGAGCCGGGTCGTGGTCGACCAGCGGCCGCACAATGTGCGGAGCGACAATGCCAACAAAGCCTATAGCGCCGGCCAGTGCCACGGATGCCCCGGTCGCAAGCCCCGCTCCGATCACCGTGATAAGTCTTTGATGGCGAAGGTTAAGCCCGACCCCGCTCGCCGCCTCTTCGCCAAGTGTGAGTACGGATAAACCCCGACGTCGCCACAGGAGAAGCCCCGCACCAACTGCCATGAACGGTGCAGTTAGCGTGATTTCCTGAAAACTTCGATTGGCGACGGTGCCAAGCATCCAATTGATCATATCCGAGAGGGAAAAAGGATTGGGCGCGAGGTTCATGAGAAGGCTCATCGCCGCTCCAGCAAAACTTGAGAGGCCGACGCCAATGAGGATCAGCGTTACAACCGACTGCGTTCGAACGGCTGCGATGGTCAAAATGCTTGTCGCCATCAGTGCACCTATGATCGCAGCAATCGGAAGAGCCCAAGCGTTGGCCGCGACGAGACCGTAATAGAGCGAGAACGTAGCAAACAGTGAAGCACTCGCTGAGACGCCGAGGACACCTGGTTCAGCGAGGGGATTACGGAGCAAACCCTGCAAAGCCGCACCGCTAAGACCCAGAGCCAAACCCACCATATAAGCTGCCAATGCACGGGGTAGACGGATGGCCCAGACGACAAGTTGATCTGCCTCCGATGCTGCACCAAAAAACGCGGCGATCACGCGGCCAAGTGGGAGGGGCGTTGAACCGATGAGGCAGGCCGCGAATAGGGCGATCAATCCTGCGAGGCCCAAACCCGGGTTAAGCCAATCCTTTGCGCTCACGGTTGGGCAGCCTCCGATAGAGCTTCAACGGCGTCCACCAAAAACCACCCACCACAGGCCGTCCAGGCTCCTTCAATCGGTACCAGATCGGAATTCGTCATCTGTGCCTGCGCCACGGGATGATTGGACGGGCTCCATGCATCGGGATGGTTGGTGAGTGTGCCAAAAAAGGCAGCAGCAACGAGATCTGGCTTTTCATAGGCGAGACGCTCAAGCGGCAGGGAACGCCAACCAGGCTCGTCTTGAAAATTCGAAAGACCAGCTGCAGTGATCAATTCGTGGACCAACGAACCTGGTCCTGTCGTGACACCTGCTGGTGTCATGTAGAGGGTTGTGACGCTCTGCTCAGACAGCCGCGCTCGATCTAACCTTTGGCGCATGTCGGCGATGGTTGCACGGCCTTCTTCAGCCGAGCCGAGTGCTGATGATAAGCGTTCAATGTTGATGACGACGTCATCAATCGTGTTGGTCCAACCGACGTTCAGTACCGGGATACCGGCGCGTTCCAAAAAAGCGGTCACATTTGGGCCACCGCCATACGTCCGGACCACAAGATCGGGGTTCATGATCAATATGTTCTCTGCAACAGGACGGATGGTCGGTAGGCCGACTGCTGAGTCTCTCATGTAAGAGAAGTCCGCGGTCGCGTGGGGAGAGAGCGCGAGAATATGTTGGCGATCAGCGAATTTGAGGACGTACTGATCAGCGCAATAGTCAAGACTCATGATCCGTGTCGGACTCTCGCTCTTCTGGATGTTAGCCGGGTTGTCACCGCACGACGAAAGAAGGACGGGGAGAAGAATGGCAGCGCTGTGCGCTGCCACCTTGAAGAGGGATAAGATCCCTTGTCCCACTAGAACCGCGTCCTCACGCCGCCAAATGCTGAGATTGGTGCAGTACCATAACCAAAATTGTCTTGATAATCAGCATCGGTTGCGTTTTCGACGCGAGCGAAGAGTTCGATTGCCTCATTGAGTGCGTACTGGCCACGTACATTGATCAGGGTGAAGGAATCGAGCGTGTTGGTCCCATCAAGTTCGGAACCATTATAGTTCACGCCTAAAGATAGCGTTAGACGATCTGTCGCTTGCGCGGCAATCTCGGCGTTAAAGCGATGTTCGGGCTGGTTAAGAGCCACATTGGTGGTGGTGACGTTGGTCGCATCGACATAGGTATAAGCTCCGCGAAACGATAGCCATTGATAAAGATCTGCATCAAGAGCGATTTCGACACCCTTACTCTCGAACTCCTGCACATTGACGAAGGTGAACGCGCTGAGGTCGAAAGCGATCAGATCATCAATCTCTTGATCAAAATAGGTCGCCGATAAACGTGCCTTGCCGTTGGCAATCGGCTGTTCAAGTCCTATGTCCCAACCATCACTGAATTCCGCAAAGAGGTCTGGGTTAAACCCCAGCTCACCGGCCGTTGGTGCACGGAAGCCTTCGGAAAAGCTGCTGCGAAGGATCGTTCCTATATGCGGAACGGTAAAGGCAGCCGACGCGTTGAATGTCGTTTCGGAACCAAACTCATCACTTGAATCGTAGCGTGCCCCGACATTCAAGGTTAGGTTCTCGAGGAAATCAAGTTGGATGAGACCAAAGCCGCTCGTGGTTTCGATTTCTTGGTTACCCCCAAAACCAACGGTCACTTCTGATTCCTGCACATCGTATTCTGCACCGCCAACAAGGCTTAAGCCGTCGGCGGGTTTGACCGTGCCTTGATACTCATAGGAGATCCGTGTGCCGAGGGCATCAAAAGATGGGGTCCCATCGGTCAAATTCAAACGATCGTTGCGAAGATAGGTGACCCCGACGCGGTTCTCGAGAACCCCTTCGAATGATGTGTGAGTGACAAACCCAGCCACCGTCAACTCTTCCGTCTCGCCTACTTCATTGCCGTCCACGGGGCGACCGCCAGCGAAGCTGTCGAATTCGTTTTCGCTGTCTTGATAGCGTGCGATCACGTCAACGTAGAGCGTCTCGGTTGGTTGATAGCGGCCTTTGGTCGAGATGGTGACGTTGTCAAAGCCATCATCTTCAGTATTGCCTGCCCCTTCGTCGGCTGACGAAAAACCATTCGTGGTTGAGGCGCTGATCGAGACACGACCCGAGGCGATCTGGTTTCCGCCGTAGACACTTGCGCCAGCTCGGACCGAATCGAATGACCCCAACTCAAGAAGCGCGTCACCGCCAAACCCTTCGCGGCCATCTTTGGTGATGATATTGATGACGCCGCCAATCGCATCCGACCCGTAGAGCGTCGATTGGGCGCCGCGGATCACCTCGATCCGTTCGATATCAGCCGTGTCGAAATTGGCGAAATCAAAGCCGTTGCCAAACGACGACGGATTGTTGACCACCACACCGTCTTGCACAACCAAGGTCTGGTCGCTGTCCAGACCTCGCACAGAGACGGTGGCCGCGCTGCCAAAACTACCAGTGCGGAGGATTTGTATCCCTGGAACGGCTGCCAAGGCATCATAGATGAAACGCTGCTGACGAAGCTCGATGTCAGCGCCGGTTAGGACGGTGACTGACCGCCCCACTTGATCGAGAGGCGTGGGCAAGCGCGTGCCTGTGACGACAATCACATCGTCTGAAGATGGGTCATTAGTGGTTTGGGCTTGCGCTGGCGAGATGATTATGGGCGCGAGGATGACCGCGAGGGCGGCGGAGGAGAAAAAGGCGTGTACGTAACGCATTGTTTGACCTTTAACGCTCGCTGCCCGTACACAGAGCGTTTGTTGCAACGACAATAAAGGTCATGCGGCTGACGCCGCCCGGGCTGACCCAATGGCGTGTCGCTGCAAAGGAGAGGCGTTGGCCTTCCCGCCCGCTGAGAACTCTTCCCGGCCTCCGGACGAACGACGCGATGGCAGGTCTCCTGACTTGCCGATCGTTGCTCTTGGCCGCCTTCCCAGGGCTTAGCCTTGCGGCATCGCTCCAGTGGCGTACGTGGCCTTAAGCTCCCGGCTCACAGTTGCGGGAACAGTCCCGGATTTAAACCGGGTTCCCTCTTAGCCCTTTTTAGGGGGCACCATCTAAGCCTACCCGTGCCTTAGATGTGACAGTCTGTCAAACTCGGTGGATCGCCTTAAAAGAACGGTGGATGGGAGTCAGACAAAGCGCCGATTGGGGGTCAAAAGTCGATGCCGCGTTGCGCTTTGATCCCGTTCTTGAAAGGATGCTTGATCTCGCGCATTTCGCTTACAAGGTCAGCGTAAGCACAAAGTTCGTCTTTGGCATCGCGCCCCGTTAGGACAACACTGGTGCGTTCCGACCGGGCTTTGAGACCGTCAAGAACAGCCTCGGTCGCTAAATAATCATAGCGCATGGCGATGTTGATTTCGTCGAGCACGATGAGATCATAGTCACCGCTTTCCATCATGCGGCGCGCTTCGGTAAAGGCTGCTTCGGCGGCCTCTCGGTCTTTATCCTGATCTTGTGTGTCCCAGGTGAAACCCTGGCCCATCGTGTACCAATCAACCTGGTCTACAAGTTTTTGGAAGAACTGCCGTTCGCCGGTGATCCATGTGCCTTTGATGAATTGAACCACGCCAACTTTTTGGCCCCAGCCGAGAGCACGAATGATCACGCCGAAGGCAGAGCTTGATTTGCCTTTGCCGTCGCCCGTGTGAACAAGGATCAACCCGCGGCCGGGATCTTTGGCTTCGGATACCTTCCGCTTTTGTTCAGCCTGGAGCTTTTGCATTTTTTCTTTGTGGCTGTCGGCGTCGCTCATCACTGCTCTCCGTTACGCGCTGTGCATTTCAACAAAGCCGCCAAAAGCAACATTCGTTGAAAAACTGTCAGCATCGTCACCCGTGCTGAGCGCGGCCCTTATCACGCCGGAATGGGTGACCACCAATGTTGTGTCATTGGAGGATTTGATCTCACCGAGCGCTTCGTTGGTTCGATGGCGGAGCATAGCGACGCTCTCTCCGCCATGGGGGCGGGCGTGAATGAAGTCCTTTGCCCAGGCGTCGAGTTCTTCGCGGGGGATCTCACTCCAGAGTATGCCTTCCCATTGGCCAAAATCCATTTCCGCCAGCCTTGGCTCGACGGTGAGAGGCGCGTTGCGGGATAGGCTTAAATGGTTTGCCAGCCTCTTGCAGCGCTGCAGAGGGCTCGTCACGATGCGGACAAAATCGGGTAACGCTGCGGCTACCTCCTCCGCTTCGCTTTCAAACGTCCGCGCGACATCAAGGTCCGTGCGGCCATAACAAGTGCCTTCTGCAACATCAGGCGTTGTGTGTCTGACAAGGATCAAACCCATGCCGCTATCCCTAGATAAAAACTGATTTCGCTTGCCTGCTGGACAGCACCAAGCGTGTCACCAGTGTAACCGCCAAGTTTGTGTTCGAAGAGGGCGCGCATAGCCACATGCCCCATGACAATGCCGAGGAAGCCAAACAAGAGCGGCTTTATGGGCAAGACAATCGCCCACGTGATGACAATCAGCATGCCAGTGATAAGCGCGATGGCGAGACTGCTCGCGTTTGCCCCCTCCGCCACGGGTTTGCCGGCGCCGCTTACCCTCACATAGCGGCTGGTGGCGATCACCAGAACACTCGATAAACGCGATAAGCCGTGTGCGGTCACAAGCGCAGCGGCCGCTATGCCTAGTGTCATGGTCGCTAATGCGACGAATTTCAGTCCAAGGAGGATGATAAGCGCGAGGGTTCCGTAGGTACCAAGCCGCGAGTCTTTCATGATCGTGAGGGCTTGCTCACGGGTGATGCCGCCGCCCATCCCATCAAACGTGTCGGCCAAGCCGTCTTCATGAAACCCGCCGGTGAGGAGAAGGCCCGCTGCTATGGCGATGATGACCGCGATTTGGTGAGGGAAAGCAAATGATGCAAAACTCAACACAGCTGCCGAGACCACACCGATCAGGACACCGACGAGAGGGTAATAGCGCAGTGAAGTCGCCATCCGGCTTGGGCTGTAAATTCTATCCGTTGGCGTGGGAACCCGCGTAAGAAATTGGAGCGCAAGGAGGAAACGGGCCGCTTCGTCTTTCATACTGGACCGCTGACATTCGCGTCCTTAAAACTTGCCATATCTCGGAGCATCGCCGCAGCAGCCCGCACGAGGGGAACAGCGAGAAGCGCGCCCGTGCCCTCGCCAAGTCGCATGTTGAGGTCCAAAAGCGGGTTTGCGTTGAGTGCCTGAAGCACGCGCCCATGCCCCGCCTCGGCGGATTTGTGCGCAAAAATAAAGGCTTCTTCGCAACCAGGCGCAAGTTCGCGCGCATAAAGGGCGGCAACGCTGGCGATGAAGCCGTCGATTAGCACGATGCGCCGTGTTCCAGCGGCACCAACCATCGCCCCCGCCATCATTGCGATTTCAAAGCCGCCATACTCAGCCATCGCCGCTCGAGGATCGAGCATCGCCGATGTGCGGGCAGAAGCTGCCTCCAGCAGCATAATTTTCCGGGCGAGACCCTCGTCATCAACGCCTGTTCCCCGGCCAATCAGTTCGTGCACGGGGACTTCCAATAGCTTTGCCGCCAATAGACTGGCGGACGAGGTGTTGCCGATACCCATCTCACCAAAGCAGGCGATATCGGCGGTGATCGCGCCGCCAATCTCTTCGCCTGCTGATAAAGCTCTCTCTAACTGATCGCCGGACATGGCCGGCTGGTCAATCGCGTTCTTGGTTCCAGGTCCAATGCGGCGGTCAATCAACCCGGCTGCAATGAGCGGCACGCCGGCAACGCCGGCATCGACAACAGTCACATCAGCCCCCACGGAGCGGGCAAAAACGTTGGCTGCTGCGCCGTCGGCGAGAAAATTGAGGACCATCTGCCGGGTGACGTCTTGCGGGTAGGCGGAGACGCCCGCAGATGCGATGCCATGGTCAGCCGCGAAGATTGTGAGGGTCACTGTCTCCGCGGTGGGTAAGAGGGAGCCCTGAACCCGCGCGATTTGAGCGGCAAGACTTTCAATGATTCCAAGAGCTCCAACGGGCTTGGTTTTGCCGTCGATGGCTTTTCTCAACTCAATCTCAAAATGCTCTTTGTCCAAACTGTTGTCGCCCTTTGTCTATTGAGGGACGGATGACAAGGTCAGGGTCGATACCGCATGGGCTGCAATCGCGTCGTCACTGAACCACCAATAAACGTCCGCATCGCTCCTCATCCACATGCCAGTTTGGTCATCGAGGTGAGGGTGGAATGTACGTCCGACCGCACCGCCAGGAAGCACCGCACGGACCTTATCTGGGTCGTTGAGGTCGGCCGTCATGCGCAGCGACGCAAACCATTTGGAATCGAAAGGTTCGTTAAAAGGATAAAGCGCACGCAGCAGCGTTTCGCCGGACCCGGACATCTGGACCGCCTGGTTCCCCGTTAGGGATCCGATGTAACCTTCAAGACGGAGAGGACCACTAAACCGGATTTGATGAACCTTGCCCCAGGTCCAGTTCGATCGCTGTGGTCCATAATCCTCCGTGAGGCGATCAAGGGCCGCGGTCCCTGCGCGGCGGATCAATAAAGGAAGATCTTCCACGACATCTGTGCGCTTATCATCAAACCAGTCCGACGAACCGGCTTGCACCAATGCATCAAAGCGTTGTTGCCACACATACCAATTGGAGAGGTAGGCGGCGGTCGCTTCTGGTCCGAGTTCGTCTTCATACGTGGCTTGGGCCAATTGCCGAATGGTTTCGTGGAACAGGGTGGGTGCGAGAAGTGCTTTGTCGTCGCGGTGATTCCAGCCTTGGAGAATTTGACCAAGCTCTTGCAAGTCGCCTTCATCCGCCTGCACCAAGGCCTGTGCCAGGATCGGTGCGAGATCCCGCGCGAAGAGGTTCACCGTGTCGTATTGCGCAGCCCAGGCCTCCTCGGCGGTAAGCTGCGGTTTCTCCATGATCTCTTTGATCCGCCGATAGCGATATGCAGGGGAGGCATAGGTGGTGTAGACATAGGGATAGTCGGCCGGGGCGGTCATGTGGTTGGCGCTGCCGGTCCAGCCGCGCTCTGGGTCCACTTCGCCCGGCATCTGACTGCCGGAAATCCAGCCGCCCCAATTGTCGATGGCATCCACCACCAGGAACGGTGACATCCCATCGCCCCGCAGCCGGATCGGTGCCACGCCGCTTGCCCGGCGCGCGATCCGGCCTGTCGTGTCTCCCACAACAAAATTGAGCGAGACAATGCGAACTGATTCAACGGCGGCAAGTGCCTCGTCGACATTCCTTGCCCGCATCAACGTATCAAGGCCAAGCTCTGGTCCCATATAGTCAGCAGACGCCCAGCGTACCGTGATCACCGAACCAAAGCCACGTTCGGGGTTGTGATCTGTGATCACTGGCCCTCGGCGGGTGAAGCGAACGGTGAGTTCTTCTTCCCTCATACCCCCTGGGACATCATCATCCTTGATACGGATAATCTCGGTGAGGGTACGGAACGGCACGGACGTGGTACCCTCGAGATAATGATCAGGATTGGCCGGATCGATTGTCTCAATATAAAGGTCAACAGCATCTGCATACGCATTGGTGACGCCAAAGGCGACATGCTCATTGCGGCCAATGACGACACCGGGAAGGCCTGCACTGACACCGACCACGCGAATGTCAGGGGTGATCAAACCAATGGCATGCCAGGGTCCTGGTAACATGCGGCTATCAAGGTGCGGATCATTGGTCACAATCGCAGCGGGGGTCCCAGCTTTGCTACCGCTAAGCGCCCAATTGTTGCTTCCCCCGACGCCCTGTTGGCGCCAACCGCCCTTGGTCCACGCGGCGGGAGTCGCTGCGGCGTCAGACCAACGTTCAATCGTTGCTGGTGATTGACGGCTGCTCGTTTGGAGCTCCTCGTCATCAGGGTTCACCGTCAGCGGAGCAATCTCTTCGAATGCGTCGGCCCCAATCGCCTGCAGCACGTGATGGGCGATCAGCTCACCGTCAAAATTGGCCGAGCTCGCCCAACCTAGGTAGAAGGTGATCGCCAAAAGATCCGCTTCCGTCCAAGTTTCTGGAGCAAACCCCGCTAGCTTAAACTCCGTAGGATGCGTTTTTTGACGCGTGGTGATATAGGCATTGAGCCCTTCCAAATAGGTGGTCAGTTGCCCGCGTGCCGCCGGCGATAGCAGCTCAACTTGGCGGGCTGCGAGCCGATGAAACCCGATCACTCGGGCTTCACGGTCGAGGTTTAGGATCACATCGTCTTCGCCAGCGCCGAAAACCTCTGAAAGCCGCCCATTCGCTGCTCGTTTGGCAGCTTCCAGCTGAAACAGCCGGTCCTGGCCAGCAACAAAGCCTTGTCCGCGAAGCGCGTCGTCGAGACTGTCGGCGTAAATGTATGGCATCGCGCGATCATCGCGAACGATCCGAACCGGGGCGTCGAGCCCCGCCATGTGAAGATGACCGGAGGCCTGCCGATCATTGAACTGCGGCAGCACAATCCCAATTACGGCCACAAGACCGATTGCGATCACAACCGCAACCATCGATACCCGAACCCATAGACGCATGACCGACTTCCTCGCTGGCGTTTCTTGCGCGTGACTTTCTAATCAAGCGCGACCGTTGACCAACGAAATCTGCATCAAGTCAACCAAGACGGTTTCGGGCACTGCGCTATCGGTGATCAAAAGTGTCTGATCGGGCTGGCGACCTAGCTCTTGCTAGCAAACGAGCGCTTCACTTGGCTCGGTTGCACCGCATCCAAGTCTACGGATAAATTTTTTCGGCAGGCGGACACGCTCCCGGCAAGAGAAAGAGAGGGCCGGATGGCTAAGATGTTGATGGATCGACGGGGCTTTTTTGCGTCGGCACTAGCCTCCGGTGCCATGGCTGGCGCGATGGCGCAAACCGACGATAGCCGCATCTTCGTTGCACCGCACGAGGGCGAGCTGCATCGACGGACCTGGATGTGCTGGCCATCAACGCATGCGATCTATGAAAGCTCCTTGGCCTATTTCGAAGATGTCCAAGAAACGCTTGGTCGGTTGGCGTCGGCCATCGCGGCCTTTGAACCAGTCTCGATGCTTGCCGATAAATCCCACCACGCCCGGGCGCGGCGCCTTTGTGGGCCGGACGTCGAACTCGTCGATATTGCGACGGATGATATGTGGTCGCGCGATTCAGGCCCTGTCTTCGTTCGCAATGGTCAAGGCGAGAAGGCTGTGGTGGATTTCAACTTTAACGGTTGGGGCGGAAAACAGACCCACGATCAGGACCATGCCGTTGCAAAAGCCGTGGCGGATCGTCTTGGGCTGACCGTGTTCAACAGCGGCCTGGTGGGTGAGGGCGGCGGGATAGAATATGACGGGGACGGAACGTTGATCTTGACCGAGAGCTGCTGGGTCAATGACAATCGCAACCCGGGTCTAACGCGTGATGAGATCGAGCGTGATCTTAAAGAGCTTTTGGGCGTGCAGACGGTGATCTGGCTTCCCGGCGTCCGCGACCGCGATATCACCGATGGCCATATCGATGGATCCTTGCGCGTCGTCCGTCCGGGGCTTTTGATGATGGCGCGCAACCCAGGTGACACGTCATCAGTCTGGGCCCAGGCGCGCGCCGAAGCCAAAGCGATCCTCAATGCGACGCGCGACGCACACGGACGAACGTTTGATATTGTGGAGATCGATAGCGCAACAAAGCCCCGCTCTGATGATCCAGAACTCTTTACGAGCTATGCCAACTATTACGTCGGAAACGGCGCGGTTTTTACGCCCGAGTTCGGGGATGATACGGCCGATCGGAAGGCCTTCGAGGCACTTGGTCAACTGTACCCGGATCGGCAAGTGATTAGCCTCAACGTCGATCGCATCTATGAGACCGGCGGCGGCATTCACTGCGTTACGCAGCAAGAACCGGTTTGATTGTGCTCAGCTCGACCCGGTTAAACCTGGCGTGTTCCTCGGAGCGTTTTGAGGAGCTGCAGCGGCTCAGGCGCTTTTCTTCCGCGGCTGAAAATCGTCATGAGGCCCGCGGCCGCTGCGATTGAACTCAGCATCCAAAGAAGCATGCCTGCACTTCCAATCGTGCCCGCGTTATCTGCCCAACTGATATCAACAGTCCTGGTGGAGCCGTGTCCCGTCACCAACGTGATGATCGACAGACCAATCACCCGAATGCGGCTCCAAAGCACCGCCAAACCACTGCTTAAGGTCGCGCCCCCGGCGATCAGCAGCTCAACCAGATTGTCCCGAGCGGTTTGGACAATATCATTCCACGTGGCGTCCTGACCAAGCTGAAGGTTGTCCCGCAAAACGGTGTAGGCCGCGTCAACCAACGAACCTGGGTCATTGCCGGTGAACCACAGCATGGCACCGCCCAAAAGGAACGTCACCGTGGAAGTCAGCGTCATGCTGTCCCTGAAATCAGCTCGTTTAATCGCCATTTGATCACCCAGACCCGCGACACTTCGCACAACGCATTGGTTGCACGCGTCCTCATCCCACCTGTTTCATATTCTATTTAGCGCATTAACTGCCCTTTGAGGAGGACTTTCATGACGGAACCAAGCACGAAACAAATCGCCACCCTTGCTGGTGGTTGTTTTTGGGGAATGGAAGAGCTGATCCGGAACCAACCCGGTGTTCTTGCAACCCGCGTTGGCTACACCGGCGGCACGACACCGAATGCCACCTACAACCTCGTGAAAACTGGACGAACGGGCCACGCTGAAGCGATTGAGATCGTCTATGATCCGAGCGTCATATCCTTCGAAAAGCTGCTCCAGTGGTTTTTCCAAATCCATGACCCGACCACGAAAGATCGCCAGGGCAACGACCGCGGCACGCAATATCGTTCCGCGATCTGGTTCGCCGACGAAAGGCAAAAAGAGACCGCAGAGAAAGTGATTACGGCGGTGGAAGCGTCAGGAAAATGGCCAGGATCCGTCGTGACGGAACTCGCGCCCGTGGGCGATTTTTGGGAAGCAGAGCCAGAGCACCAAGACTATCTCCAGCGCTTTCCTCATGGGTACACGTGCCATTATGTGCGCCCTGATTGGACGCTTGATGGAGCTGAAGCCTAAACCGTGAAGCTCCCCTGACGGAGGGTTTGCAAGACAGCAATTCGCGCTGACACGGTGGCTAGCCCTCCGAGAAGAACGGGAATAACCAAAAGCCAGAGGGCCGTCTCCATACCAATGGAAAACGAGGGCAGAAATCCTCCTGCGTCTTCGGTCACCACCGCCAAGAACTTTGTTGCGATGACTGCGCCAATTGCCCCGCCAGCGCCGCCTAGTGTGCCCAGGACAAGGTAACGCCGGCCAATTTGGGAGGCGATGAATCCATCCGTGGCGCCAACAAGATGCAACACCTCAACAATGTTGCGGTGTGCTGTGAGGCCAGCCCGCGCCGCAAAAACAATAACGCTTGCCGCGGCTGCAATCACAAGGACGAAGGCGACAAAGGCGAGGCCGCGTACACGCCGGGCACTCCTGACCAATTGATCCGTCCACGCACCGTGATCATTAAGGCTCGCGCCTTCCACGCTATCAGCGAGCCGGCTGCGCAACGGCGCTAAATTTTGCCTCAATTCCGGTGTGACATCGGCTGTGTAAAGAGCAGGAAGGGGCAGGTCATCTGGCAGCACATCAGTGCCAATCCACGGTTCAAGGAGTTCCATGGCGGCGTCTTTGGACAAGCGGACGGTATTGGTGAGCCCCTCAGTATCCTGAAGGATACCCAAAACCTGTTCTGCTGATCGCTCGATATCGCTGTTTGACGCGCCGCGCACTTGGATCGTGATCGTCCCAGTGAGCTCGCCCGACCAACCGCGAACTGCGGTGTCGACGGCGAAAAAGCCTGTCATCGCGATCCCTGCGAGAAAGGCTAGAACACCAATGACGATCGCTAAGGAAAAACCGGAAATACCGTTCTCTGGAAGGATCGGTGCCGCACCGCGGCGCAGCGCTTGGTGATCATAGGCGCTGCTCATGATGCTTGGCCTTGTCGTGTCGGGGTCTGGGTTGACGCGTTTTCGGGGATGGGGCCGTGCAAGGTCACCTTGCCTTCTTTCAGGCGGAGAATGTTCTGCCGCAGACCGCGGACGAGGTTCAGATCGTGGGTGGCGACGATCACCGCGGTGCCCAAACGGTTAAGCTCGAGGAGCAGCCGCATGATTTTCTCGCCCATCACCGGGTCAACATTCCCTGTCGGCTCATCTGCCAGGATGAGGTCTGGTTTGGACACCAACGCTCTTGCCAAGGCGACCCTTTGTTTCTCACCTCCGGACAAAACCGTCGGCGGGGCATCAATGCGGTGTGCCAGTCCGACCCAGCTTAACAATTCGACAACATCGTCTCGATAAGCATTAGGGTGAACGCCGAGCACACGCATCGGCAACGCGACGTTTTCAAAGGCCGTCATATGGTCGAGCAGCCGGAATTCTTGAAAGACCACGCCGATTCGTCGGCGCAGGCGCGGCAGCTCGGCTGGACGAAGCGCGCCGATGTCTTCACCAAAAACACGCACCTCGCCGGACGATGGACGATGGGCGGCATAAATCAGCTTGAGGAGTGTTGTTTTCCCGGCACCCGATGGGCCGGTGAGAAAACGGAAATCACCCGCTCGGAGCTTAAACTGGGTTCCGCGCAGGACCTCGCGCGCACCATCATAGGAGAGGTGGACGTCCTCAAGGGCGACAATCGGTTCTTCCTCGGATGGAGTGGCCATAACCATGATCTGCACCGAGCCGTGGGAGAGATGCAATGACACTTCCGTTAAGGCACGAAGAGAATATTGAACACGGTCCGCAAGGGCCGCGTCCCAGGAACTTTCGTAGCGAATCGGCACTTCAATCGCCTGCCAACCAGCTTCTGTCGATGTTGCAGGAGGCCGACCTCGAGGCGATTCGCTCGCCGGAACATCACGTTGTTCCGAATGCAGCCAAGAATGGAAAGAAACGCAGGTCGTTAGAAGCCGAAGAACGCCGTTCTGCTTTGTTCGGAACAATGTTGTTGGTGTGGGCGCTGTTGGCGTTGATCACCAGCGTGTCAGTGGTCGCTTACGATGCCTTGAAGCCCGTTCCAGCGCCGGTGATTCCCCCCGCTTTGACGTTCTCTGAGCTCAATCATCGCTTGGTGCAGTCAAATGAAGGGCCAGCGCTCGAGCTTAATGGCCTGGTGTCCAACGCTGGTGTGAGCACGTTGGAGCCTGAGGTCTTGTTGAGGCTTTCAGGAAAGCGTCTGGCGATTGAGGAGCCGCTTCGCCTGGGGCTCGCATCACTTCCGCCCGGTGCAGAGCGTCCTTTTACCGTTCGAATCGTTCTGCCGCAGGGCGTTCAGTCGGTCAGCCTTCTGCCCACGGATAAGACAAGCGTTGTGGTTCGATCGTTGCCGGTCATATCACCGGCTTGGACGACACCCGACGCGCTTTAAAACCGCTCAAGCAGACTTTCGAGATAGGCGCGCTCGGTCTCACCGAGATTTGGATCTTGCAGCCTTTTTCTGATCTCACCGATCAGTTCCCGCATGCGCTCTGGGTCATAGAGACCAAAGTCTTCGGCACGCAGGGAGTTACCGCCCTCTAACGCCCGCCCCAAAGGATCGCGTCCTTGAAAATCATTGTCAGCGAGTTCCGCAATCTGATCGCTTGCATCTCGAAGCGCCTGCATGGCGCCCTCTTGCAGGGCTTGCGCACGTCCTAAATCATCATTTTCGAGCGCCTGAGCGGCACGTTCCATGGCCTGCCGGGCGCGGTTAAGATCGGGCAGGGCGGATTGTTCATCGCCCTGTAGGCCTTGTGCGAGCGCACCGACATCATCAGCTGACTGCCTTTGTTGGTCAGCAAGCCCCTCCGTACCGCGATCACCCCGTCGGGCTGCGAAGGTGTTGTCGGAGAGTTCTCGTTGTTGCTCGAGAAGATCCATGGTCGCCGAGAGAGCGCTCGAGCCATTGGGTCCCGCGCCATTGCCTGCGCCTGCTCGACCGCCAGAACCGCCGCCGGGTTGGCCGCCCGGTTGGCCTTCTCCGGAAGAGCCGTCACCACCTGAGAGCTGCAGTCCGTTGAGCATGGCTTCAAGCTGCGAAAGGATGGTTTCAGCGGCCTCATTCGCTCCTTGGTCGGAGAGATCTTGCATCTGGCTGAGCATGTCCTGAAGATCGTCATCATCAAAGGAGCGCCCTTTGGTCCCCTCGTCAGCTTGCGCCACGCCGCTTTCTGCGAGCGCGCGGATGTAATCATCAATCGCTTGTTGCAGCTCGCTGATCCGTTGTGCGATCTCACCGGGATTGGCACCTTTGCGCAGTGCTTGGCGAAGGGCGTCCTCCGCGGCGTCCAGTCTGGCGCGAGCAAACTCCAGCCCCGCATCTTCGAGTTCAACAGCGAGGGGCCAGAGGCTTTCAACGATATCGTTGACATCTCGGCGTTTGGCGGCCGCCAGCGCCGCCGCCGTGGCGCGCAGCATCAGGTGCTCCCGCGGGTCGACATCAAAAAGATCGGGCGCTTGAATCAATGCGCCAAACGTCTTGCCACTGCGCACAAGATTTGATGGCGCCATCGCAAGTTTTTGCCGCTCTTCAATCACCGCCTGGCTGAGAGGATTATAAAACGTGCGCTGAGGCATCGTGAAGGCAAAGGGTTCTGACCGGGCGGTTTGTCCGCGTCCGTCTTCGACCTCGATTTCTGCTTTCACGAGCAGTCCCGCCCAGGGGTGTGATGAAGCGTCGATCTCAACATCGACTTCCCCTGACGGCCCAACAAGTTCGTGAAGAGCGATCAACGCTGGTTCTCGCGTGATGTCATCATCGGGGGCGGGCGCATCCTCGCTGATCCTTTGACCTGGCAGAAGCGAAACACTTAGTGTACCGCGTACCAAATCATAGGCGTCAGATGTGATCACCTTGAGCCTGATGGCGCCACTTGAAAGGTCTGGTTCCTCAGCCAGAAAAACAGAGGGCGGAAGATCTGGGCGGACACTGAGCGTGAACTGCGTTGTTTCCCCGCGCGCGTTGATTGCTAAAACGCCGCTCTCTGTTAACGGCCATGTCAGCGTTCCGCTGTCGGGATCGGATGGGCGGATCCGCCGCTTGCCGCTGTCAGCCGATGCAAAGGTGATGATCCCCTTCGCTGGCGCACCGACCTCGTCGCGGAGCCGCAAATGAAGTTCTGAGCCTTCAGGAATCTGATGGATGTAGCGTATACGGCCTTTTAGGACACGCGGAGGCAACCCCGTGTAGGCAGGCGGTTCAATCCACGCATCAACAGTAAGAGGCGGCCGCACGGGGAAGGCGGGATTGAGGCTTGCGTGCATGCCAGAAAAATCACCGCCGCTGCTCGCGCCTGCAGCCAAAAGCGCGGTCAAGGCGAGGTAACGTAACCGGTAGGGGTCGACCTTGGCGGCATCGATCGACAATCGCGGAAGTTTGGGATGCCCAATCGCCTCGACCAGTCGTTCACGGGCCGCGACCCAAAGGGGATCGTTCTCATCCGCTGAAAAAGGCTGGGCGTCGATGGCATCAAGACAGCCGTCCGCGAGGCCGTTACGTTCCTCAAGACGGCGAAGAACATCCCGCCGTGACGGCCATCGAAAAAGCCGGGTTGCCCGCCAGCTCAACACGCCAATTGCTAGAAGTACCAAGGCCAGAACACTGGTGTGAGCCCAAGGCGGAGTCTGTGCCAGCCATCCGGTTAGACCCAAAGCGACGCCGAGAAGGATCGCGATCCCGACCGGCAAAAAGGCCGGGTAGAACCGCTCCCATGCCAAAAGAGCGTGGGTCCGGATCAGAGGGACGGGGGCGGGTAGGCGCATCACCCCTTCTAACCACGATAGAAGTTCATTTCGAGTGAGCTTTCATCCACCGCTTCTTAACAAGGTCAAAACCTTGAAAACCCTTGGATGGCGTTGGGCTTAACCAGCAGAGCTTTACGATGAAGCAGAATGGTCAGCGTTTGACTGCCGAGCGGCGGTATCTTTCTCGATAATGATCAGATTGTGCTCAAACGTGATGCCCTTGATCATTTTGCCCAATTCAAGACGGGTTTGGTCCGCGTGACTGAGATCTCGGAATTCGGGATAGTTCACGTAATGGGACAGCTCTGTAAACCAACCCATGCAGGTCTGTGGTGAGCCCGCATGTCCGACAGGAAAGCCACCTAAATCGTCCCAATACGAGGTCTGAACGTCCTCGATGATATAGACGCCCCTGTCTTTCAACTTAGGGAACAGAACTTTGAAGGTGTCGATCTGGTGTTCGTTAATGTGCGAACCATCGTCGAGCACAACATCAAAGGGGCCTTCTTCTTGGTTCAATGCCAGAAGCTGATCATCTTTGCTCTGATCAAGAATATGAACCGAGACGCCCGGCGCCTTAAGAGCGCGTTTGTCGACAATATCAGCGCCCACAATGCGGCCAAACGGGAAAAAGCTCCGCCAACACGAAAGACTGCCGCCGCCCATTCTTCCGTGATAGCCGCCAATGCCGATCTCAAGGAAGCGAACAGGTTTGTATTTAAAGCGCTTGAGGACCCGGTGATAGGTCTTGCCGTATTGATGGCCGCCAGTCGATTGTTTGTCCGTATGCGAAAACTGGAGCCAAGCATCAAGCGGTATAGGGAGGAAGGACACGATCGGCGCGATGATCGCCATCACCTTATAACGCATCCCGATCGTGTCGCGCGGCGGCGTGACCTGCTCGGTTCCCACGTCTGATAAGACTTGATCCATGACGCCCCTCCCACGGTTTGCTTAAGCAGAGCTCACTGGAACGCAAACAAGGCTTGTTATTAAGACTAACGTAACTGGTTGGCGAAGCCAATGCTCGGACCTGTCTAACCAAGCAGCTCCATCACAGTTTGCACAAGGCGATCAAGGTCTTCGGGTTCTGATAGGCGATGATCGCCATTTTTGATGAGCGTGGTTACGAGAGAGGGTGCTTCGATCTGTTCCGACAGCTTCAAAGCGTGCTCCGTCGGAACCGCCTCATCCTTGGTGCCTTGCAGGATGCGGACAGGGCAGGGGAGCACAATCGGCTCCGCCATCAAAAGATGCTTCCGACCGTCTTCAAACAAGGCCTGCGTGTAGGTCTCACTGTCATGGCCGGTTGGGCCCGTCTTCACGATGCCCTCTTCGAACACTTTGATGCGATGATGCTCCGGCAAGCGAGGCCAAACGAGCCGTTCGGTAAAATCGGGTGCTGGGGCGATGAGCACGATACCCGCGATATCAGTCGGGTTTTGCAGAGCCAGAAGGAGCGTTATCCACGCGCCCATTGACGAGCCCACCAAGATTTTCGGCCCCGGTGCTTGATCATTAAGCATTGCCAGGGAATCCGCTAACCAGTCGGAAATCACGTGATCTTCGAAGGTCCCGTCGCTTTCACCGTGTCCTGAATAATCAAACCGGAGATAGTTTTGCTCCGCCTGGGACGCATAAGTAGCAAGGGCTTCGGCTTTGGTGCCGAGCATGTCCGATGCGTAACCGCCGAACCAGACGATTGTTGGTCCCGTGCCCTCGATACGGCGGAAAGCCAAGCGGCCCTTGGGTCCGTTGATATAATGGGGGGCGTTGTCTTCCATAGGTCAGAGGCGTAGCCGCGGATGCAGCTATAGCCAAGCGGACGAATGCTGACGCACCATGACCAACTTTGAAGGCCAAACGCTCCTTCAAGTGATACCCGCCCTCGTAAGCGGCGGAGCGGAGCGCACGACACTCGAAGTCGCGGCGGCGTTTCGTGCCGCGAACGGACGATCACTGGTTGTCTCCGGTGGAGGGCCGATGGCCGGGGAACTCGAACGCCAAGGCTCGATCCATATCGAGATGCCCGCAGCCAGCAAGAACCCCTTGGTGATCGCAGAAAACGCGCGAAACTTGGCAGAGCTGATCAAGACCGAGCGCGTGAGCTTGGTCCACGCCCGATCCCGCGCACCAGCATGGAGCGCATTGATGGCCGCGCGCAGGACCGAGCGTCCTTTCATCACGACCTATCATGGAGCCTACCGCGCCAAGAGCTGGCCAAAGCGGCTCTATAACTCTGTCATGGTGCGCGGCAATGCCGTGATCGCCAACTCTGCCTTCACCTATCAGGCGGTGGCCGATCAGTATCAGGGAAAACCCTATTTCGACGAGGCCCGCATGACGGTGATCCCCAGAGGAGCCGACTTGTCCCGGTTTGATCCCGCTACCATCACCGACGCGCGCATTGCCGGTCCCCAGAGTTTTTTCGGCACCGGGCTTCGTGTGTTGCTTCCTGGACGGTTTACCGCGTGGAAGGGCCATGAGGTGCTCATCGACGCGGCGGCTGAAATCAGCAAAACCAATCCGCATCACGCAATGAGCTTCGTCGCCATCGGTCGGCAGGACGATAAGCTCGAATATGTCGAGACGTTACGGAAGAAAATCGATCAGGCGGGGCTATCTGGCGCGTTTCAGTTGTTGCCCGCGACTGACGATATGCCCGCTTGGATTGCCGCGTCTGATGTCGTGGTGTCAGCATCGACTGAGCCGGAAGCCTTTGGCCGTGTGGCTGTTGAAGCCCAGGCTGTGGGACGTCCCACCATCGCAACAGCCCATGGCGGCGCGTTAGAGACCGTGATTTCTGGAAAAACTGGCCTTCTCGTGCCTCCAGATGACCCCTTGGCTCTTGCGCAAGCGCTTCTGTCCGTTAACGATCTCGGTGTGGATGGGCGTCGATGCATGGGTGAACGCGGCATGGCTCATGCACGCGAAAAGTTCACGGTTGAGGCCATGACGGCGGCGACCTTAATGGTGTATCGGGAATTGATCATGCAGCACGAAGGAGCGGTGTAGGGGGATGGGACAACGCGGACCAAAGGTGCTGGTGGTAAAAAGGGACGGCTTGCGTCCATTTGTTGAGGCTGAGCCAGCTTTTGCAGCGATCCGGCGTGCGCACCAAGGCGCCATGATCGATCTTGTCACGAGCCCCAATCTGCAACGTTTGGCCAAGTGCTCACCCTACTTTGATCGCGTGGTGGCGACCCGTCCGCTCAACACACCGCAAGACAAACGCGAATTCACCGGTCAGCTCAAAAAGATTGGCTATCAGGTTGCCTATGACCTCGATGGCACGCGCGACAGCATGGATCTCCGTGCATCCCTGAAGGGCTTCCGCGCGCCAACATGGGTCGGTCCGAAAAGAAAACTCTCCAACAAATCAACATCGATGAAGCCGAGCCCGCTGGCAGGTCCTGGTATGCGGAAGCTTCTCTCAGATGCGGGTCTTGAGCTTGAGCAGCGGCTTCCTGATTTACGTTGGGCCCATGACCCTGAAAACGGCTCAGCTAACCTTGATCCCAGCTGGTTTGGCCTTTCGGGCGCTTATGCGCTCTTTATTCCAGCGGCGAACCCGGCGCATCGCTGGCCAGCAGAAAACTACGGTGCGGTGGCGTCCGTCATGGCAACGCAAGGCATCACGCCGGTTATTGTCGGCGGCGATGATTTGTCGACCTATGCTTATGATGTGATGCAGGTCGCAGCAGAAATGGCCGGCGATGGCGGCCGTGCGGCGGTTGATCTCTCCGGTAAGGCCGACGCAGCGCAGGTCAGTGTTTTGGCTCGCGATGCTGCCTTCTTCCTTGGTGGCCCTAGCGATGAGCTGCATTTGGTGGCGGCGGTGGGCACCCGCGGTGTGATCCTCCTTCCCACATCGGAAGATGTGCAAACCGATGCGCTTTATGGCCGCGACGTCGTCAAGCTGACGGCCACGAACCTCAAAAACGTCTCACCGGAGATGGTTGTTGGCATGCTCCGAAGCATGGGCCTGGTTAAAATGGCCCAGGAACGTCTCCGCGGCCGGGCATAATACCCATCAGCACGGTTTTGATTGAATGGGCGGCAAGGATTCCTTATCTAGCGTCGGCGCAATCTTGCGCCGCGTTAGTTAGATAAGGAGACCACACAATCGCACGCAGACCCATGAATTCGGCCCCGCCCAAACCCACGGGACCGAGAATGAACGAAGGCATTCGCGCCCCCAAAATCCTCGTTATCGATTCGGATGGCGAAAAACAGGGCCCGATCACCCCCGAGCAAGGCATGGAAATGGCTGCGCGCGCTGGTCTCGACCTCGTAGAGGTCAACAATGGCGAAATCCCCGTCTGCAAATTGATGGACTGGGGAAAGCACAAATATCAGCAACAAAAGAAAAAAGCTGAAGCCAAGAAAAAACAAAAGATCGTCGAGATCAAAGAAATCAAAATGCGGCCGAACATCGACCAGCATGACTATGAGGTGAAAACCAAGGCCATGCGTCGGTTTTTCGAAGGCGGAGACAAGGTGAAAGTCACCTTGCGCTTCCGTGGTCGGGAGATGGCTCACCAAGAGCGTGGGATGGAGCTCCTCAACCGTGTGCGTGAGGACTTTGAAGAGTCCACCAAGGTTGAGGCCATGCCAAAGCTTGAAGGCCGTCAAATGATGATGGTGCTGGCGCCCCGCTAAGCCGCCAGCGTCGACCCGCGCTTCTCATTCGCAGATCGCTCCGGTATGATGGCGACGGAGTGGGAGCAATCGGGGCGGACATGTCAGACCCAGTGACAAGCCAGTTTGTTGTAGCGGGCCTTGCGGTGGCCGCCACACTTTTTATCCATGCACTGATGATCATTGTTCTGCGCGGTGTTGCAGCGGTCGGAAGCGGTGGTCATGGATTTGGTTCGGATGTGATCGACGTGATCAAGCTAGCGATCGTCGGCCTGGGCTTGATCGTCGCGCACACAGCCTCGGTGATGGTGTGGGCATCGGTCTTTCTTGCAACCGAAGTGAGCTTGACCTGGGAAGGTGGCCTCTACTTCGCGCTGACCACCTACACCACGCTGGGATTTGGTGATGTGTTGGCGCCGCAGCCTTGGCGGCTGTTGCCGGGATTTGCGTCATTGAACGGACTTTTGCTGTTTGGCCTCTCTGCCGCTGTTTTGGTGGATGCAGCGGCGCGGCTTAGACGTCGTCACAATTGAGCCAGCTCGTTTGCAGCCCAATGGGCCGCCTCCCGAACAACGGCATCGTCATCCTCGATCAGTGGCTTGAGGGCACCTTGCAACGTGCTGTTTTCGCTATTCCCAATGGCAACAGCGACATTGCGAACGAACCGGTTCCGCCCGATCCGTTTGACAGGAGATTTTCGAAAAAGGGCGCGAAAGGTGGTATCCGTCAAATTGGCGAGTTCCGATAACGGAGGGTCTTGCAGTTCCTCACGCGCGTGAAATGCTCCCTCTTTCGCTTCGTGGGCAAATTTGTTCCACGGACAAACCGCTAGGCAGTCATCACAGCCATAGATTCGGTTGCCCATGGCGCGGCGAAACTCTTCAGGGATCGCGTCCTTATGCTCTATGGTCAGGTAGCTGATACACCGCCGGGCATCGAGTTTGTAAGGAGCAGGGAATGCATCGGTTGGGCAAATCTCAAGACAAGCTGTACACTGACCACAGTGATCAGTTTCCGTTTTGTCTGCATCAAGCGCGATGCCAAGATAAATAGCGCCCAAAAACAGCCACGAACCATGTTCACGGCTGACAAGATTGGTGTGCTTTCCTTGCCAACCAATACCTGCTTGCTGACCAAGCGGTTTTTCCGCGACGGGCGCTGTGTCGACAAACACCTTCAGCGGGCAGTTAAAGGTTTCACCTAATAGCCGCCCGAGCTGTTTGAGACGTTTTTTGACGACGTCGTGATAATCATCACCCTGAGCATAAACAGAGATATTGCCGATTGATCGGCGGTGAAGTCGCTCAAGTGGATTGTCGCTCGGCCCATAATTCATGCCGAGCATGACGACAGATTGGGCGCCTTGCCATAGAGCTTGCGGCTGCGCTCGCTCATTGGCCCGGTTTTCGAGCCACGTCATGGTGCCGTGATGGCCCAGGCTCAATGCCTCGTCGAGATGACTGCTAATCGTTTCTGGAAGACTTGCGCCGGTGATACCGCAGGCGTCAAAACCAAGTCGAGCGGCTTCACGCCGAACGAAGTCTTCCTTGGACGTCACTGTTCTTTGCCAACCGCCAAAAAGTGTGGGTTGTCAAAGCCGCGCTCTTTTTTGCCATAGCTGAGTGGCTCTCCACGTTTTTTATCATCAAACGTATAGACTTCACCGCCTGCGGCCTTGAGCACAGCATGCGCCGCACCGGTGTCCCATTCCATGGTTCGGCCGAGACGCGGATAGAGATCTGCGCGTCCCTCCGCAATCGCACAAAACTTGAGCGACGAGCCCGCCGCCATCACATCGACCACACCAAGGTCGCGCAAAAGTGCCGCCGTTTCCGGGGACCCATGGGAGCGGCTGGTCATCGCAATGCCGCCGGTTGCGGGCACGTCGCGAACTGCGATGGTTTCCGTGTCTCCCGCCTGTTGCCCCGCTTCAAAATCATAGCGCTGACGAAAGGCGCCATGACCAACGTCGCCGACATAGAGCATCCCAAGCGCCGGGGTGGTGACAACCCCGAGAACGGGAGCACCGTTTTGGATCAGCGCAATATTGACTGTGAATTCATCTGTCCCCGTTACAAATTCTTTGGTCCCATCAAGAGGGTCAACGAGAAAAAACTCGTCTCCAACCTCAGGAACATCACCTGCTGCGACCGATTCTTCTGCCAAAATGGGAACCGAGGGGTGGGCTGCGCGTAATGCTGCCAAAATAGCAGCTTCGCCTTGTTCGTCTGCCAAGGTCACCGGTGAGCCATCGTCTTTTGTGCGATGATCACCGCCTTCGCGATAAATCGCGAGGATCAGTCGGCTGGCTTCCACGGCCGCATCAACCATAGCGGTCTGAAAGGGATTCATAAGTCCTCGCGCTCTTTAACTCACGCAAGCGGCATAGAGGTGCCGGAGACAGCTGACAAACGGATCGCGGGCGCATGAAACAAATTATGACATATTCGCTCAAAATCCGGGATTAGCGAACCACAGTTTCCCCCCAAAACGTCAGCTCAACCCAAAGAGAAGCTGATCACAATGCGGCAGTGCCTAGACATGGTCTTGCCTGCGCGGGGTCGAAGACGAAACCTTTGACAAGAGACCTTCGCTTGACCCCGTGCCGATAATGGGTTTTCCAGAACGAAAGGTCGTTGTGTCATAAGTTTAGGACGATAAACGGCACTGAAAGAGGTTGTCCGGTAGCGTTCATCTGGGATCAATCGCGTCTGGTGGGGCCAATACCGGCCTGAAAGGTCAACAGAGCTCATCTATGTCGACAACAGCGCGTCAACGAATGGAGACGACGTCGAAACGCAAACGTCGGGGAATTTCCCGCGAAGTCTGCGCCGATATCGTTGCCTGGCTTCATGTCGCCGTGATCACGTTGGCGGCGGGAGCAGCAACCCCATTTGCAACGCTGACGACGCTGCCAGACGGGTTCTTAATGGCGACCAATGCCATGGTGCTGACGTCAGCGGGCTTTTTGACCAGCCTTATTTATGTCGAGGCACTGAGGCAGGGCGGCTATTTCCGTTTCGATGAACTGCTCAGCGCGTGGCGCACGGCCCGCGGATTGATCTTTCGCTGGGCCTTGATCGTTCTGAGCTTTATCGCTGCTTGCTACTCCCTTGGCCTGACACAACTTTTAAGCCGCGGCTGGTTGCTTACCTGGGCTGTTATGGCGGCGATTGGGATCCTTGGCCTTCGTTATCTCGTTGAACGGACGCTCAAACGATTGTCTCGTGATGGCGGGCTGTTGTCTCGACGCGTTGTCATGATTGGCAGCGAACACCGAACGTCCGTGCTTTCTGAGAGCGCTGAGTTTGCCAATCAAAGCATTGAAATTGTGAGCCGGTTTGACGTGGCATCGTTGATGAACTGCGGCACAGCGGATTTTCAGGCTTTGAAGGATCTCGTCGAAGAGGGCTTGGTCGACGATTTGGTGGTCTGCCCGCAAGGCGATGGAGAGGAAAGCAACCTCGACGGTCTACTCGATCAAATGCGCCAACTGCCGATCAATGTGAGCCTAGCGCCGCATCCCCTTTGGGTGACCCGCGCCGGACGGTTGACCACCGTGGGCGGAACACCCACCCATCTTGTGCAGCGTCGCCCCATCGATGGATGGGATATTTTCACCAAGATGCTGGAAGACCGCATCGTTGCTCTTATTGCGCTGGTTCTTCTTTCCCCGGTCATGGCCCTCTGTGCGCTCGCGGTGAAGCTCGACAGCAAAGGACCTGTTTTCTTTGTTCAGCGGCGTCAGGGCATGGCGGGCGACATCTTCCCGATCATCAAGTTTCGTTCGATGCGGGTGATGGAAGACGGTGATGACGTGCAGCAGGCCACCAAGGATGACCGTCGGATCACCCGTGTTGGCAAGATTTTGCGGGCCACCTCGCTCGATGAACTGCCGCAACTCTTGAATGTCTTGAAAGGCGATATGTCGCTCGTCGGACCGCGACCCCATGCCCTCAAGCATGACGCTTACTATTCAACGGTGATTAAAGACTACGCAGCGCGCCACCGGGTCAAACCAGGGATGACCGGTTGGGCCCAAGTGAACGGCTATCGCGGCGAGACGTCGGAGCCCGGTCAGATGGAAGCGCGCCTACGCTATGACCTCTCTTATATCGAAAACTGGTCATTCTGGTTCGACATGCGCATCCTGCTGCTCACGGTGAAGGCCGTGATCAAACCAGAAAATGCATATTAATCAGCTTACTATCACATTGTTGTTAGATGTTCTCACGCTGACATTGCTCAACTGCGCGCCGTTCCTTAAGAGCAGCGAAATTCTCTAAACAAAGGCATCCCCCATGAAGCTGATGATCCTCGGCGGAGATGGTTTTTGCGGCTGGCCGACGGCCCTTCATCTCTCTGCACGCGGTCACGATGTGATGATCGTTGACAACCTTTCTCGCCGCATGATTGACGTGGAGCTTGAGGTCCAATCGCTGACCCCCATTGCATCGCTTTCTGACCGTCTTGCGACATGGGAGCGGGTGTCGAACAACAAAATCGAGAGCCGCATTCTCGATGTCTCCAAAGACTATGATGCCTTCCGGGATCTGATTGTCTCCTACAAGCCCGACGCTATTGTTCATTTTGCTGAACAACGCGCCGCTCCTTACTCCATGAAAACCGCCGCGCATAAACGGTACACGGTGGATAACAACCTCAACGCTACGCATAACATGCTGGCCGCCATCGTTGATTCAGGTCTTGATGTGCATGTTGTTCACCTCGGTACGATGGGCGTCTACGGATATGGCACCGCGGGTATGAAAATTCCCGAAGGCTATCTCAAAGTGAAGGTGGACGCAGGTCCGAATGGTGAGGTCGAGCAGGAAATCCTCTACCCAGCCAATCCTGGCTCAATCTACCATATGACCAAAACCCAGGATGCGTTATTCTTCCAGTATTACGCAAAGAACGACAAAATGAGGATCACCGATCTTCATCAGGGCATTGTATGGGGCACACAGACGGAAGAAACCAAAAAAGACGAAGCGCTGATCAACCGGTTCGATTATGATGGTGACTATGGGACTGTCCTCAACCGGTTCTTGATGCAGGCGGCGATTGGTTATCCGCTTACGGTGCATGGAACCGGCGGTCAGACCCGTGCCTTTATTCATATTCAGGACACGTGCCGCTGTGTTGAGCTCGCTATTTTAAACCCACCTGAGCCGGGTGATCGTGTTCATATCATGAACCAGATGGTGGAGACGCACCGCGTCCGTGATCTGGCGAAGATGATTGCCGACATGACGGGTGCAGAAATCGACCAGGTGGATAATCCGCGTAACGAGGCGGACGAAAACGACCTTCATGTCGAAAACCAGAACTTCATCGATCTTGGTCTTGATCCCATTACGTTGGACAAAGGTTTGTTCGCTGAGGTGACGGAGATTGCGGAGAAGTACCGCGACCGTTGCGATACACGCCGCATTCCGTGTGCTTCACTTTGGACATCAGTCGATGGCAATCCGACCGATCCAAACGACGGCCGATAAGCCAAAGGAAGAAAAGCCGCGGCGTTGACCGCGGCTTTTTTATGCTGACTGTGCCTCGGCGGTTTCTTTAAACAGCTGATACCGCCGCAGCATGATCAGGAAGATATAAAGCTGCATCAGCGCGATAATGAGAAAGATCTCCGAAGGGTCGGCGCCGAGCTGCCTAAACACCGACGCAAGAATAGCGCCAATGGTTGCCAAAAAGCCGTTCGTCATGTTGGCAACTCCCATAATTCGAGCGCTGATTTCTTTGGGGGCTTTTGCTTGATAGCTTGTCAGCATGGGTATCGAGAACACACCGTTTGCAGTTGATGCGAGGACGAACATAATAATCAGTGGCCAGCCTTGACTGCTAAAAAAGGCAAACGGCCCGCCAAGTGGAACCCGGGTGTAGATATAGACACCAACCAACATCAGCGTACCGAACAACAACGCAGCCGCGCTCATGACTTTGGGGTCTTTAAGCTTGGACGCAAAGATGCCAGCGATGATCGATCCTAGTCCGGCACCTAGAGCAAAGATCGCGTTCAGCAGCGAATAGTCTTGGCCCGTCCCGCCCAGTTGATCCCGCATGAAGATCGGCATGTTGGCCAAAACCATGGCACCAATCATCCAGAAACAGCCATTCGCCAAGATAGGCCATAGAACGCCCGGAACTTTCGCTGCCTCTTTCACATACCTGTAGGCGATCTTGGGAATGTTCCAGTCCACCGGCTCACGGCCGGGCGGCGGAGCTTCGGGGAAAAACGTGGCGAGAAGAAAACCGATGCCCGCGGCGCCAATCAACATGGCGGACACGATAAATCGTCCGTTGTCGGCCTCGACAAAATAGCCGCCAAGACCAAGCCCAGTCACGATTGCAATGAAGGTTCCGGCCTGCACCGCCCCGTTGGCACGGGCCAACCGCTCCTCAGGAAAATACTGGGGCATGAGGGCAAACCGCACCGGTTGGAAAAAAGCAGTCTGTGCACCCATCAACGCCAAGGTTAAGACCAGCGGCAAAGCCTGACCGAAGAAGAACCAAAGCGCAGCAAACGACATCAAGAGGAGCTCAACGAATTTGAGCCGCCGCGCCATCACATGCCGGGGTAAGCGGTCGGCCAACTGGCCGGACACCATCGCGAACATAAAAATCGGGATGGTGAAGCCCATCGACACAATGGCCGGTGCTTCTTCGGCCAAGTCACCGAAGAAATAAAAGGGCGTGTCTTTGCTCGACGCGCCAGCAGCCGCAAAAATTGCCACAATCGTGGCGTTACGCAGGCAATTATCAGCAAACGCCCCAAGGGTCTGTGCACCAAAAAGGTTCCAGAACCGCGGCGTCCGGATAAGAGCGGGGGTTTGAGAACTCAGCGGACGTCTCCTTGCGCTTCTTCGAGCGCTTTTATCACTTCGGGAGCTTCGTAATTCTCATCGTGGCGTGCAAGAACATTCTTCGCACGGAAAAGCCCATCGGCCAAAAGAACACCTTGGGCAATCACACCATCATTCTCGGCGACAAGGGCAGGAAGAATGCCTTCGAAGGTAACAGGGACGTCAGCGGCACCGTCAGTCACCGTGAACCGCGCCACACCGTCGTCACCGCTCGCCAGCGTCCCCTCTAGCACCAGGCCAGCAAGACGGACTTCACGCCCGGCCAGTTCCTCAAAAGGGGGCAGCGTTGAGGGCGCGTAGGCATAGACCTGGGTTTGTGAGATCGCGAACAGAGCAAGGGCCACCGACCCGGCAAACGCTGGCACGATTAGCGTCAAAAAAAGGCTGCGCCGTCGACGGCGTTCATAGGGGCTTGGCGCGCTCATCGGCCTCTCCGCTGGTATCCCCAAAGCGCCCATGCTGTCAGTGCCCCGAGGGTCACGGCGGACACCAGCCACGCAGCCGCGATATAGGGGCCCATCTCCGGCGTCATGCGGCTGGCGCCTCATCGAGAACCACACTCGATGCCGTCGGCGCGGACTTTTGCCGTACGGACGAAAGAACTGTATGCATACGCATTAAAAAGACAAAGCCAAAAAGGGCGATATAGCCAAACGCCATCAGCATCAGAGGGATCAGCATGGATCCAGGCATCGCTGGGCCGCCTTCACGGATCACCGTCGCCTTTTGGTGCAGGCTGTCCCACCAATCGACGGAGAATTTGATGATTGGCAGGTTCACTGCGCCCAACATGGCGAGGATCGCGGCGCTTCTGGCGGCCGTCCATTCATTTTCGATGACCTGCCAAAGCGTGATGTACCCAATATAGAGAAAGACCAGCACCAACATCGACGTCAGGCGGGGATCCCAATCCCAAAATACGCCCCATGTCACCTTACCCCAGAGCGCCCCGGTGATGATCGCGAGCAACGTGAAGGCTAAGCCGAAGGGCGCGGCTTCCCTTGCCGCAATATCCGCGACCCGGTGGCGCCAAACAAAACCAACAAGGCTCGCGCCCGCAATTATTGCGTAGGTCTGAAGTGCCATCCAAGCTGCAGGAACATGGACGTACATGATCCGCACGCTTTCCCCCTGACGATAGTCAGCCGGCGATGCGAACAGGCCGATGATCACACCTGACAACAAAAGGCAGCCCGCCGAAAGGCCAAGCCAGGGGATCAGTGGCCGCGTCGCGCGAAGAAAATTCGCTGGATTCGCCAGATAATTGATTGGGTTCTTCACAGCTCTCAGCTTTCAGCAATTCCGGTGACTTAGGCAAGGCTTTGACTGCCCGTGAGGGCGGCGCGGCGTCGCGGCCTTAGGCCAGCATCGCACGAAAGCCGCTCCAATTGATGATCAGGAAAATGCCCCGCGCGATCATGAACATCAGAAGGGCCAACCAGAGCCCATGATTGCCCAAGATTGGGATCAGCAACAACGCTGACACACCGAAAACGAGAACGGACATCGCCATCGTGTTTCTCAGCGCCGCGCCGCGGATCGCGCCGATATAAATCCCATCAAGGTGATAGGCGGCCGCCACCGCCAGGGGCATCACCATCGCCCAAGGCAGATATCGCTTGGCTTCCGCCACCACGACGGCGCTGTCGGGGCCATCACCAACGATCCCCGAAAGCAGAGAAGGTCCGAAAATCACCAAAGAGAGACACAGGATCATCGCCTGGCCTGCTGATATTTTTGCGGTCTCGCGCCAGGCAGCCGTGAAAAGAGCGACTTTGTTGGTCTTGGCGCCGAGCGCCTGCCCAACATAGGTTTCTGCTGCGATCGCGGGCCCATCAAGGAGCAACGTCACGGCAAGAACGAGATTGAGGAGCACATGGTTGGCGGCAAGCGTCAGATCGCCGAACCCCGCACCGACCCGGGCAAAACTCAACAGCACCGAATCGATCAGGAGCGTTCGGATAAAAATGTCGCGATTTAGAGACATGAGGACCCGAAACCCTCGACGGGCATGATCGATATCCCAGAATTGACCAATTCCGCCGCGTTGGTGCGTGACCCAGAGGACTGCCAACCCGCAAAGCACCAAGCCGATTAACTCAGCCAGCGCCGTCGCCGCAGCCAAGCCAGCGATCCCTTGCTCCAATTCCAACACAAAAAAGACGGACAGAACGGCATTGATCACCGCGATCGACCCCGTGATCGCCATCAAAAGGCCTGTGCGCGCTTGACCCGTCAGCCAGCCAAGGATGGCGGTGGTCGCCAAGACCGCAGGCGCTGCGAGGAGCCGAACACGAAGGTAGGTCTCCATTGCGGAGCCAGCTTCGGCCGATGCTTCGGATGTCTCGACCAGGAAAAAGTGACCAATGGCGATGATTGGCCCCGCTAAGAGCGTGAGTGCGCTCCCAATGGACAAACCAATCACCAGACCCTGGAGGAGATATGTTCTTAACTGGACCTCATCGCCGCTTCCTAACGCCTGGGCGGAGAGCCCTGACAGGCTCATGCGGAGAAACCCAAAACTCCAATAAAGAAGCGATATCACGGCGCCGCCCAGCGAGGCGCCTGCCAAGGCAACAGCGTCAGCACCGCGGCCCAAAACCGCAATATCAATAAGGCCCAAAAGCGGCGTGATGATCGCTGCTAGGCTAGCTGGCCAAGCAATCGAGAAGGCACTGCGTAGGGTTGCGGGTCTGGGCCCAGAGCCCGCCATGATCGACGCTTAAAGGCCGAAATTGCCGAATTTGTTCTTGAACTTCGACACGCGCCCTTTGTCCGACAGTTTCTGCGGGCCACCGGTCCATGCAGGATGCGATGAAGGGTCGATGTCGAGGTTGAGAACAGTCCCTTCAGATCCGTAGGTCGAACGGGTTTGGAAGGACGTCCCATCGGTGAGGTTCACCGT
Organism: Pseudomonadota bacterium; assembly: GCA_039818345.1. Lineage (GTDB taxonomy): Bacteria > Pseudomonadota > Alphaproteobacteria > Caulobacterales > Parvularculaceae > Parvularcula. Next base: position 45,555 of record JBCBUC010000013.1, on the reverse strand, counting down.
GATGAAGTGGTAATCGGGATGCGTGTCTTTTTTCATCGGATGCCGCCGGCAAAAATTCGGAAGAACGGCGCCGCTAGCGGAGCAGAGGGTGGAAAGCAAGACTAACCCGGTTCTTCAGCAACCTTTCTTCGAATTGATCGAACAACGCTATTCCAAGGTGGTGCGACCGCGCGGCCTGTGTTCTAACAAAATCACACTCCCATAGGCCCTTGCCAGATGGCTGGTCTGGTTCTTGAAAGGGAGCGGGGCAAACCAGTGTCTTTAGGTGGGGTTGATGCGACTGTTCTTGCCAATGGTGATCCTTGTCGCAGCGGGTACGCTTGCGCTCGCTGTTACAACGATCTGGCTCGGGTTCGTTTTTCATCAGTTTGATGAGATCGCCGACGAGAACAATCTTCAGTGTAAACCCGTTTTTGGCATCACTGGCGCGTCCGATATTGAAGCTGTCCCCGGGGAGAACGTCGCTTATCTCTCGGTTTACGATGAGCGCGGCGGGGCTGAACGTGGCGGCATTGTTCGGTTTGATCTCGATAATCCGCTTGATGACAGCTCTTGGCGCGACCGGACGAATGGTCGTCCGGGCGTTTTTCGGCCCGCTGGCATCACGCTCTTTGAGGAACGGCTGCCCACAGGCGTGCTGTCCCGCCATCTCTTTGTGGTGAACAAAGATGGACCCTCAATCCTGATCTTCAGCGTCGATGAGAACGGCGACTTGATGCTGATTGAACGGCTAACGGACCCAAGGCTTTTGAGCCCGAACGATGTGGTCGCAACGGGTCCAAGATCTTTTTACGTGACCAACGATACCGCCGCTGGACGCCAGTCAATCAAGGGAAAGATTGATTTCCTCCTTGGGCTGAGAACCGGACAGATCTTCCACTTTGATGGTGATGACTGGTCGATCGTCGCTGACAATCTCAACTTCCCGAACGGTATCGCGCTGAGCCCGAACGGCGATACCGTGTATCTCGCGGAGATGCGCGCCGAAGCGATTCGCCAGTTCGAGCGTGATCCAGCGACGGGCAAGCTTGAATCCGATGGCCGGATCCCGCTTGGCTCGTTCCCAAATAATCTGTCTATCGATAATGAAGGCGGCTTGCTCATCGGCTCTGTCCCGCAGCCTTTTGAGTACAAGGCGTTCACTGAAGCCCTGCGTGATTCAGCGCCGAGCCAAGTGTTGAGGGTCGATGGCGGTGAAGCCCGCGTGCTTTATCAAGAAGCCGGCCGCATTCTTTCAGGCGCCACGGTGGCGACAGCTGTGGGTGCGACCACATTGATCGGCACGGGTGCGGACGACCTCTTTCTGATGTGCGAGGGCCGCTAAGGCGCAACTCCTCTCTTGGCTCGGAGCCAAAGGCGCCTTAGGCGAGGCGCTGCTTGAGAGGAGGCGGTGTCGCCATGCGTTACATCTCGACCCGCGGTCAGTCGCCAGAGGCCGATTTTCCTGATGTGCTGACAAGAGCGTTGGCGCCGGATGGTGGGCTTTATGTACCGAAGGAATGGCCAGCGCCCCTCGATATGGATGCACTTCGGGGTCAGCCCTTCGCCCAAGTGTCGGCAAAAATTTTGAAACTCTTTGCTGGCGACAGCATGACCGAAGACGAGGCGAGGGCCCTCACCGACGCGGCCTATGCAACCTTCCGACATGAGGAGGCCTGTCCCGTGGTGCCGCTTTGGGGGGAGGACCACCTGCTTGAGCTTTTTCATGGCCCGACCCTCGCGTTCAAGGATGTCGCGATGCAGCTCATCGCCCGCCTCTTTGAACGAGACCTCGCGCAACGCGGCGGCCATATGACGGTGATTGTCGCCACATCCGGTGACACTGGCGGTGCGGCGGTTTCCGCGCTCGCCAATCGCGAGAACCTCAAGATCGTCAGTCTTCACCCGCATAATCGAATTTCTGAGGTTCAGCGCCGCTTTATGACCACGAGCGGGGCAAACAATGTGCTCAACCTTGCGGTTCACGGCACGTTTGACGATTGCCAGTCGGCTGTGAAAGCACTCTTTGCCGATCGTCCTTTTGCGGAAGATGTTGCGCTCGGCGGTGTCAATTCGATCAATTGGGCGAGGATTGCTGCGCAGGTGACTTACTATGTCACGGCGAGCCTCGCTCTCGATAAAGATGGGCCCGTTCACTTCAGTGTACCGACGGGCAACTTTGGCGATGTTTTTGCCGGTTATGTTGCCCAGCGTCTTGGCGCGCCCGTGGGGCAGCTTATTGTGGCGGTCAACGAAAACGATATCCTCGATCGAGCACTCAAGACGGGCACCTATGAGAAAAAAGGCATCACCCAAACCGAAGCGCCCTCGATGGACATTGAGGTCGCCAGCAATTTCGAGCGGCTGATTTTTGAGGCGTCTCACCGTGATGATCAGCTGACGCTTGCGCTGATGGAGAGCCTCAAGACGACGGGTTCGTTTTCACTTCCTCGCGAGGTGCTTGATGTCATGCGCGGGGGATTTTCATCGGCACGGGCAGGCGCTGATGACATCGCTGCCGAGATGAAACGTGCCCAAGAACGAACAGGCATGATCCTTGATCCCCACACCGCGATCGGTCTTCACGCCTCCCGGTTGGCACGCGAGGAGGGGCTCCAAGGTCCTTTGGTGACCCTGGCAACGGCACACGCCGCAAAGTTTCCCAACGTCGTCGAAGAGGTCACGGGCCATCGCCCAGCGCTGCCTTTCGCTCACGACGCTCTTTATGAAGAGCCAGAGGTGTATCAGGAAATTCCCAACGATCTTGCGGCGATGAAGACCGCGATCCGCGGGTGTTAACCGTCTCGGCGTTAACAAGACTTCACGCTGATCCTTGCGTTTTCCGGGCTTTCCGCTCAATTCTTTTACTTGGGTGAGCGAGGTGGGACCGAGCATGAGCGGATTGAGCGACGTGTTCTCTTTTGCGGATTATAAGCAGGCATTGAGCGTCCAATCGATGATGGCGCCCGGTGATGTGGCGATGCTGCAAAACGTTACGCTGGGCGCGCTGGCGCTGGGTACGGTCGCGCTCGTGCTCATCAGCATTGTTCGCCGTTCGGGAACGGCCATCACCGGGGCGTTGCTGCTGGCTTCGGTGGCCGGTGTTCAGGCTATTCTTTACGGCCAGCTCGACTTTCTGACCGACGGGATGATGGTGCTGGCTTCTGCGCTCACAGCTGCGGCAGCTCTCTTGTTCGTGAATGCCGTCCTGCACACAGCGCAAGGCAATCGCATTGTTGCGATTGTGTCCGCTGTCGCCATTGCCGCCGTCATCGGCCTGGCGGGGCTTACCGCTGGAGGGCTAAACCTTGCGGCTGAAGCGTCGCTTGCGGCGTTGATCGTTGGCGTCGTTGCCGTCGGGCTTCTTTGTTTTGCTATTCAGCAAGACCCAAGCGGCAATGGGATCCTTGGGTTCAGCATGATCATGGCCTTTCTGGCCGCCATCCTGATGACCTCGACGCCGGCGCAGTTCTTGGATGGTTTTCTGGCCACCGCCGCGCCGGTCAGCATCATGACAGCCGGCGTTCTTATTGCTGCAATAACCGCGCCCTTTGTCGGTGAGGATTTGTCCTTCAGCTTTGCGTCACGGGGACGCGAGCCCGTCGGGGCGCACAGCTTTGCGGCCGGTGGATCCCTTTTTTCCGACGATGATGATGTACCTCAACAGTCGGCGGTGGTCTCTGAGCGCCGTGTTTTCAGTGATACGCCTCGCGAGCCGGCGCCCGAACCACAGCGGTCCTATCACGATCCTGATCCCGTTCCTTCACCCGCCGCCTCGTTCCAAGCAGCGCCAAGTGAGCCAGTCTCGAGCTATTGGCACCAGGCCTCTGCCGGCGGCCCGATGCTCGATGTGGCGGCGAATGAATATGTCTGGGATGCGCTGGCACAGCCTGAGGTCCGCGCTGGCCAGACGATTCTCGATGCGTGCGGGGCGGAAACGTCGATCGAGCTGACCCCAGAAGGTTTGCGGGATCGGTTGTCTCCAGAAGCGCTCGCGTTGTTTGATGATCAAGTGCTGGGCGGAGGCGAGCCTGTCTCCGGTCCGTTTGATGTCGATCTTGCCACCCAAGGCGCAACGTTCCGGTTCAACGGACGCCGGCAGGTGGACCATGACGGCATTCTGATGCGGCTCGATGCAACCATTGAGGACGTGCACGGACATCAGCCCCAAGCCGCACCTGCGGCGACTGGTTTTGCGGCAGCAGCAGCAGTCCCTCAACCCCAACACGAACAGCCCGAACCCGTGGCAACCGCGAGCGCTGAATCGGTGGTCCGATTGCATGATGACACCGCCATCGGTTTCGAGATCGATCTGCGCCATTGCGGAACCTCCGCCGACGAGGTGCGCGACGCGGTCGATCAGGGTGCGGCGCAGTTAGCACAAATGCTTGCTGACGATGCACGGCGCGGGCCTTTTGCCGTGATTGATGCGGTTGGTCTCAACGTTCCCCCCGGAACTCTTGCCAGCGCAATCGGGAAAGCTGTGCGGGCTCATGACCTGCCAAAAGGGGCGCTACTTGTCGCCCTTGATCCGGGAATCAACAAAAAGCCCAATGCGATTGAAGCACAGGCGACCGATATTCAACGCGCCGGCGGAGGCGTTGCGCTTTTGCTCCATGAGCTTTCGAGCAAGGCGCCAAAATTCCAGCCAAACATGTTGTGGATCAGTGCACTCGATGTCCCGATGGGAAAAAATGGTCCGAAAAAGGGTACGCTGAGTAAAGTATCAAAGCGTCTGGGTGCCCCGGTGCTCGTGGCTGATATCAAAGACAAACGCGAAGCGGCCGATTTGCAGGATGCGGGCGCGACCTTTGGGCTGGGCCGGGCCTTCAAGACAACCGAACCGAAAGTTCAGTCCACGCCCGAACCAGCGCCAGCTGTAGCTCCCACACTCGCCGCCGATCCAGAAACGGCTCCCGCCCCCGATCGTTCAGGGCTTCAGACGTCCTTAAGGGCGCGGGGTTTGCGCTAACCCTCAGTTCGGCCGGGCCACGGTGTCTTCGGATCCGCCTAGGCTGTTCACATCGGTGATACCAAGAATGCCGAGCGCTCCGGACCAGCATTGATCAGGCTTACCAAAAACGAGAGCAGGGGCACTCGGTATACTGAGCCACGCATTGCGCTTCACTTCATCATCAAGCTGATTAGGGCCCCAGCCGGCATGTCCCATCACCAACATTGATGACTGCGGCGCTCTGATCGGATCACAGATGATTTCGAGCGCTTCTTCCGACGCAGTCAAACCAATGCCGTCGGCAATGACAAATGTGTCCTTCGACCGATAATCGAGACTATGAAGAACCGCACCCCGTTGCATTTCGACCGGACCACCGAAGAACACAGGGCTTTCGGCGGCATAAGCGCTGCCTTCAAGATCGGCTTCGGACATCACTTGATCAACCGACAAGTCTTCGATCGGCTTGTTGATAATGACGCCAAACGCGTGCTCTTCGTCGTGGCTGCACATCAGCACCACCGAATGCTCAAACGGCGAGTCATCAAGATGGGGCATGGCGATAAGCATCTTGCCGCCAAAACCGCGGCTGAGATCGAGGGATGGAAAACGCGTCATACTCATGGATGTAACCTAAGATCCCTCAATGCCGACACAAAGATCACAGCGAAATGAGCGGCATTTCGGCAAGGTGGGCTTGCCCTCGGGCGTAGCTTAGGGCCATGGGGCCGTCAGCCGGACATGGGTCCGGCGAAGCCACACTGTTTGAGGAATTTTATGATCGAGACCGGCCAAACCGTTCCCAACACCTCCGTTTTTGAGGCCACTGCTGAGGGTCCAAAACCGGTGGAAACCGATGCGCTTTTTGCTGGCAAAACAACGGCGTTCTTTGCCGTTCCAGGCGCTTTCACCCCGACATGCTCAGCCAAGCATTTGCCAGGATTTGTCGAAAAAGCCGGCGATTTCAAAGCAAAAGGCGTCGATCAAATCGTTTGTATGTCGGTGAATGATGCCTTTGTTATGGCCGCCTGGGGCGATAGCGCAGACGCCGCCGATATCGTGATGCTGGCAGACGGAAACGGTGCCTTAACCCAAGCTCTTGGTCTTGAAATGGATGGCACAGGCTTTGGCATGGGGATGCGGTCGCAACGTTTTGCGATGGTTCTCGAAGGCACCACGGTGAAACACCTCTTTGTGGAAGATCCCGGCGCCTTTGAAGTCTCTTCGGCGGAGCATGTTCTCGCCAACCTGTAATCGCCCTCGCTTCGTCTTGGGAGCATTGAGGGGTTTGCAAGATCGTTGTGCTCTGCTCATCTGATGAAGATGGCAGCAGACGTGACCCCAGCAGATCTCAGGCCGCTCCCGAGCGAAGCGTCTCGGGCGCAGGCCCTTGCGAGTTCTCTGCTGGTGACCATTGGTGCATTTATTGCCGCCGCGGTGATGTTGGTTGCGGCGGCTGTGTCCTTGCCGATCATGTTGGTCGCCAGCGCCACCTTAGAGCAGAGCAAGCGGCCCCTTCGGCGCGGCTGGCAGGAGCTTGAAGCGCCGCGCGCTTAGCCCAGCATCCCATCTCCATCGGGATCCAAAAACTCGTGCAGATGGACGATGAAATAGCGTGTGTGGGCGCTATCGACCGTGGCTTGCGCCTTGCTTCTCCAGGCTTTTTCAGCCTCGGCGAAATTTGGATAGATGCCGACGATATCGAGGGCATCGATGTCGCGGAACCGTGCTTCTTGCGGGCTTGTGAGCTCGCCGCCGAAAACAAGATGGAGAAGTTGAGGTGTTTCATCGCTCATGACGGTCCTGCCTTTAGGGTCTGAGGGTGCGAAGATCGCTGGGGAGATGGGCCAGACGTTCCAGCACAGCGGGGGAGAGAGGCCTTGCGGTGCATACAAGGCCAGGTTGAGCAGCTTCACTTTGACCAAAGGTGAATGGACGGCCCAGATGGTCGCCAATCCACGCGTCAGCTTCTGCAGCGATCAGCGCGCCAGGAGCCACATCCCAGTCCGACTTGCGCGCCAACGCGATGGTCGCGTCATACTGTCCGGACGCAACAAGCGCGAGGCGGTAGCTGGTAGAATTGACGTAGCCAATATCCATCTCGGGCCAGGTTTGTGGCCAGCTTGGATGCGCAAACATCTGGGCCTGGCCAATCATGCGGCATCCTTCGACGCGGTCCTGGGTGGTGGCTGTGATGGACATGCCGTTGAGACGCGCGCCTCCACCAGCGACAGCGTCGTACATTTCATCCTTCATCGGACAATAGATCGCGGATGCAATCACCTTGTCGCCTTCAGTGATCGCGAGGCAAACAGTAAAATTGTCTTGGCCCCGAACAAATGCGCGCGTGCCATCGATGGGATCGACGATGATTGTTCTGGATGCATCAAACCGACTGAAATCGTCCGCACTCTCCTCGGACAACCATCCATACTCGCGGCGAGGACCCGTCAGCAACGCTTCGCGAAGTGCGACATCGGCTTTCATGTCCGCCTCGGTCACGGTCGAGCGATCGTCCTTCTGCCAAACATCGAGATTTTTGTTGCGAAAGAACGGCTTGATGACCTCGCCTGCGATCCGCGCGGCGTCCACCAGCGCGTCTCGTTCGTCTTTTAGGGAGAGAAGGCTGAGGTCAATCGCCGGCAATGGTCATCTCTTCGATCAGTAAGGTCGGTGCATTGATAGATCCGCGACGCTTAAGATCGTTCCCCACTTCAAGGTTTTTCCACATATCGAGCAAATTGCCCGCGATAGTGATTTCCGACACGGGGTAGGCGACTTCACCCTTTTCAATCGCAAACCCGGCGCAGCCGACGGAGAAGTCACCGGTGTTACCATTAATCTGTGGTCCGAACATATCGGTGACAAGCAGCCCCTGACCGGCAGCCGTGATGAGCTCGTCCGGCGACCTCGCGCCTGGCAACAGGTCGAGGTTGGAAGGACCAGAGCTTGGCGACCCTCCGGTTCCGCGTTTGGCTCGACCGTTGGCCTCAAGGCCAAGCTGTTTGGCTTGGGCGGTATTGAGAAACCATTGGGTCAGGACACCGTCTGCGATCAAATCGAACGCCGCGCAGGCCACGCCTTCGCCATCGAAAGGCTTCGATCCGAACCCGCGAGGGCGCAAGGGATCATCGCGGACCACAACGCTCGAACCAAAGAGCTGCTCACCGAGTTTCTCTAAAAGAAAGCTTGTGCCGCGGGCGATTGAAGCACCATTGGCGGCGCCAGCCAGCGGGCTGAGAAGCGACGAGGCGAGGCGCTGTTCGAAAACAACTGGCGCCTTGGTGCTTGCCATTTTTCGCGGGTTTAACCGCCGAACCGTCCGCTCTCCTGCGACCCGACCAATGTCTTCTGAGCTGCGCAGATCCGTCAAAAAGACAGCGCCGTCCCCATCATAGTCGCGCTCCATGCCCGTGCCTTCGCCAGCAAGGACCGAGACGCCGAGGGAATGGCTGCCGCCAGATTTGCGCCCAGAAAACCCGTTCGATGTGGCAAAGACGCTTTCACCATAACCGACCGAGGCGCTTGCTCCGCTGGAATTCGTGACCCCGTCCACCGCGCGCGCTGCATCCTCGCAAGCCGTCGCCCGGGCGATGAGGTCGTCCGTGGACGGCTCCACACCGTCGGAAAGCTCAAGGTCAGGAAAGGGTCCCTTGGCCAAGCGATCAGCGGGAGCGAGGCCACAATAGGGATCGCTGGGGGCTTCTTTGGCCATTGCCACGGCCCGCTCGACCAAGGCATCGAGCGTGCCATCACGAAAATCCGTAGACGACACAGTGGCTTGCTGATCGCCCACAAACACTCGAAGACCTAAATCTTGATTCTCAGAGCGTTCGACCTCTTCGGTTTCACCCAGGCGTATCGTGACAGAAGAGGAGAGGGAGGAATAGACCAGCGCATCAGCTGCATCCGCGCCAGATTGCAGGGCTTTGCTGATCAGACGGTCGAGAATTTGTTCTTGGTTAAAGGGCATGGGAGCGGCTTAAGGATGACCTCGCCCCATGACAAGTTGACGAATGGTGCGGTGCAAGGCAGGTTCCACGCGTGACCGCGTGTCATGTCCAATCGAGGGAGACACTGCGCTGATGATGCGCAGGGCCGAAGGCGCAACCACCCCGGAAACGCTCAGGCAACCGGACCGCGATAGGACCTAAAGGCTGGAAAAGGGCTGGAATGCCCTGCCGACGGAGCAAGCGAGACCCAACGGTCCCGCCCAATCTCTCAGGCGCGTCCGACGTTGGGCGCGAGGACAGCCGGGGCTTCGAGGGCAATACGCCCTCATCAAAGGAGCCCGCGTGACCGAAGATTTGAAGAAACTTCCACTTGATTCCCTGCACCGAGAGCTGAGGGGCAAACTTGTGCCCTTCGCTGGCTACGAGATGCCTGTTCAGTACCCGATGGGTGTCAAAGACGAGCATCTTTGGACCCGGGCCAAAGCAGGACTGTTTGATGTCAGCCATATGGGGCAGGCTTGGCTTGTGAACCCACATGGGCCTGGCCCTCAGGCCCATGATCCGCTTGCCACATGCCTTGAGCGATTGGTGCCCGGCGAGATCAAGGCTCTCGGCCGGGGACGTATCCGCTATTCGCTGCTGCTCGGGGATGATGGCGGAATTCTTGATGATCTGATGATCACGCGACCGAAGGCTGATGATCAGCAAGGCGAATTGTTTCTTGTGGTCAACGCCGCGGTAAAGGAGCGCGATTTTGCCTACCTCCAGGATCAACTGGTGACGTTGAGCGAAGCCGATCTTGTGATCGAGCATGAGCGATGCCTCCTCGCGCTCCAGGGGCCAAAGGCCGCCGCTGTGATTGCGGCGATGGACCCCGATGCTGCGACCATGCCGTTTATGTCGATGCGGGAGACCACATTGAACGGCATCGAAGTCTATCTGTCGCGGTGCGGTTATACGGGCGAAGACGGCTTTGAGATCTCCGTACCCAATGCGCATGCGGATGAATTGTCGCGGTCTCTGCTCGAGCATCAGGACGTCGCGCCGATTGGGCTGGGTGCCCGCGATTCTTTAAGGCTTGAAGCAGGGCTTTGTCTTTATGGTCATGACATGACACCGAGCGACAGCCCGGTCACCGCCGCCTTGAGCTTTGCAATCGGAAAGCGCCGCAAAGCCGAAGGAGGGTTTGCGGGAGCCGCTCGTATTCTACAAGAACTCAACGACGGCGCTGATATGGTCCGTGTCGGAATTAAACCAGAAGGGCGCGCACCGGCCCGCGAAGGGACAGCCATCGCGACGGGTAACGGCGCAGACATCGGCAAAGTGACCTCTGGCGGTTTTGGGCCCTCGGTCGGTGGGCCGATTGCCATGGGCTATGTGCCGCGAACCCATGCTGCGCCAGGAACGGAAGTCATGCTGGACATTCGCGGCAAGTTGCATCCTGCACGCGTGGTCGATCTACCGTTCATCCAACCAGGTTATTATCGAGGGCCTACATCATGACCGTTAAGTATACTGAAGACCATGAGTGGATTAAGGTTGAGGACAATATTGCCACCATCGGGATCACGGCCCACGCGGCGGAGCAGCTAGGCGATGTGGTGTTCGTCGAGCTTCCTGAGATTGGCAAGAGCTTTTCCAAAGGCGACGACATGGCTGTCGTGGAAAGCGTTAAAGCGGCTTCAGACGTCTACGCACCCATTGGCGGAGACATCGTCGAGGTCAACAGCGCCCTCGTGGATGCACCGGAAGGCGTCAATGATGCGCCCGAAGGTGAGGGGTGGTTCGTCAAACTCAAACTCTCCGATGCGAGTGAACTTGGCGCCTTAATGGATGAGGCTGCGTATAAGGAGCATATCGCCAATGGGTAGGGGCGCTGCATTTGCTGTCGGCATTGCAATTGCCGCAGGCGTCGGCGTCGCGACCGGTGACTGGGGTGTTGGAATTGGTGTTGGGGTGGCCATCGCTGTTCTGTTGATCATTGTCGGCCGAGGCCGATCCTAGAATTCTCAAAGGGTCAAATCACATGCGTTATCTTCCGCTTACTGATACTGATCGAGCGCAAATGCTCAACACTGTTGGCGTCTCTCATATCGACGAGTTGTTCGCTGATGTGCCCGTCGATGCGCTCAATCCCTCGTTGAACCTCCCCAATCATAAGGGTGAGTTCGAGGTTGAGCGGCATCTCTTGGCGCTTGCCAAAAAGAACCATGCGGCGGGGGACGGCCCCTTTTTTGCTGGCGCAGGCGCGTATCGCCACCACGTCCCGGCAACGGTCGATCATATTATTCAGAGATCTGAGTTTCTCACGGCGTACACCCCTTATCAGCCAGAGATCGCACAAGGTACGCTGCAGTACCTTTTTGAGTTTCAGACCCAAGTCGCTGCGTTGACGGGCATGGAGGTCGCTAACGCGTCGATGTATGACGGCTCGACCGCCGCCGCGGAAGCTGCCCTGATGGCACGCCGGATCACGAAGCGCAAAAAAGTGGTGATGGCCGGTGGTCTTCATCCTCACTATGCTGATGTTGTGAGGACGAATGAAGAACTGATTGGCGATACCGTGATCCAGGCATCAGCCACTCCCGGTGCGCAAGCGGTCGCTGAACTGATTGACGACGAGACATCATGCGTGATTGTTCAGAGCCCCGATGTCTTTGGGTTTCTGCGTGATCTTGAGGGGCTTGCCGCCAAGGCCCATGCCCATGGCGCGCTCCTTGTCGCCGTGGTGACGGAGGCGACGTCCTTTGGCCTTCTTCAATCGCCGGGCAGCCAAGGGGCGGACATCGTCGTCGCAGAGGGACAGGCCATCGGCAATGCGCTTAATTTTGGTGGGCCCTATCTTGGTCTTTTCGCCGTCAGACAAAAGCACGTTCGCCATATGCCCGGGCGTTTGTGCGGAGAAACCGTCGACGCAGAGGGAAAACGAGGTTTTGTCCTCACACTGTCGACCCGCGAACAGCATATTCGCCGCGATAAGGCGACATCGAATATCTGCACCAACTCAGGTCTCTGCGCTTTGGCCTTTACAGTCCATATGTCCCTCCTCGGAGGAAAAGGGCTGCGTAACGTGGCGGCGTTGAGCCACGAGAACGCGGTGAAAACGGCTGAAGCGCTCGAGGCGATCGATGGTGTCGAGCTTCTCAATGAGCATTTCTACAACGAGTTTACTGTCCGCCTACCGCAGAACGCAAGTGACGTGGTGGATGCACTTGCCTCTCAAGGTATCATCGCTGGCGTGCCGGGTGCACGCCTTTGGCCCGGCAGCAAAGAGCACGACAACCTCCTGATCATTGCGGCCACCGAGTTGACCACGAATGAGGATATCGCAGCCCTTAGCGATGCCCTCAAAAGGGAACTCTAACGCCCATGCCGAAGATCGATCGTGATGCCATCGAGCCCTACGCACGTGCCGTCTATCCCGGACGGCTGCAGCAGCGCACGGCAGGGTACAGTAAGCTTCAACTGTCTGATGCAGGCGGGCTCGCTCAATTTGGCGCTGGTGAGGTGACGCTTCAGCCTGGCGGTGCCAGCGGGCTTTACCACTGGCATCAGTTGGAGGATGAATTCCTTTATGTGCTCGAGGGTGAGCTGACGATTATCGAGGGCGGTCAGACCTATACGTTGGGCCCAGGCGAATCGGCTGCGTTCAAGGCTGGTGTCAAGGTTGGCCACACAGCGGAGAACCGCAGCGATGCGCCTGTTCGGTTCTTAGAAATCGGTACACGCCTTGAGGGCGAAATCGCCTACTACCGGGGCATCGATATGCGCTTTGTCCGGAAAAGCGAGCATATGTTCGAGACCCGTTCTGGTGAGCCGATCGATATGACGACCACTCCGGGCACCATCGATGAACCCGATAGCTATCACAACACCAACCCAAGACGGACGGACCATGACTGAGACATTCACAGGCCATAAAGCCCTTCAGCTCGAAGTTCCGCTTCTGTTTGAAGAGGGCAGTTACGAAACCTCTGGTGTCGATATGCCGACGCTTGAGGGACGGGCCACGCGCCTTGGCGACCACGCCTCGAAGGAAGCGCCCCATCTTCCTGCATTCTCTGAGCCCGGAGCGATGCGCCACTTTGTGCGTTTGAGCCAAAAGAATTATGCCATCGATATGGGTATATTCCCGCTCGGTTCGTGCACGATGAAACATAACCCGCGACTGAACGAGCGGATGGCGCGCGTGCCAGGCTTTGCCGATCTTCATCCGCTTCAACCTGATGGCACAACGCAAGGGGCGCTTGAGCTGATTGCGGAACTGCAAACATGGCTCTGCGAGATGACGGGCATGCCAGCGGTGGCCATGAGCCCCAAAGCAGGGGCCCATGGCGAGCTTTGCGGTATGATGGCGGTGCGTGCCGCGATCGTGGCCAGGGGCGAAGAGACCACCCGCACAAGGGTGTTGGTTCCTGAATCAGCCCACGGAACGAATCCTGCCACAGCGGCTCAATGCGGCTTTTCGGTCGATAAACTGCCCGCAACCGAGGACGGCCGCGTCGATTTGGCTGCGATGAAGGCAAAAATGGGCGCTGACGTGGCCGCCATCATGGTCACCAACCCCAACACATGCGGTCTTTTTGAACGCGATATCCGCGCGATGGCCGACGCGGTGCATGAGGCGGGCGGCTATTTTTATTGTGATGGCGCGAATTTCAACGCGATTGTGGGCAAGGCTCGGCCGGGTGATCTCGGCATCGATGCGATGCATATCAATCTGCACAAGACGTTTTCCACACCTCATGGCGGCGGTGGACCAGGTTCAGGCCCAACGGTTCTCTCTGAAGCCCTGAAACCCTTCGCCCCGCTACCCGCTGTGGTGGTGGGACCGGAGGGGTACACTGTTCATGAAACAGCCGATGGCGACTTTGCCCAAGCGTTTGGCCGTTTGACCGCGTTCCATGGTCAGATGGGCATGTTTGTCCGGGCATTGAGTTACATGCTGAGCCACGGCGCGGATGGTCTTCGCCAAGTGGGTGAAGACGCCGTCCTCAACGCTAACTACGTCCGTGTGCGCCTCGCCGAAGAGATGACGCAAGGCTATCCAGGCACCTGCATGCATGAAGCGCTGTTCTCCGATGCGTTCCTCAAAGATAGCGGTGTGGGGACGATCGATTTTGCCAAAGCCATGATCGATGAAGGGTTTCATCCGATGACGATGTATTTCCCCTTGGTCGTCTCAGGAGCAATGCTGATTGAACCGACCGAGTGTGAACCGAAGGCCGCACTCGATGAATTTTGCGATTCGCTGCTTGCGCTCGCGCGGGCTGCGAAGGCGGGGGAAAAAGACCGGTTTGAAAATGCGCCGAGGTTTGCCCCGCGCCAACGGCTCGACGAGACAAGAGCTGCGCGTCAACCTAAACTCCGTTGGTCTCCGCCAAGCCCAGAAGCGATGGCAGCAGAATAGCCTGCGTCAGAAGGGCTCCGACAGGAGCCCTTCGTTCGAGGTCTCAAGGGGCGCGAGGCCTTGCGGTGTGCATTCCCCAAAACCAGAGCGCCAACCGGCGGCGTAGCTTTCTTCTGTCTTGAAAAGATAGCTATCCCTGAAAAAGCTTGTGTCGAAGCTCGTTTGACGGGCCTCGGCCGTTCGGCACCCATCAGTAAACCCTTGGGTGTAATAGGGCCCATCGACAACTTCAGGATCCAACCCAACGCAGGACGCAAGGAGACACGCGGTCGTTAAAAGGGCGAGGCGCATGGGGAATCTCCTTGTCTCATCACAACGTAATCACTGGCGCGTTGCGACGCTAGGACAGATCTGTGTCACCCTTTTGGCGCTTAACAGCCATCAATGGTTGACGTGGCGGCATCTTCTGCCTTTTTTCTGATGGTGGTGGGCGGTGCACTCTTGCGTGTCGCCAAAAGTTTTGTCCGAAGGCGGTGTGATGCGAAGCTTGTGGTCGATTTCAGGGCGCCGCTTCGGTCTGGCATTGGCGCTTTCGATTCTGTGGCTGTTGCTCTCTGGCTATTGGGACAGCGCGACCTTGATCGGTTTTGGTGCGTTCAGCGTCGCGGTCGCGGTGTGGTTCGCCGATAAGGCCGAGATCGTCGACAGTGAGGGCGTGCCATCGAGTATTTTTCCGCGCATTCTCACCTACACAGCCTGGCTTCTCCTTGAGATTGGCAAAGCCAATGTGCAGGTCGCACGCGAGGTGCTGCGCCGGGAAATTAAGTTATCCCCAAAACTCATCCGTGTACCTGCCGATCAACCAAGCGATCTCACTCGAACGATTTTTGGTAATTCGATTACGCTGACACCTGGCACCGTGACAGTCGATGTGCGCGAGGACAGTATGCTGGTGCATGCCTTAACCGAAGACCTGGCTGACGAAGAGGGATTGGCCGAAATGAGCGCCAAGGTGACGGCGTTGGAACCGCAAGGGGGTGGAAAATGATGTACGCCGCCGCCACGGTCGCCATCGTCATCGCCATGGGCTTGATGCTGGTGCGCGCGATTGCCGGACCGACGGTCTATGATCGGGTTCTCAGCGTGAACAGCTTTGGCACCAAAACGGTGCTTCTTCTGGCGGTGTTGGGATTCTTGATGGGGCGGCCTGATTTCCTTGATATTGCTCTACTTTATGCGCTGATCAATTTCATTGGAACAATCGCGATCCTTAAGTTCTTCCGGTATCGCGAGCTCGAAGGCCCGATGGCGGATCAAGACCCGCTCCTCCAAGAGGAGACGACACCATGAGCCAGTTTCTCGATGTGCTAAGCTTTGTCCTTCTCCTCGCGGGGGGGCTTTTTACGATCATCGGAGCTGTGGGCGTCCTCCGGTTTCCTGATTTTTACACCCGCATTCACGCAGCTGGCGTTACTGATACTCTGGGTGCAGATCTTATTTTGCTCGGCCTTCTTCTGCAGGCGCCCGGCTTTATGGTCGGGATCAAGCTCTTCATCATTCTCGCGTTGTTTCTTTTAACGAGCCCTGTAGCGACTCACTCGATCGCGCATGCAGCCTATGCGGGCCGGGAAGCGCCCCTCACGGGCAAGCTTCTCCTGCGCCAAAACGTTCCGCTCCAGCTTGATCGAGGCGTTCAAGACGGTGTGGATAAGGAGCAGGAAGCATGATGCTCGCCGAGGCAACAGCCCCAACGGTCTATCACACACCGCCAACAGCGCCGGTGTTGGCCGAAATTGCGATTCTCACCCTCCTGGTGACTTGTGCTATTGCAATGATCCGTATGCGCCACCTTTTCGGGGTGGCGATGCTCTCAGGAATTTACTCGTTACTGTCGGCTGCATTTTTCGTGGCGCTTGACGCGGTGGATGTCGCATTCACCGAAGCAGCGGTCGGAGCGGGGATCTCCACCGTTCTTGTCCTCTCCGGCATCGCGATGACGTCAAAGCGCGAGAAACGCGTCACCCAACGGCGGCCCTGGCTGCCCGTGCTGGTCACCGGTATCACGGGCGCTGCCCTTATCTATGCCACGGTCGACATGCCCGCCTATGGTGACCCCAATTCGCCCGCCAATGCCTATGTTGGCCGTGAGTATGTGGTGCAGACCCCTGCTGACGTTGAGGTGCCCAATATCGTCACGGCGGTCCTCGCAAGTTATCGAGGGTTTGATACCCTTGGCGAAACAGTGGTGGTCTTTACCGCAGGTCTCGCTTGCATTTTGTTGCTTGGTTCTGCCGCAATCCGGGGCGGCGGCGGTGATGGACGAAGCCGTGATGAGGAGGAAAGCTAATGGGCCATTTAATCCTCCGCGTCACGATCAAGATACTTTTTGCACCGATTATTATCTTTGCGCTTTATGTCCAATTCCACGGTGACTATGGCCCCGGCGGCGGCTTTCAGGCCGGAGTGATCATGGCAGCGGCCTTCATTCTTTATGCCCTCGGTTTTGGCCTGAACGAGTGCCACCGGGTCATACCGCAAAGCTGGTTACCAGTCGGCATGGCGCTCGGCGTCCTGATTTATGCGGGCACTGGGGTCTATACGATGCTTCTGGGCGGAAACTTTCTTGATTATGACCTCATTCAACCGGACAGCCACCATCACGCAGGCCAGCATATTGGGATCATTGCCGTCGAACTGGGCGTTGGCCTGGCGGTCGCAACCACCATGCTTCAGATCTACTACGCCTTTGCGGGGCGCGAGCCTGAACCTTCGGACGACGCCTGGTGATGTTTGAATTTATTCTTGAGCGTTACAATTATTGGATCGTCATTGCACTGATGATGACGGGCCTTTATATCGTCTTCTCGCGCGGTAACCTGGTGAAAACACTCATCGGCCTCAATCTGTTTCAAACCTCCGTGTTCATTTTTTACATCACGGTGGGAAAGGTTGTTGGCGGGACGGCTCCCATTCTCCTTGGGGGACACAGTGATGGTGATCATGATGACCATGGTTCAGATCATGGTGGCGCACATGGTGAAAGCCACGGCGAAACCCATCATGACGCAGCGTTGAGCGCAGACGACGCGGTCGCTGCCGTCCATGGAGACTTGGTCAATGAGCTGAGCCCAGGCGCCGGCTCGAGCAGTCATGACGGGGATCACACAAGCCTTCACCATGAACCCGAGGGTCTTCCCACCAATTCGCTTTATACCGGCACCTCGGAAGAGCACGTACCCGACCTCATCACGCGGGCTGGGTCAGCCGACGTTCCCCATGCCGACGGCCACGGTGCCGATGCAGCACTTGATCAGCTTTACTCCAATCCTCTTCCCCACGTGTTGATCCTGACAGCGATTGTGGTGGGGGTCGCGACCACCGCGGTGGGCTTATCCCTTGCTGTGCGAATTCGTGAAGCCTACGGAACGGTGGAAGAAGACGATATCGAGGCGATCGACAACAAGACGCTGCTCGCTGAGGTCGTTGCCTGATGTTGCTCGATGATCTTCCCGTTCTTCCGGTGATCGTGCCGTTGATCGCGGCACCAGTTTGCTTGTTGTTCCCCAACAACCGGGTTCCTGGTATTTTTGCGTCAGTGGTGGCGGCTGTTTCAGCCATCCTTGCGGCGATGCTGCTGACCGATGTCGCGACGAATGGACCCGCCAATTACGACTTAGGCGGATGGGCGGCACCCCTCGGCATTGTCTATCGCGTCGATATCGCGGGGGCCTTGGTAATGACCCTGGTGGCCACCATGGCGGCGCTGACGATCCCCTATGCCATTCGCGGCATTGAGAAAGACATTGCTCCCTCACAGGTCAGTGCTTTCTTCGCGATGTTCCTTATCTGCTTTGCGGGGCTCATCGGTGTTGTCGCCACTGGCGACGCATTCAACGTGTTCGTCTTTCTCGAAATCAGCTCACTGTCGACCTATACGCTGGTGGCAATGGGGGCGAAGCGTGACCGCCGCGCCTTGACGGCTGCGTTCACCTATCTCGTTCTCGGAACAATCGGTGCGACGTTCTTCGTCATCGGCTTGGGCCTTCTTTATCAAGTCACCGGCACCCTCAACATGTTGGATATTCACGAGCGCCTGGTGGGGCAAGACAACCGGGTGGTGAGGGCAGCCTTTGCCTTCATCTTTACAGGCTTGGCGCTCAAACTTGCGATGTTTCCGCTGCATCAATGGCTGCCAAACGCCTACACATTCGCGCCGTCAGCAGTCACCGCGTTCCTGGCATCGACGGCTACCAAGGTGGCGATCTATGCGATGCTACGCTTCCTTTTCACCGTGTTCGGATTTCAGTTTGGCTTCATGGACGTCGCGTTCGGCATGTTCTTGCTCTTGGGCATGGTCGGCATGTTCGTTGCGAGCCTCATTGCGGTCTTCCGCGATGATGTGAAAACGGTCTTCGCGTACTCGTCGGTGGCTCAAATCGGTTACATGCTGCTTGGTATCAGCTTTGCGACGCCTGAAGGTGTGGGGGCCGCGCTCGTTTATGTTGTTAATCACGCGGTGACCAAAGCGGCGCTCTTCATGGCGATCGGCGCCGTGGTCTACTCGATTGGCTCCCAAAAAATGCCAGCCTTTCGAGGGTTGGCCAAACGCATGCCCGTCACAGCTGGCGCGCTGATCGTCTCAGGCCTCGCCCTGGTTGGGGTCCCGATGACAGCCGGGTTCATTTCAAAATGGGTGCTAATCCGAGCAGCCTTTGAGGCGACACTGCCAATCCCGAGCCTCTTTTTGGTGTTGTTCATCGTGTCAACGACCCTGCTCGCCGTTGGGTATGTCGGCCGATTGGTGTGGGAGATGACGTTGCAAGAACCTGAGGGGCAAATTGAGGTCAAACCCGTTCCCCTAGCCATGATGGTCCCGATGCTGATCGTCGCGTTTTTGACTTTCTATTTAGGGGTCAATGCTGATGGTCTTGTGAGCCTCTCCGAGGCAGCCGCGCGGGAGCTTTTGAATACAGGGCTTGGTACCGGGGGAGCAAACTGATGAACGCTCTTCTCCACATGGTCTCGGCCGAAGCGGCGCTTGTTGGTGCATTGATCACCCCGCTAATTGGGCTCGTCTTTATCAGCTTGCTTGACCGCTCACCGGATGCACGGGAGGCGAGCACGCTGGCCACGGGTCTTATCACGTTACTCTTCGTTGCGACGATTTTCGTCGCGGTAGGTGAGGGCGCACGGCCGAGCCTAACACTGTTTGAGATGCTGCCAGGGCTTTCGGTGTCTTTTTCGGTGGAGCCGCTAGGAGCGCTCTTTGGACTGATCGCTTCAGGGCTCTGGCTCGTGAACTCGGTCTATTCCATTGGTTACATGCGGGGGAACAACGAAAAAGCGCAAACCCGGTTCTATATGAGCTTCGCGATCGCGATCACGGCGGCGCTAGGGATTGCTTATTCAGGTAATTTGCTCACTTTCTTTTTATTCTACGAGACCTTGACGATCTCCACCTTTCCCCTGGTCAGCCACAAGCGTGACGAAAAGGCGAGGGCAGGTGGCCGGATTTATATCGGTATACTGATGGGTACATCCATCGGCCTTCTTCTTCCTGCGATCATTTGTACCTATTGGTTGACGGGAACGACCGATTTCGTGCTCGGCGGCATCATCGCCGAGCACGTGCGGCCGACATCGGCATGGACCGCTATCCTTCTTTGCCTCTTTGCTTACGGGACAGCGAAGGCGGCATTGATGCCCACTCATCCTTGGCTTCCCAACGCGATGGTGGCGCCGACGCCCGTCTCCGCCTTCCTCCACGCCGTTGCGGTGGTGAAGGCAGGTGTTTTCGGGATCATGAAGATCAGTCTTTATACCTTCGGTGCGCAAACGCTGCAGGGAACAATTGCGTCCGACATCATTCTATACATCGCTGCGGCGTCGATCCTGATCGCCTCTGCCATTGCGATGACGCAAGACAATTTGAAAGCACGGCTCGCCTATTCGACAGTCAGCCAGCTGAGTTATATCACGCTCGGCGCGATGCTTGCGAACCGCTTGGGGATCATTGGCGGGTCAACCCAGATTGCCGCCCATGCGCTGGGTAAGATGACCCTCTTCATGTGCGCAGGCGCTATTTACACAGCCGCCCATAAGAGCTTGGTTTCAGAGATGCGCGGCCTTGCGCGGGTCATGCCCTACACCTTTATTGCCTATATCATCGGTGCTTGTTCGATCATTGGTCTACCTCCGATGGCAGGCAGCTGGCCGAAGTTTTTCCTCATGCTTGGATCGGTTGATCGGGGTGAGCTCATTCTTCTCGTTGTTTTGATCATCTCGAGTCTGATGAATATCGTCTACCTCATGGCACCGGCCGTGCGCGGGTTTATGGACCCGCCGCCTGAAAGCCAGGGCACGGAGATCGCCGAGGCGCCGGCGTTTTGCCTCGTCCCGGCTTGGACGACGGCGATCGGCACGATCATTCTCTTTTTGTTGATGGGCGATCTCGTCCGGTATCTTGAACCGTTGGTGGCCGGCTTATGAGCGACGACGCACCGAAAATCCTCCCGCGGGAGCGCTCCCTTTTTGAGCAGCCAACAACCCTCAAATGGATCTGGATCGGTGTGCCAGCAGGGTGCGCGTTCTTTGCTTTGATGAATATCGTTTTGGCGATCCTCCACAAAACCCATCCCCATTTCACAATTGATGCGTTCCCTGTGTTTTACGGTGTCGTGGGGTTTGTCAGCTTCTCCTTCATCGTGCTCGCAGGCCAACATTTACGAAAAATCCTGATGAGGCCCGAAGGTTATTATGACGGAGAGGAGGGCGAACAATGATTCCGTTTCTCCCCTCTGATATCAATCCTGCCTTCATCTTGATCGTGGCCGGTGTTCTGACCGCCGGTCTAGGGCCGACAGCACGAGGAATCGCGGGGCTCATCGCGGTTGGTCTTAGTGCTCTTCAACTCTATGCCCTCGGTGTCGGGACGATGGAGGCACCTGTTATCTACGGCGATACGTCGATCGCTGGCTTCGACATCATCCCCTTACGCATGGATAAGCTGTCGGTGATTTTTGCCACGATCTTCCATGTCGCAGCACTGATCAATGTCATTTACGGCTGGTCGCATGCCAAGCGCATCGAAGCCTCGATGGGGCTCATCTACGCAGGATCCGCGATCGGCGGGGCGCTTGCGGGCGATCTCATCACACTCTTTGTTTATTGGGAGATCGCCGCCGTTTCATCCGTGTTCATTGTCTGGGCCGGCGGCGGGCACGCAGCGTTTAAGGCGGGCATGCGGTATCTCGTCATTCAGGTGCTCTCCGGTCTCTTGCTTCTTTCGGGCATCACGGTGCACCTCATGGGTGGCGGGAGCACAGAGTTCGGCGCGTTCCAACTGTCGGATGAAAACGGCGTTGATTTGGCAGCGCTTCTCATCCTCCTCGCCTTTGCCATCAAGGCTGCTTTTCCCTTGCTGCACACATGGTTGCAGGACAGCTATCCCAAAGCGACGGCGGTTGGGGCAGTCTTGCTTTCAGCATTCACCACCAAACTCGCCATTTACACGCTGGCGCGCGGGTTCGCCGGAACCGATATCTTGATCCCTATCGGCTGTGTCATGACAGCCTTTCCGGTCTTCTTTGCCCTGATCGAAAATGATTTGCGTAAAGTCCTCGCCTACAGCCTCAACAACCAGTTGGGTTTTATGGTTTGCGCCATTGGCATTGGAACACCACTGGCGATCAATGGTGCGTCGGCCCACGCCTTTGTCCATATTATCTATAAGGCGCTTCTCTTCATGGGGATGGGAGCCGTTTTGGTCCGTGTAGGGACAACAAAGGCAACAGAGCTTGGTGGGCTTCATAAGTCCATGCCATGGACGACGACGTTCACGATCATTGGTGCCATGTCGATTTCCGCGTTCCCGCTGTTCTCAGGCTTCGTCGCTAAATCGATGATCACACTCGCTGCTGCAGAAGCGCATATGCTCTTTGCGTATCTCGTGCTGCTTTTTGCCAGCGCCGGTGTTCTTGAGCACTCTGGTATCAAAATTCCGTATTTCGCCTTTTTCGCCCATGACCGGTTTGCGCCATCGAACACGGGAAAAGAACGCCCTGAGGAAGCTCCGCGCCCGATGCTAATCGCTATGGGGATCGCAGCTTTCCTCTGCATTTTTGTTGGGGTCTATCCGCCCGTTCTCTACGGATTGTTGCCCTATGAAACCGATTACCATGCCTACACTGCAGAGCACGTGGCGACGCAAATGCAGCTATTGCTGTTTGCCATTCTTGCTTTCATGGTGTTGGTACGCTTCAAGCTGTACCCTGATGAAGTACGGTCAGTGAACCTTGACGTTGACTGGGTGTGGCGTGTTCCGGGTTATCGCGCTCTGATGGGCGGTGTGCAGGCCATCGCTGCGGTTTGGCATGTTTTGTGGCATGCGACGCAGAACGTTGTCGCTGGGGCGCTCCGCTGGCTCTACACAACCCATGGACCAGCCGGTGCGATATCGAAGAACTGGACAGTGGGCTACACCGCTTTGACGACGTCAGTGGTCTTGGCGGTGGTGCTGATCAGCGCGCTCTTCAATTAACAAGGCGCATGACATTAAGGCGCAGCTCTGCTAGCGCGCGCGGCCATGCTGAAACTCGCGATCATCGGTCGGCCCAATGTGGGCAAATCAACGCTCTTCAACCGCCTTGCCGGGCGGAAGTTGGCGATTGTCGATGATCGGCCAGGGGTTACCCGCGACCGGCGCGACCTTGATATCCAGTTCGGCGATTTTGAGGTTCGCTTGATGGATACGGCTGGGCTCGAAGATGCAGCGGACGGCTCTCTTCAAGCGCGCATGCGTGCAGGAACAGAGCGCGCCGTCGCCGATGCTGATGTCGCTTTTTTTCTCGTCGATGCCCGGTCTGGGCTCACGGCCCAAGACCATAACCTCGCCGAGATTTTGCGGCTGTCACCGACGCCTGTCGTGGTGGTGGCGAACAAGACCGAGGGACGCGGGGAAGAGGGCGCTTATGAGGCGTTCGAGTTAGGGCTTGGCGAACCAGTTGCGATCTCTGCAGAGCACGGCGAAGGGATGGCAGATCTTTATCAGTCACTGCGCGTTACCGTCGAGGAACATGGTATCGACCCCGATAAAGATCCGGATGAAGAAGGCGAGCTTAAACCTTTGCGGGTTGCGATTGTTGGCCGTCCAAACGCAGGCAAGTCGACCTTAATCAATCGCCTTCTAGAAGAAGAACGTATGCTGACCGGACCAGAAGCGGGGATCACGCGGGATTCAATATCCGTCGATTGGGCATGGCATGATGGTGAGCGTGAATGGCCGGTGAGCCTTTGGGACACCGCCGGCATGAGAAAAAAAGCCAAGGTTCAGGACAAGCTCGAAAAATTATCCGTTAGCGACACATTAAGGGCGATAAGGTTTTCAGAAGTCACGGTTCTGATGATCGATGCGACCATGCCGTTTGAAAAACAAGACCTTCAGATCGCAGACTTCATGTCTTCAGAAGGTCGAGCAGCGATCATTGCCGTGAACAAATGGGATCTTGTTGAGGACACGGACCTAGCCGCGAAAGAACTACGTTTGGACGCCCTTAGGGCTATGCCGCAATTTGGCGGTGTCCGGATCGTCTTTCTCTCGGCGCTCACAGGGCGCCATACAGACCGGCTGATGCCCGCCATCAAGGATGCCTATATCGACTGGAATGCCAAGGTCAAAACCTCCGACCTCAACGATTGGCTCTCCGGGGTGCAGGCGCATCACCCGCCTCCAGCTGTTGGAGGTCGTCGGATCAAAATGCGCTACGCAGCGCAGATAAAATCCCGTCCACCGACATTCGTCATCAAATGCGCACGCGCCGCCGACGTGCCCGAGACTTATAAGCGGTATTTGATCAATTCGCTCCGTGATTCATTCGAACTCGGCGGAACCCCCGTTCGTATGCACCTCAAAGCAGGGGACAACCCTTACGCCGAGAAGGCGAAGTCCAAGCGTTAGCGCCGACGGCGCTGTTCGCATTTATCGAATGCGCTGCCCGATTTGCGGCGTCAGTCCTTCAAAAGCTGTGGCACGGTATGCCTGAGTTTTTTGTAGGAACAGACATGGTCACTTGCACCAGTTTCAAAACGAACCGTATACGCATGTTCTTT
Source organism: Pseudomonadota bacterium (assembly GCA_039818345.1). Taxonomy (GTDB): domain Bacteria; phylum Pseudomonadota; class Alphaproteobacteria; order Caulobacterales; family Parvularculaceae; genus Parvularcula. The sequence goes on along the minus strand of JBCBUC010000013.1, from coordinate 21,212 downwards.
GGAACGGGCTCAGCCATTCTGGCCGTTTTGGGCGCAATCACGCATGCGCACGCAGAGGAACCAGCGGATCCGCTGGCCTTAAGGCTGAGCGATATCGACTGGCCGGAAGCCGCCGCTGACGGCACCAAGTACCGCGTGTTGGAGGGTTCACGAGAGAGCGGCACATTCTCCTATGCCTTCTTCATCCCCGCTGGTTTTTGGGATCCAGCACACTGGCATAACCAAGACGCCCGTGTCTTTGTGGCCGAAGGGGAGCTCCGTATCGGCTACGGAACCGACAGGGATCACGCCGAAATCGATATTTACCCCGCCGGTTCCTTCCTCGTGGTGCCCGCCAATTCCGTTCACGTTGACGGAGCGGAGGTCGATACGACAATCCTAGGTGTCGCGTCAGGACCATGGTCAACAACCTATACGGATGAAAGTGCCACGCCCTCAGCCGGCACGCCAGACTAAATCATCAATGGCGTTGCTCACAGCTTCAGTTCGCGGAACGCATTCTGAAGGCCTTCCAGCGTCAGCGGGAACATCAGGATCCGGGTTGAACCGACGACCAGCTACCTCGTACGCTGTTGGTGCACACGATTTGCACGATCGGGGTGTCGGGAGACCAAATCAACTCTGGTCTCACTCGATTTTGGACAGCTTGTTTCTCTTCGGCGTTCAACGGCGGTAGACAGGGTTCAGCGCCATCAACCAGGCGCTGGGAGCAACCTGTTGGATGAACTGCCCGATCGGCCGTGCTCCTTTTGTGATCCTGTGACCCATGATCTCCAATTTAAATGGGGTTCGCTGTGCCACTGCCTCGGCCCATTTCTGTTGAATCCGATTTCTGGTAAACGCCAACAGGTAGGGTGAAGCTCTCACGGTGCGACATGCAGCGACAAAGGAAAGCCGATATTTTTCTCGGCACAGTGGTTGGTCTTTTTGGGCTCTCGACGATGGGGAGTGCTATCGCACAGTATGAAGAGGATCCTAGGTCTGCTGCGCCGAGTGAGTTGCGGCAATGGCTAGGGGGTAAACAGTTCGTCCATTATGGTGATGGTCTTGAGACCGTTGTCAGTTTTTGTTCCGACGGTCGATTTGTGCAGACGCTCAAATCAAGCACCTCGTCACGGAACACCGGATATGATTTTTCCTATGCTGGCCAAGATTCAACGATTGGCAATTGGCGGGCTATGGGCGGCTTACGTGGTGGCACGCTTTGGCTGACGGATCCTACAGGGATGGAAAGTGGAGAACTACAACTTCAATTTCAACTTGGTGAGGCGGGAGATACGGCACGCCTAGGGCCTTATGTGGCGAGGGTGCACGGATCTAATCAGCACTGCCATTGAGGCACACTGGGACATAGAGAGGCATCAGTTCCGGATTGTACATTTGTTCCTGATACCGTTTACATTGATATCATAGCATATGCTGAGGAATGGTCGGTGAAAGCGGCTTACGAGGAATCATTCCCCTATCTTTTCCAACCGTGCCCAGCAACGATCTAGGTACGCCTCTAAAGTAACCTTCTTCTCTTCACTGATTGAAAAGAGATGTTTTAGCCGCGCATGCCCATGGGTCGTTCTTCCCAAATCGACGCTTCAGCTGCGGGCCGAGAACCCACACGCGCTTTCCAAGCCAAGAGGTTTTTTGCGTTTTCCGGTGCGGGTTGGTTCGCATCCTCCAGCTGATCCATATAACAAAAGAGCGCAATGTCAGCGGCCGTAAATCGGTGACCGCAAAGCCATTCTTTACCGTCGAGCTGGGCGTCCAACCACATCATCTGGTCGCGGGCGCGCGCTTTCAAACCATCGGCCGCTTCTGGGACACAGCGAAAGCGGGTTTTGAAGAGATCAAGTCCCTCCGCAAAGTAAAACCCTTGCACCATCGGATGACAGATCCCGATTTCGACCCGCCGCCACCACATGCGTGTTTCAGCTCGCTCTTCTGATGTAGTGCCAATCAGTGAGGGCTGAGGATGCATGTCTTCTAAGAGCTCACAGATTGCAGGAACTTCGCTAACAGTAAGGCCGCTATCAAGCGTGAGAGCAGGTGTTTGCCCACTCGGGTTGACCGCTAGATAGGCTTCTTTTCTGTTATCAGCAGAAAGAATGTCGACTTTTTCTGTCGGAACATTGATTCCTTTTTCCAGCAAGAAAAACCGTACCGTACGCGGATTCATACCGAAGCTATCATGTAATTTCATCTGGCGATCCCCCTCTTGTTTTCTCGCTTTTATCATCACGCTGCGACGTTCGAAATGATGATATTCACTAACAGGGCAGCGCGAGATCGACACCATTAAGCCAGCGAGCGGGTGGGCACCGGGGCTTGATTCACAATCAGGCATCATATAAAGAACGAACGTTCGTTTTTGAGGGTTATACGATGCCAGCTTTATCCCCGGAAAGGCTACGGGCACGGCGAGAAGAGATTTTGCTCGCGGCGCTGCGTTGTTTTGGACGTCAAGGCTACGAGGCAACGTCGATGCGTGATCTGTCGTCTGAGGCAGGGGTCTCGATTGGCGGTCTTTACACGCATTTTGAGAGCAAGGAGGCGGTGCTCCAGGGCGTTGCCAGTCTCTTTCGAGAACGCGAGCGAGACGCCCTTAAGGAGCGAACGCCAACGGCGCCATCATCGATGTCGGCGCTGGTTGATGAACTGTGGGTCCAATATGATACCGCATACACATCAAATCGGGATGCGCTGAAAACTGATATTCTGCTGCTGGGGGAGGCCATACGCCTTCCACCGCTGCGTGATGTTCTGTCAGAGCGTGATCGCCAAAACATTCGTTACACGGAAACCAGCGCTGAGGCGGTCGAAGAGCTTCGAGACGATGCGCGGCAAATCGCGATTCTACTCACAGCTTTCAGCTATGGTATCGCGATTTTGGATGCCTTTCATGATGATGTAGAACCGTCCGAGTGCTTCGAAACACTCCGCAGGATGTTGAGTGTGGAGGCGGATCAATGACGCACGAGTTGAGAAATCGTGGATACACACAGCTCGGCCCTGGTCGCGACCATCGTGTTTGGCCATTCTTTCTACTGATTTTCACATCTTGGCTTTTGTGGATTCCAGCAGGCGCGCGGATTGCCGGCGTTTTGCCCTTTGCTTGGCCCTTCGAGATCGCCTTTGCAGGTGCATTCATCCCTTGCCTTCTAGCGGTGTGGATGACCGCAAGAACAGCGGGCACTGCCGGTGTCATCACGCTGTTGAAGCGCTTTGTTGCTTGGCGTTTTCCGGCCCGGTATTGGGCGTATGCGGTGTTTGCGATGCCGTTGTCCGCCTTTGCAACTGCGCTTGTTCTATCAGGCAATGGCGAACCTAACCTGGTTATCGATGGCATTGATCGCTTGTTAAGTGGCGACGCCATGCAGAGCGTGCTCGACCGCGATGAGCGAAACGTCTACGAAAGCGCAGGACCTGCTGATGCCTACAGAGCGATAAGCGCGTCTTCACCAATCGCATTTGCGCTTGCCTTTGTGGGGCTCGCGCTGGTTGAGGGCGGGGTGAGTGAAGAGCCAGGTTGGCGGGCTTGGGCGTATCCCATCCTTCGCGATCGCTGGGCCGCACTACCAGCGGCGATGGTGGTGGGGCTGTTTTGGGCCCTTTGGCATATCGGTCCGCAGCAATGGGCTATTTTGTTTGAAGACGGAACAGGCGCTTTCCTTGCGTTCCTACCCGAGCACATGCTGCTTTATATCATCGGTGTACTGCCACTCGCGATCATATTTTCGTGGCTCTATGAAGCAACGGGTGGTTCGCTGCTGGTTTGTTTCGTTGTCCACGCCAGTTTCAATATCACCAGCACCATGTCCAACGCCATGTTTGACGGACCCGTTGTTCTTGGGGTCATCGGTTTTTTATGGACGACCGTGGCGACAGTTTTATGGCGCGTTGGTTGGCGTCGTTTCAGCGCTTCAACTCGCGGATCGCATTCTCGAGACCCTCAAGCGTGAGCGGGAACATCCGGCCATCCATGATTTGTTCTGTGAGGTCGATCGAAGGCGAATAACGCCAACGGTCGTCAGGGATAGGGTTAAGCCACACGGCTTTCTCGTAAATTTGGAGAAGGCGTTTCATCCAAATCGCGCCTGCTTCTTCGTTGAAATACTCAACAGAGCCGCCCGGCATGGTGATCTCATAGGGGCTCATCGATGCATCGCCGATGAAAAGGACCATATAGTCCGAACCATAAGTATGCAGAACATCCCAGGTCTGAGTTTTTTCTGACCACCGACGCGCGTTATCCTTCCACACAAAATCATAAAGGAAGTTGTGGAAGTAGAAATATTCTAGGTGTTTGAACTCGGTCTTGACCGCTGAAAACAGCTCCTCACAGAGTTTCACATAAGGATCCATCGATCCACCGATGTCAAAGAACACAAGAAGCTTAACCGCGTTCCGCCGTTCAGGACGCATTTGGACGTCAAGAAAGCCGTTCCGAGCGGTGGCGTCGATCGTGCCATCAAGATCAAACTCGTCGGCTGCGCCCTGCCGGGCAAAGCGGCGAAGTTTCCGCAAGGCCACTTTGATATTCCGTGTCCCGAGCTCAACGTCGCCATCGAGATTTTTATAGTCGCGCTTTTCCCAAACCTTGACCGCCTTTTTATTCTTCGACTCGCCACCAATACGCACACCCTCGGGATGGTAGCCCGAATGGCCAAAGGGCGAAGTGCCACCGGTGCCGATCCATTTGTTGCCGCCCTCGTGGCGCTTCTTTTGTTCGTTCAGGCGCTCCTCGAGGGTTTTCATGAGCTCGTCCCAGCCGCCGAGCTTTTCAATCTCTGCCTTTTCTTCCTCGGTCAGAAATTTCTCATTGAGCGCCCGGAGCCAATCCTCTGGGATCTCTCGCTCGTGCTCGGGAAGATCGGCAAGTGCTTCGATGCCTTTGAAAACCTCACCAAAAACGCGATCAAATTTATCAAGATGGCGTTCGTCCTTTACGAGCAAACTGCGCGATAAATAATAGAAATGCTCGACTTTTTGATCCGCCAGATCAGCGTCCATCGCCTCGAGGAGGGTGAGGTACTCGCGCAGGCTCACGGGCACCTCTTTGGCCTTCAGCTCGTGAAAGAAATGCGTGAACATGGCGCTGCCTCTTAATCGCTTAGGAGCGACTATAGAGGCGATACGTGCGGGATCAACGCGGGCAAAAAGCCCTTAGTAACCGGCAACCGTACCATCCTTTCGCATCTCCGTAGCCCCGGCGTAAACGCCAGTCTCAGGATCACGCATGATGGCCTGATAGCCGCCAAACATCACCCCGTTGTCCACCACTTCAACCGCATGCCCCATGTCGCTGAGCTTCTCGATCGTTGCGGCGGACACGCCGGGCTCAAGAAAAAGCGTCCCTAGTGTATCGATACCATCCTCATTGAGATCATCCGTCGGTTGGCGACCGCCATCATGGTTAAACCGCGCGGCATCTCCGGCCTCTTGGATGTTCATCCCATAGTCGACGATGTTCACAAGCACCTGGACATGACCTTGGGGCTGCATGCCGCCGCCCATCAGGCCAAAACTCATCAGTGGTCGACCATCACGCATTAAGAAGGCTGGAATGATTGTGTGGAAGGGGCGTTTTCCAGGTTCATACGCATTGGGATGATGAGGATCGAGGGAGAAGAGCTCGCCTCTGTCTTGCAGCATGAACCCTAGACCGTCGGGAACAAGGCCTGATCCCATCCCGCGATAATTGGACTGAATAAGCGAGACCATCATGCCGCTGCTGTCTGCCACGGTGAGATAGGTGGTGTCGCCTTCACCCTCGAGCTTTGGTTCGCCCGGTCCAAAATCTGGTGTCGCGCGGCTGGGGTTGATAAGGGAGAAACGCTCGCGGCCGTATCGCACAGACAACAACGATTGCACGGGGATGTCCTCGAACGCTGGGTCGGCATAAAACCGTGCGAGGTCCTCAAACGCGAGGCGTTTGGCTTCAGTCATGTAATGAATAGCTTCAGCAGAACCGCGGGGCCACTGGGCCAAATCGACATTTTTCAGAATGTTGACCATCTGTAGCGCGGCAAAACCCTGACCGTTTGGCGGAAGCTCACAAAGCTCTGTACCGCGATAGCTTGCACAACCTGGCTCAACCCATTCGCTTTGATGGCTGGCAAAATCCTCATAGCGAAGCGGGCCACCAATCCGTTCCATGTAGCTATCAACAGTCCTGGCGATCACGCCTTTGTAGAACGTGTTGCGGCCCTTTTTGCCGAGGAGGCGGTAGGTGTTGGCAAGGTCTGGATTACGGAAAATCTCCCCCTCCTGCGGTGCACCATCAGCAAAATAGGTGGCACGCGCATTGTCGAACTCTCCGATCATCCCGAGGTTGCGTTCAAATGCCAACAGGTTCCGCTCGAAGTAATAGGCAATCACCGGCGAAACCGGAAAGCCATTCTCCGCATAATCAATTGCCGGCTCCAAGACCCTCCGCATGCGTAACTTACCAAAACGATCGTGAAGCTCAAACCATCCGTCAACGGCGCCTGGGACACTGACGGGCAAGGGGCCAAGGGGCGGGATGTCCTTGGCACCTCCGAGTTTTCCTCGAAGCTCTTCAAGGGTTTGGCCTTGCGGCGAACGGCCCGAAGCATTGAGGCCGTAGAGCATTTCTGTCTCAGGATCCCAAACGATCGCGAATAGGTCGCCGCCGATGCCGTTACCGGTCGGTTCCATTAAGCCCAGTGTCGCATTCGCAGCAATCGCCGCGTCAACGGCTGATCCGCCTTGCTTGAGGATATCGATCGCCACTTGACTGGCTAATGGGTGCGCCGTGGCGGCCATTCCGTTTGCCGCGTAGACGGGACTTCTCGACCAGTCTGCGCCAACAGGGCGCCCACCAGCCCCCATACCGATATCATCCTGGCCAAGAGCTTGCGGTGTGCTGGCCAAACCTGCTGCCATGGAAAGCCATGCCGCTAGGCCTAAGGAAAAGTCTTTCATCATGGGGCGTTCCTTTTTGGTCTTTTGAGAAGGGTTTAATATCCGAACTATTATAATCAGCCTAGGGAGTATATTGGCATGGTTGTTCGACCTATTCGGCTATCTCGGGGGTGCGGAGTGGCGGTGTCCGTACCGAAGCTTTAAAGGCGAGTGACACGCACGCTCCCTGCGGTTCGTTATGGACAAGCGCAAAACGGTAGTCATCCCCGTAACTTGATTTGAGACGAGCTTCGACATTTTGAAGGCCGATACCCGTGGACGGTTTTCTCACCCGCCGCGACTGGTCGTCAGCAACACCAGTGTCAGAGAGCCGGATCTCAAGCCAATTGTCTTCGATCCATGCTTTAAGCGAGATCGTCGTGGGCTCAAGGCTTTGCCCGACGGCGTATTTCAACGAATTCTCGAACAAGGGTTGGAGAATAAAACTCGGTACAGGAACGTCCATCGCTTCTTCTGAGGCGTCAAACTCGGTCAGTAAGCGATCACCGAACCGCGCCTTTTCAATCGAGAGATAGAGTTCACTGACAGCTATTTCATCGCGCAAGGGATGCTGAAGCGCGTCATCTTGTTCAAGTGACGTACGCAGAAAATCCCCGATACGGCCAAGCATCTCTATTGCTCTGGCGCTGTCATGCTTACGCACCAAGGCAGTGACGGAGTTCAAGGCATTGAAAAGGAAATGAGGATTGAGCTGGTATTTCAGCATACGTAATTGTGACTCGCGGAACAATGATTCGGTTTCGAGACGCTTGAGGGTCTCTTCCTGCGCCTTCGCGCTCGCGGCGAGGGCAGCTTTTTCCGCTTTGATAAGACGCTCGTGTTCCTCCAACCACTGACGATAGTATTTTAGGGCATGATAACAAAAGGACCACGAGCCAAAGACGATCACGGAGGCATTGAACCAACCGCCCCAGTCCGCGGCATCAACCCGTTCACCTGTCAGCCACGTGAAGGTCGTCAGGCGGACAGCCGTCCATAAAAACGCAGCAACGATGACCGCCAAGGCGAGCAACGTCATCCGGCGGGGAAGCGGTGCGGACCATTGGGTCTGAGCCACCCATCTCAGAGGATGACTGACGATCAGACCAAGAATTGACTGAAGCACGGTATGGGCCGCTGGTGTCCACTGACCGGGGTTGTACCAAAGCGTCAGGCTCAAATAAGTGAGCATGGCTAGAGCTGACCAACCGATCGTTTGAAACAACCAGTATTGATTGGCCGGTGATGCCCGCCACCATTGTCCTTCATGGAAAAATCTGGTCAGCATCCCATCCCCTTAAAGGTCTTTATCTGTTCCAATCAACGCCCTGTCCGTCCCGCGTTGGCCAATGACGCGCAATCGGGTGATGGGAGCACAAGGTGCAAAGAGGCGCGCAGATGCTGAGAACCGTGGTCTGTGATGATGAGAAACCGGCACTCGAACTCATGGAGTCGCTCCTTGAGGACACCGGCTCCGTCAACATCGTCTTGGCCACGCAGTCGATCGTGTCGGCCCTTGAAAGGATCAACCAAGGCGGCGTCGACCTCATCATTTTCGATATCGACATGCCCCGTTTGACCGGGGTGGAGGCTGCGCAAGAGATTACCGCGACCCCAAACCCATTGCTCGTCTTCACAACGGCCCACCCTGAATACGCGGTGGAAGCCTTTGGTGTTGATGCTATCGACTACGTCCTGAAGCCTCTCACACCGGAGCGGATTGCCCATGCGGTCGACAAGGCTGTGCGGATGCACGCGCTGATTGCGGCAAGCGAGACGGTCCCCGACCAAGAGTTGCCAGAGACGCATGAGAGTGGACCTGAAGTTCTCAAAGTCAAAGACATGGGCAACGTCTATTTTGTCCCGTTTTCTGAGGTGACCTCGATCGAGGCGGCAGGCGACTATTCTTTGGTCCATACCGCCGACCGCGATTACGCCATGCGCAAGGCCATCAGAACACTGGAAACCGAATTGCCATCCTCAATGTTCGTCCGTGTTCACCGATCATCTATTGTTGCGGTGCCGCATGTCCGAGAGGTCCGAACCCTGCCAAAAGGAGAAGCATCAATCCTGTTGAGCAGCGGCAAAACCATCAAATCAAGCCGAAGCTACAAAGAGGCGGTCCGACGCCTGATCGATGCACGGTCACTTTGAGATCAATCGACCAATATTGTGCACTGCACGATCCAACCCACCGCAAGTATCGACCAATCTGTCGAGAATCCGTTGCACGAGATGGTGGCGATCGTCGAGATAAACGTCATAACATTCCCAAAATAGGGGATAGGTGAGGAGAGCTCAGGTGCAACGGTTCTTTGCGGCATTCGGTGCGGCCAGTGTCTTGTGGAGTGCAGCGGTTTCACAAACGCTGAATGCTGAAGATATTGACGCCAAAGTCGATGCTCTGATTGAGCACATGACGATCGAAGAAAAAGTGGGGCAGTTGACCCAGTTCAACGGGTTTTGGGACGTCACCGGTCCCGCGCCAACCGGACGAGAGCAACAGAAGAAGTTTGATATCGTTGAGGCCGGGCTTGTGGGCTCGATGCTCAATGTCATCGGAACCGACGATGTCAAAACGATCCAAGACTACGCGGTCCAAAACTCCCGTCTCGGCATCCCCGTGATCTTTGGATATGACGTGATCCACGGGCACGAAACAATCTTCCCGCTACCGCTGGCGGAGGCGGCCAGCTGGGACATGCGGATGATTGAAAAGACGGCGAGGGTGGCAGCGGTCGAGGCGGCCGCACAGGGCCAAAACTGGACCTTCGCACCGATGGTGGACGTTTCACGCGACGCGCGTTGGGGACGGGTGATGGAAGGAGCGGGGGAGGACCCTTATCTTGGCTCAAAAATCGCCATCGCGCGGGTCCAAGGTTTTCAAGGTGACGACTTAAGTGCTCCTGACACCATCGCTGCGACCCTCAAGCATTTGGCAGCCTACGGATTTGCAGAGTCCGGCAAAGACTATAACGCCGCTGAGATCGGTACCGTCACGCTCTTCAACACCGTACTTCCGCCCTTCAAGGCCGGTATCGATCACGCGAATGCACGGACAGTGATGAACGCCTTCAACACGGTCAATGGTATTCCGGCCACGGCTGATAAGTTCCTCCAACGCGACATCCTCAAAGGGGCGTGGGGATTTGACGGTTTTGTCATTTCCGATTGGGGGTCGGCCAGCGAAATGATCGATCACGGGTTTGCTGCTGATGAGGTGGATGCTGCTCGCCTGGCGATCAATGCCGGTTCTGATATGGACATGGAAAGCTATGTCTATCTCGATCATTTGGCCGACCTTGTCGCAAGCGGCGATGTTAAGATCGACGATATCAACGATGCCGTGCGCCGGGTGCTCCGTGTGAAGTTCGAGCTTGGCCTGTTCGATGATCCCTACCGCTATATTGATCCTGAAAGAGAAGCAGACATGCTGATGACGGATGAACATCGGATGATCGCACGGGAGATGGCAGAGCGATCCGTGGTACTTTTGAAGAACGAAGGCGGATTGTTGCCGCTCGACCAAAGCCTGAAGGTCGCTGTAATCGGTGCGCTCGCTGCGGATAAGGACAGCCCGCTTGGCAATTGGCGCGCGCAAGGCGATGCCAACTCAGCCGTCTCTCTAATCGAGGGGTTCGAACAGGCTGGACTGGACTTTCAATACGCTGAGGGTGTTGCGCTGCAGATTGGAGACGCAGGATTTCCCGACGAGGTGCAGGTCAATGTTGAAGATCGATCGGGCATCGCCGAAGCTGTCAATGTCGCACAAAACGCCGACGTTGTCGTGCTCGTCGTCGGTGAAGATGCTCTCCAGAGCGGCGAGGGTCGTAGCCGAGCGGGTCTCGGTCTGCCGGGCCTCCAGCAAGAACTCGCAGAAGCCGTGGTGGAAGCGAACCCCTTCACTGTGATGGTCGTGATGAGCGGACGACCACTTGTTCTAACGTGGGCTGACAACAATATCCCTGCGATCGTTCAAGCATGGCATTTGGGCCATGAGAGTGGGCACGCCCTCACCAACGTGTTGACTGGGCGCTACAACCCCAGCGGCAAGCTTCCGATGACCTTCCCACGCTCCGTTGGGCAGGTTCCAATCTACTACAATCATTTGAGCACAGGACGGCCAGGGCCAAAGGACGAGGTTTTCTGGTCTCATTACATCGACGAGAGTAACGTCCCGCTTTATCCATTTGGACACGGATTAAGCTATACAACTTTTGACTACTCTCGTCTTCGTTTGCGTCAGCGTGAAGACGACGTAGAGGTGTCCATCACGGTTCGAAACAGCGGGTCGCTTGCCGGTGAAGAAGTGGTGCAAGTCTATATCCGCGACCGCGCGGCGTCAGTTAGTCGGCCAGTGAGAGAGCTCAAAGGTTTCGACAAGATAGCGTTGGAGCCAGGCGAACGACGCGACATCGCGATCACGCTCACGCCTGAAGAGCTCGGATTTTACAATACAAGCGGACAATTCGTGATCGAGTCGGGCGTTGTTGATGTCTTCGTTGGTGGGTCTTCCAGTGCAGATTTGACACGGTCAATAGATTATCGCGTGAACTGACAGTTTATCATCGCTTGTTCTTCTGCAGTGCAATAAAACCATGCACTGCAGCAATTCCCATCCATCGCATGATTGGTCCATTTCGACGCAAAGCCATTGATGGCTGTGGCGACCTTGCGCAGTCTTCATGTGCGGAAAAGGTCGAAAAATAAGGACCTTCGTAGGGATGGAATGAACGGTCGGATTTTTGCTCTTGGGGCACTTGGCTTCGTTGCGCTTTTCAGCGCCACAGGATCAAGTTTGGCTGCAGGTTGGACGACTGTTTGGTTTGATGACTTTGACGGCCAGTCGCTTGATCGGTCCAAGTGGACGCCTGAGCAATCCTGTTGGGGCGGCGGTAACAACGAACGCCAGTGCTACACCGACCGACCGGTGAACGTCTCCGTCGAGAACGGATTCTTGCGGCTTAAAGCACAAAAGGAACGTTTCACCGGACCGCTTTATCCGGAAGGTATGCACACCGATGATCACCGCAAAAAAACGCGACGGTATACCTCTGGTAAGGTGCGCACCTTGGGCAACGCGTCGTGGCGTTATGGCCGATTTTCAGCGCGACTGAAACTGCCTCATGGTCAAGGGACGTGGCCAGCATTTTGGATGATGCCCTCCAACAATACCTACGGTGCATGGCCATTATCCGGCGAGATCGATATCATGGAAGCGGTCAACCTCAAGACCCCATGCGAGGAATGCCCCGGCGGTTACGAGACCCGCACCAGCGCGGCGCTGCACTTCGGTGACCGCGAACCTGATAACACCTATTTCACGAAGAAAAGCCGAGCGTCCGATGGCGCAACGCCTGCTGACGAGTGGCGGATCTATAGCGTTGAATGGTCGGAGGATCTCATTCAGTGGTTCGTTGACGGAGAGATTATTCTCCAGCTTGCCGCTGATCAATGGTTCACGGCATCGGACGATGCGAAGGGACGCCCCTTCGCGCCTTTTGACCAGCCATTTTACCTGATCCTCAATCTGGCTGTGGGCGGCAATTTAGCAGAAAAATCAAATGATCGCGGATTCTCGCACGACTCGTTCCCATCGGAATTGTTGGTGGATTGGGTTCGCGTGGATCAGTGTGAAGAAGACTCCGAAACAGGGAAGGCCTGTCTGACCGATGTTCAATGGTCCGGCACGCCTGACGGTCCCTGGGAGGTTCAAGCGCGATGACAAGCGCCGTTAAAAACGCCAATACGGGAGGGCGGAATGAGTAAAGAGACTAATTTCAGGAGGCTGAAGGACTCCTTGGCACTGCTCAGCAGTGCTTCGATGCTCGCGATAGCGATGCCAGCTTTCGCGCAAGATGATGTGTCCGATTCATCGGCATTAGAAGAAGACGTCATTATCGTCAGCGGTATCAGCAAATCACTGGCCGCTTCATCCGATGTCAAACGCCAGGCACGCGGTGTTGTCGATGCATTGACCGCGGAAGATATCGGCGACTTCCCTGACACCAACCTAGCTGAATCGTTGCAGCGTATCACAGGTGTCTCGATTGACCGCCGAAACGGCGAAGGGAGCCAGGTGACGGTCCGCGGCTTTGGCCCAGACTTCAACCTTGTGCTGCTGAACGGTCGGCAGATGCCGACCGCCTTTAACGAAGGCGATACCGCACCAGCGTCGCGGAGCTTTGACTTCGGTAACCTCGCAGCCGAGGGTATTTCAGGTATCCGCGTTTACAAGACGGGCCGCGCCTCACTTCCAACGGGCGGCGTTGGATCCACACTGAATATTTTGACCGCGCGGCCATTCGACTCACCTGGTTTACGGTTCTCGATTGGTGCCAAGGCCGTGGTCGATAATTCGGATACGTCTCTCGACGATGGATCAGGCGTGACACCTGAATTTTCAGGTATTTTCTCGAACACCTTCATGGACGATAAGTTCGGTGTGACGGTTACCGGGAGCTATCAAGATCGCCAAAGCGGCGTAGCGCAGTTTGGTACGACAAGCGGCTGGCGCGGCGCGTATCTCGGATCAACCATCAACGAATGGGGTGTCTTGCCGCCGGCCAGCAGTGGTCAGGTGACGAACCGTCCTGAAGGCGACCAAATTTACTCCGTTCCTCAAAACGGCAACTATCAGCTCTCCAGCATTGATCGAGAGCGGATCAATGGCCAGGTTTCTTTTCAGTACAAACCAATTGAAACGGTCACCGCGACACTCGACTATTTCTATTCAGAGAACACAGTTGAAATCGAGCGGTCGGACCTTTCGGTGTGGTTCAACCACGGCAACACCACCAGCGCCTTTGGTGACGGTTCCATTGCTGACATTCTGTTCTACAATGAAGACTTTGGCGATGGCGGCTCAGACCTCTCGATGGGTGCATCGCAAATCGCCACCAAAAACGAGAATCGCTCGCTTGGCTTCAACGTGGAATGGGAAGTCAATGAACGACTGACCTTAGAAATCGACGCACACAGCTCGACCGCTGAATCCAATCCGGACAGCCCCTACGGGTCAGCTGGCGTGGTTTCGACTGCCGACTTCGCGCTACGCAGCCAAGGGCTCGATTTTACAACGGAACTGCCCAGCCTATCTTTGGGCTTCCAAAGTCCGTTTACCGACATCAGCGAAGATCGGATGGTGGCCACAGGCTCGACCTTCCAGGCCGCTTCGATTGAAACTGATATCGACCAGGTGCAATTGTTTGCGAATTATCAGCTCGATAATAAGTTCGTGCAGAGCATTGATTTTGGCGTATCCTACACTAAGAACGAATATCGCGGCACCTTCTTTAACAACCAGCGCGACAGTTGGGGCGGGGTCGGGACCCCTGCTGACTACCCTGATGATATTTGGACGCGTGCTGATCTTGCCGGAAACTTCGATACCTTCGGAGGATCCAGCAGCACCTTCCAAGACTTCTTCATCGTCGATTTCGAACAGCTCGTCACAACGCTCGATCAGCCCATCGCTGGTTTCGATCCGATTTGTGGCGGCGACGGTGTCTGCACGAATGATGGTAGCGTCCAAACGGACCGTCGGTCAGAAGAAGAAAGCATCGCGGCATTTATTGAGCTGAGCACGGAATTCGATCTTGGTCCGTTCCCTGCCTCAATCATCGGCGGTGTTCGCTATGAACAAACAGACGTCACTTCTGAAGCACTGGTGAACGTTCCGATAGGTTCACAATGGGTCGCGGACAACGAGTTTGGTCTCATTTTCGGACCAGATCGGACGTTTACGGAGCTTGAAGGCGACTATGACTATTGGTTGCCGGCCGTCGACTTCCAAGTTGAGCCTTATCAAGATGTCGTTCTGCGGGCGTCTTATAGCCATACTATGACCCGCCAAAGCTACTCCGATATTCAAGGCGGGATCGTCGCGGATCCTCTCTTCCGTGTCGACGGCGGTGAAGCGAGCGCCGGCAACCCGGCCTTGCTGCCACTACTTTCGAAAAACATCGATGTGTCGACAGAATATTACTACAGTGAAGGTAGCTATATCTCCGCCGGCTATTTCTGGAAGGAAGTGGACAATTTCGCTGCAACAGACGTGACCGTCGGTAACGTCCTGTTCGATGACATCGCAACGCCTATCGATGGGGCGCGATACGCAGCTGCGGTCAATGCGCTTGGAACGACCGACTCTGCAGCTGTGCGTCAGTGGATCTTTGAGAATTCCGATCCATCGACGTTTGAAATCACCGGAACGAACACAAGCAATGGCAACTTCACAGGCAACATCTTCGGTGTTCCTAGCGAGGATCCAGCACTTGGCTTCCGCCTCGCTCAACCCTTCAACTCGGATACCAAGTCCGTGGACGGATGGGAGTTTGCTTGGCAGCACATTCTCGGTGAGACTGGGTTTGGTTGGATCGTGAACTACACGATTGTCGATGGAGATCTTGATTTCGACAACAGCACCGTCCCAGCCTTTGCCAATCAACCCAGCGATGGGGCAGGGCTGACGCCGCTCGTTGGATTGTCAGACACGTTCAATATCATTGGTTTTTATGATAAAAACGGTATCGAGGCCCGTCTGGCGTACAACTGGCGGGATGAGTTCCTCACGTCAGATATTGGCGTCAGCGGTACGCCAACCAATCCACTTTATGTGCAGGAATACGGTCAACTCGACTTTAACGTCAGCTATGACGTGACCGAGCAGGTGACCGTCTTCGTCGAAGGCATCAATGTCACGAACTCGACCAACGAGACGGTCGGACGATCGGATGCCTATGTGAACTTCCTCACACAAACGGGCTCGCGCTATCAGTTCGGCGCTCGCTACACCTTCTAGAGACGCATTTAACGGGGACCAGCATTCCCCCCCTCCACCTTGCTGGTCCCGCATCTCTTTAAGGATGTCACAGGATGCCACGCCCACTTTTCTGGTGGGTGTGGTATTCTTCTTTCGGAGGACTTTCGGGAGATACACGACGTGACCGAGAAGGGCGTCATCAAGAATGTCGTGATCGTCGGCGGCGGAACGGCGGGCTGGTTAACAGCGTCGATCTTAGCGGCTGATCATTGTGCGGCGCACGCTGATGGCCTTAACGTGACGCTCATCGAGTCGGCCCGTGTCCCTATCCTTGGTGTGGGTGAGGGGACCTGGCCAAGCCTGAGAGATACGCTTCGGCGTATAGGCATCAGTGAGACAGACTTTTTCCGCAAGTGCCAGGCATCTTTTAAACAAGGATCACGGTTTAACGGTTGGCGCACAGGTCAACCAGATGACTTCTACTTTCATCCCTTCGAAGCACCCCCAAGCGCCGAAACAGCGGATGCGTTATCCCTCTGGAAGCAAGCACCGCAAGGCGTGTCCTTTGCAGAGGCGGTTAATCATCAGGCTACAGTGTGTTTGGCCGGACTAGCACCCAAACAGGCGGGTACGCCCGAATTTGCTGCAGTCACCAATTATGCATATCACCTCGATGCGCCAGCCTTCGCTGAGTTTCTTGCCGACCACGCCACGAATAATCTCGGAGTTCGTCATATCATCGACGATGTGACAGGCTATAAACAGCTCGACCAAGGAGAGATCGAGTCCGTTCAAACCGAACAACATGGCGCGATCACCGCCGATCTTTTTGTCGACTGTTCGGGAAGCCGCGCTCTCTTGATCGGCGATGCTCTGGGATCACCGCTTACGGACGTATCCGACGTACTCTTTAATGACCGAGCGCTGGCGCTTCATGTTCCCTATTCTGATGATCAATCAGTGATAGTGTCCCAAACGAATGGTACCGCGCTCGAAGCAGGATGGGTCTGGGATATTGGCTTACAATCGCGGCGCGGCGTGGGTTACGTGCATTCCTCACGGCACATCGACGAGGGCGCTGCACGGGATGCGCTGACTGGCTATCTTCACCAACATGACAGCACGCTGACCGCCGAAAACGCACGGCTTATCAAGTTTCGATCCGCCTACCGCGCTCAACCTTGGGTGAAGAACGTCGTCGCTGTTGGGATGTCGTCTGGTTTCGTGGAGCCGCTGGAAGCATCCGCAATCGTGATGATAGAGCTTTCAGCGACGATGATCAGCGACACGTTACCTCCCCACCATGCCGTGATGAAACAAGCAGCGGCCAAGTTTAACAACCGCTTTTCCTATCGGTGGTCCCGGATCATCGACTTTTTGAAGCTGCACTATGTCTTGAGCGAGCGTCACGAACCCTATTGGCGTGACCACAGAGATCCAGAGACGTGGACGCCGCGCCTCCGCGATCTCCTCGAGCAGTGGCAATATCAACCGCCATCGCGTGAAGATTTCACACAGTCTCTCGAAATTTTTCCTGCAGCCAGCTATGCTTACGTCATGTATGGTATGGGGTTTAAGACGCATATCGCGTCAACACGTAGGCGGAAGAATGATGGAACTATGCTGCGTCAACTATTTGACGATGTACAGGCAAAGGCGGCGCGTTATTCAGCCGGTCTACCAACCAATCGTGAGCTGATTAATCATATCGTCAGCCATGGTCTGAGCAGAGTTTAAAGGGGTATCGACGTGCCGAAACATGTTCAACTCAACAGTGTAGAGCATAAAGATATCCGCGTGATCACCAAGAGGGACGCAAGCTTGGGTGACGCCATCATGGCCGCACCGCTGTTCCCACAGGAATTTCGTGAGGCCCAAGCGCTTTACCCGATCGTCTTTTCTAAAGAACAAAAGACAGGAAAATTTCGTCCCTATTCCTTGTTTGGCTTAGAAGAAGGCGAAAATCTCTTTCTTGATAACGACGGATGGAACGGACACTACCTCCCTCTTGCTGTTCGTATGCAGCCTTTTCTCATCGGGTTTGCAGGGAAACCAGGTCCTGATACACCGATGGAAGTTCACATCGATATCGATCATGCAAGGGTCGGAACCCAAGAGGGAGAGGCTCTTTTTCACGATCACGGCGGTGAAACAGACTTCCTGAAGGAAATTGCATCTTTACTTGGTGCGATCGATGACGCCGAACAAACAATTCCAGCGTTCTCTGCGATGTTGAACGAGTTTGAACTTATCGAACCATTCACCCTCGATATTACCCTTGATAATGGCGCACAGGGACGATTAGCAGGATATTATACGATTGCTGAAGAGCGGCTCCAGCAACTTGCAGCATCGGAGCTCGATCGGCTGCAAAGGGCAGGGATGCTTCAACCCATTTATATGGCTGTCGCTTCGTTATCTCAGTTTGTCAGCCTGATTAGAAAGAAGAACCAGCAACTGGCGCGGTCTCGTTCATGACAGAAGTAAGTCGTCTGCCGTCGGATCTTGCAACGCCCCGGGCGGCGGAGGAAACCTCTTATCCGATCAACTGTCAGCTCTCCGATGAAATCGTAAACGCACAGCAACCGATCATCCTGCGGGGAATCGTCAAACATTGGCCCGTTGTCGAGACCGCCGAAAAGTCTGCCTCATCCTTGTTCGACTATCTGTCTAGGTTTGATAAGGGCGCTATTGTTCCGGTGACGGTAGGTGGGTCAACGCTCGGTGGTCGAATCTTCTATAACGACGCCTTTGATGGCGCAAATGCTGATCACGGAAACGCACGGATGTCTGAAGTGCTGCGCCGCATTGCGGCCGGTGCAGACCGAGACGATGCGCCACTCATCTATTTGGCTTCGGTCACCGTTGATGACGTCCTCCCAGGTTTTAGAGAGCATAATGACGTTCCTTTTGGCGACACCAATCCGCTCGCTAGTATTTGGATAGGGTCGCGTACCCGCATTGCTGCGCATAATGATTTACCCCTCAATTTAGCGTGTGTTGCGGCCGGTCGCAGACGCTTCATCTTGTTTCCTCCGGACCAAACACCCAATCTTTATATCGGCCCGTTTGAGGTCACACCAGCCGGTCGGCCCATCAGCCTCGTCGACTTCGCCCAGCCTGATCTCGAAAGGTTTCCTCGTTTTGCCGAGGCGATGAAACACGCGATCGTTGCCAATCTCGAACCCGGCGACGGGCTCTTTATACCATCCATGTGGTGGCATCATGTGGAGTCGCTTTCGGGGTTTAACATCCTGGTGAATTACTGGTGGCGAACCGTTCCCGCATTTCTCGGTACACCGCAGGATGTTCTCAACCATGCCATGATGACCATCCGAGATCTTCCGCAAGGGGAACGTGATATCTGGCGCGATGTGTTTGATCATTACGTCTTTCAAGCAAACGATGAAACAGCGGCGCATGTCCCTGAACATGCTAAGGGAATTTTGGGAAAAATCGATGCCGAAGGAGCCCGCCGAACCCGCTCATACCTCCTCAATCGGCTCAACAGATGAGACCAAGGCCATGAACGAGCAACAAAAGCGAAAAAAAGTGATCATCGCCGGCGGTGGAACGGCAGGATGGATGGCGGCAGCCGCGATCGGGAAAACGCTAGAAAAAGTTGTCGACTGTGTACTGATTGAATCCGATGCCATCGGAACTGTTGGCGTCGGCGAGGCGACCATTCCGACGCTTCTCACCTACAATCGGCTGCTGGGCATCGATGAAGCTGAAATGATGAAGTCGGTAAGCGGAACGTTTAAGCTCGGAATCGCCTTTGAGAACTGGCGAGATGTGGACCACCGCTATATTCACTCCTTCGGTATCACCGGCAAAGATCATTGGACCGCGGGATTTCAGCATTTTTGGCGGCGCGGCGTCGACATGGGGATCGCCAAGGACTTTGGAGACTACTGTCTAGAACTGATTGCCGCAGAAAAAGGGCGTTTTGCCCATCTGCCTAAGCTGGGTCTTAACTACGCCTATCATGTCGATTCGTCTGCCTACGCTTCGTTCCTGAGAAAGATGGCGGAACATCATGGCGTCGTGCGCCGGGAAGGAAAGATCGCTGAGGTGACGCGCGCACCTGACGGCGATGTAGCCAGTGTCACCATGGACGACGGACAGGTGATCGAAGGCGATCTTTTCGTCGACTGCACCGGTTTTCGAAGTCTCTTGATCGGCGATACGCTCGGCGTCGGCTATGATGATTGGACTCATTGGTTGCCATGTGATCGCGCGATTGCCGTTCAAACGGAGTCGGTCCGCGACCCTGTTCCGTATACGCGTTCGATCGCGCATCATGCAGGTTGGCGATGGCAAATTCCTCTTCAGCATCGGACGGGCAACGGAATCGTCTTCAGCAGTCGTTACATGAGCGAGGATGAAGCCCGCTCGTTCTTGTTGTCCCAGCTCGATGGGCCGCCGCTGACGGAGCCGCGGGTGATCCGCTTCAGGACAGGGACGAGACGTGCGCATTGGCATAAGAATTGTGTCGCAATCGGACTGTCATCGGGGTTCATTGAACCTCTTGAATCGACCAGCATTCACCTCATTCAACGCGCTGTTATCCGGTTGATTGGAATGTTCCCCCACGACCGTGTGAGCCAGGCAGACATCAATGAGTTCAACAATCAGATGCTCTATGAATTTGAGCACGTGCGCGACTTTATCGTGCTGCATTATCACCTGACTGATCGTACGGATACCGATTTTTGGCGCCATTGCCGGACGATGGATATCCCATCGAGCCTCAAGCACCGGATGGACCTCTTTCACGAAACAGGACGCGTGTTTCGTGCCAATGACGAGTTGTTCGCAGATAACTCCTGGGTGCAGGTGATGCTGGGCCAAGGGCTAATGCCTGAAACCTATCATCCGATCGCTGATGCAATGGAGGCTGATGAGATCCGTGCGTTCTTGGAGAACATCGATGCCAATGTCGTCAAAACCGCCGCAGGCCTACCGTCACACAAAGCCTATCTCGACAGCTACTGCCCATCCGTGATCCCGACACAGACAGTAGCAGCGGAATAAACGTTCGAGACTCAGGTTTTGCATTTACCCGCCTAAGACTTATGAGAAGCACAATTGATATTGTCGCAAAAATTTGCGTAAGTTTCACAGTGTCAGTTGTGGTGCTTCTTGCAAACGAAAGATAACAGCGTCACTGACCCGCTCCCTTTGAACACGTCATTCTGTCATTCAGAGCGGCAGCGTAAAAAGCGGGCGGGTCAGTCGGATCGACTTTGTTCTGTAAATCGTATCAGCGCCGCAAAGTGTGCAGGACTACCTAATTCATATTCATGAATAAAGTCCGACGTATAATTCCTCATTACTGATCCCAGATAAGTTTCGACGATGGAGCCGTTGTAAGTTCCCACTTCGACACCATAAGCGATCGCGTCAAGATAATTTAAAACACCTCTTACTTCACGCCTTATAGAATGAATTCCATCGCGTGTTAGTGGTTGGCTGGTTTTTGTCATTACACAAAAGATTTTGGATTCATATTGATCAATAATTGGGT
>JBCBUC010000012.1:0-90887 GCA_039818345.1 Pseudomonadota bacterium | reverse complement strand
GTGATGGACCGCCAAAGCCAACTTCGCGATATCTGTGAGATGTCTGAAGAACCGAGAAAAGAGATACGGCTCGATACCGACCGCTTGATGAAGTTGATCGAAGAACGGGGGATCAAAGAGTCCCCTAATAATAAACCCTGGAAGATCGGAACTGCCGCGAAGGCGATGGGGATGGCCGACAGCACCCTTCGATCCATTTTCGACCGAGGCGGTACCTGCCAACGCGATACTGCTTACTTCATCGCGGATTTTTTCGGCGTCAGTCCAGCCTATTTAGACAAGCGCCCACCGTTTACTCTTGATCGGGCGACCCTCGGTCTTGTGATTCGGTTTTTCGCTTATCGCACGTTTCAAATGTCTAAAGCTGACCCGGACCACCCGTCTTTGGACGATTGGGCGTCTTTTCCGCACCCGCAGCACATCGATGAGAAAGCCGACGTCTTAGCGACGATTATTGAGGCCATGTACGCAGGCAAGGACACTCAAGAAATCCGGACCCTTCTTGAAGGGATGGAAATCAGTGAACGGGCACGCCTCAATCAGTTAAGTTAAGAGTCTTTGCCCGGCCTCGGTCGCTCGTAATGTCTTTTCGGCAAATAAATGTGATCGCCAAAAGAAGCGAAGCGTTCAGCGGCTCGTCCGAATTTCGTTTTAGTTTCTCGATCGCCAAGTCGACAACTTGACCTCGATTCTGGGAGTTATTACGAATCACGACGCACCCCTCAACTTACAAGAGTAAAGTAGTGCCTTAAGATTTGTTTGTACATAAGAAATAACCGTTTACCTTGTTTTTTGGCACGGCTTTCGCGGACTTCCTATATTGAAACATAACTGTCCCAATTTGGGATGCTGCGTTGCGGTGTATCTTGGTTAACAGACGCGGATTATCGTCCTCCGGTGCAACTACCGGAGGTAAACCATGCACAATGATGCAACTCGCCACGACCGTGAGGTCGAGGCGCTCAGAAAGGCTGAACGAGTGACCGTTCTAGGCGCTCCTCGTTTCGCGGCAGCAATGATCCGGGGCGACCAGGAATCGGCAGTCGATATTGCGGATGAAATCTGTGTCGCTTGGGATACCGCGGTTGAGGTTGACGGCCCGGTGGCCAAAACACCTAAAGCCCGCGGAATAGCCCTCAAACTGCGGGGTATGGCGCACGCGCTTCGAAAAGCCGTGATCAACGGTAAAGTCGCAGCGTTCGCGGCATTCAACGCTTTGTTGGTCGCTTTGGTCCCAGCCCACGCTGCGCTGAGTGATGAAGCGGCCGAGAGCGGTTTTACGCTTTACGTTAACGACACGATCCCCCTGCTCACCCGGGCGGTTGAATGGGCTCAGTCGTTCTTGGTTTTCTAATTGATTAAGCAAAGGACGCTTGACCATCAGTTGAGCGTCCTTTTCTCACGCAGCACCGCAAGCGCGCGGTGCCAAAACGCCAACACGACGTAGACCCAGAACGCGCCAAGTTGAAACGCGAACACCATTCCTGCGCTGATATCGTGGTGTTGAAAGTAAGCGGGCGCGCTACCACCCCACAACATTCTTAAGTATTGAGACGCCTGGCTCGCGTACATTGGAGTCAGCGAAAGTTCGGCAACCAAAGGCAGCATCAACCACCACTGAGGTTGAACGAATTGCGGTCCCCGTTTTTCTTCAGGTCGGCGCGTAAGCATATAAATAAAGAGCGGGATCGCCACCAGGTGCCGGAGATGGTCAGTCCATAGCGGCACATGATAAAGATGCACTGTCGCCATTGTGACGTCTGCAGGCACAAGAATCTTTCGGACACCGACGCTGAACATATAGCCGAACAAGAACAAACTCGCGGTCCAACGAAGGCGCCACTCATTTAGGGCGTGCGCGGCCCCCATCGTCGCTGACGCGATGAGGATGAACGGCCCGCTCGTCCAACCGAATTTTATGGCCGCCAAAATCGTTTCCACGCAGGGTCCCCGTTAAACTCTCATTAGTCTTTTGGTCAGTTTTCTTGCGCTGATCAACCTAAAAAACCTTCTTTGCGTGATTTTTTTTGCATTTTCTGCGTAAACCATCTTGCTTTAATCCCATCTTTGCGTGATTATTGGTCTCGTCACCAGGGAAACGAACAATGGAACTCGAAAGTATAGACCATGACGAAGCTACGCTTTGCGCGCTCGACTGCTACGTAAAGACGACGATGGACTGCCCCGAGTGGTTCTCTTTTGCTTTGGCGAAGGACCTTCAGTACCGGGCGATCGGCATCGGCAACGTGTTGCATGATTTGAGGCGCTACCTCGACGAGTTGGCTTTGCCTGAATTGTCAGCGAGCCAATGGATTGCTGTTACGATACGCGTTCAAGATGCTGTCCTAGAGATGCACGCGCAGATTCATCCGCCCGCCGAGCACGTCATCCAAGATGTCCGCCGGTATCTCGACGGCGGTGTGATGTCTTCGCAAATGCGGCAAGATATTGCGAACCACCTCACTGCGGCAACCTACGCTCGCTCTATTTACGAAGCCACGCCGCTCGACCATCCCGAAGCGCTCTACGCATTCACTCTTGCCCATCAAGTTTGTGAATCCTTGCCAACTTGGTTGGCGCCCGGCCTTACCCTCCCGGTTCTGTTGCAAATCCGCACCCTGATCGAGAACGCTTTATCTGACGTGCTCGGCGGTGACTGGGACCGCCCCCTTAGGGTCCCCCAGGCGGGTACTGAAACACTCCAAGCCTCTCTGGCCGAAGCCGCTTAATCACATCCGTCAACTGAACTTGAGAAGATAACCATGTTAGAACAAGCGCTTGCCGAAAACACCGAAGCCCTAAACCGCCTCGCGGCGGCTTTAGAAGCCAATTCGGGTAGGACCATCTCAGTTGATCCAGCTCCCGAACTTCCGCCGCTCGCGGAAGAACCACCCGTCATTGAAGAGGCGACACCGGAAGCCGCCCCGGAACCCGGAGAAGAAGTCTCTCAAGCCGACGTTCTCGCGGCTTTGACAAACTACTCTGACGAATTTGGCCGCGACGCTCTCATATTGCTCTTAAAAAGGTTTGTCGCGGCCGGTGCGAAACCGATTTTCAAGAACGTCCCCAAGACGTCCTACGCCGCGGTGATCGAAGCCGCCAAAACCGAGCTGGCGTCAGCGAACGAGGCTGCGTAATGGCCGCCCACGCACGCCTTTCTGCAAGTGGCGCGCACCGATGGATGGCGTGCCCCGCTTCAGTTGATCTTGAGGCGGACTACCACACAGAGCCGGGCGAAGCCGCTGCCGAAGGCACCGCTGCGCATTTTGTCGCTGAGACGTGTCTGAAAGAGGATCGCGAAGCGATTAGCTGTCTTGGTCAGGTTATCGAGGTCGATGGTTACAAGATCAAGATCACTGAAGACTTTGCTGATTTCGTTCAACAGTATGTTGACTATGTGCGGTCTCTGCCGGGTTCGTTGCTCGTCGAACAGCGTGTTCCGTTTGACGACTATGTCCCGGGCGGCTTTGGTACCGCCGATGCTGTTGTCCTTGGCGACGACGGGCACGTGTACGTCGTTGATTTGAAATTCGGTCGCGGGGTCAATGTCAGCGCCGAGAACAACAAACAGGCGATGCTTTATGCGCTCGGGGTCTACCAGACCTTCAGCATTCTTTATGACGTGGAGCATTTCACGCTCGTGATCCACCAACCCCGCATCGATGGGGTCAGCGAGTGGCAGATATCAGCCGAAGAACTTCTGGCCTGGGTCAACACCGAGCTTCTCCCCGCAGTCGAAGCAGTGGAGCAGGATAGTCCGATCTTCAATCCCGGCGACGATCAGTGTAAGTTTTGTAAAGCCAAGGCCGCATGTCCTGCGCTCGCCCAGTTCGTGTTGGAAACGGCTCGTGCAGAGTTTGCATCATCCGAGACCGAATCTCTGCCTGTCGTTTCGGGTAGGGAGCCGTTGACGCTTGAGGATATCGCGGGTCTTCTACCGCACACGTCTTTGATCAAAGACTGGGCCGACTCACTTTGGGCGCGCGCGCAGGAAGCTGCACTTAAGGGGGAGACCATCCCGGGTCATAAGCTGGTGATCGGGCAAACCCGGCGCCGTTGGACCGATGAAGAAGACCTTGCCGCAGCCCTGAAAAAGGTCCGCGGTCACAAGGTCGATGATCTCCTCCCCCGCTCCCCTTTACCTATCGGGAAGATGGAGAAGATGCTCGGCAAAGATCACAAGATCCTCGCTGAGTACGCTGTCGCGCCGGAAGGCGCCCCGAAACTTGTTCCGGAAACGGACAAGAGAGATGCCATCGTGATCGATCCTCTGGCGGGCTTTAAAGAATTGGCTGCTTAAATCGTAACCCAAAAACGGAGAAAACCATGTTTGACAATGATGGTATGCTGATGATCAAGGACGTCCGTGTGTCGTTCCCCCATCTTTTTACCCCGCCCGTGATCAATGGTGAGGAAGGGAAGTGCGGCGCGGTGCTGATGCTCGATCCGAAGATCGACGCAGCAGCGATTATCGCGATCGAGGCTCGAATTGACGAGCTGATTCAAGAGAAGCTGAAGGGTAAGAAACTCCCTTCCGACAAACTCTGTCTACGTGACGGCGACGATAAGGGCCGCCCGGAATACGAAGGCCTCGTGGTTGTGTCTGCCAACAACCAAAAACGACCTCTGGTGCTCAACGCCCGAGCCGAGGTTGTCGGTTCCGAAGACGATAATCCAATCTATGGCGGCTGTCGTGTGAATGCCAAGATTCAACTCTGGGCACAGAACAACAACTACGGCAAGCGCGTCAACGCTACGTTGATCGCTATCCAATTCGCCAGTGACGACGAACCTTTGGACGGGACGCACGTTCCCGCCGAGAAAGCTATGTCTGGTTTTGGTGAGATTGCCGACGAAGACGATCCGCTTGCGGCGTAACCTGATTGGTCGCGCCTAGCGCTCTCTCGTCTCCCTCCCCCCGTAGACGAGCTAGGCGCCTCGCATGGGGAGGCCAACGACCGAACGGCGGAACTTGCCCTGGACCCGCCGTTCCCCACCCCGGGGGTGTCCATGCCGCCCTCGGGGACCTTTTCTTGGATTCCTTAATGACGCTTTATCTCGACACAGAGACTTACAACACGCAGAGCCCTCGTGATCTCGGTACGTATGAGTACGCCCGCACGAGCGAGGTTCTTCTGTTCAGCTATACGTTTAACGATAGCGACCCCGTGTTGTGGGACGTCACAAACGGCGATCCGATGCCGAAAGATCTCCGCCGGGCCCTCCAAGATGGCGAAGGTGAGATTGTCGCCCACAATTCGATGTTCGACCGCAATGTGATCAAGCACGCGTTCGGTCTTGATACTGATCTTACGCGCTGGCACTGCACCATGGCCCGGGCAATGGCGCACGGTTTCCCCGGGGGCCTTGGTCAGCTCAGTAGTATTTTTGGTCTCGGCGAAGGGCAGGCCAAGCTCGACGACGGGAAGAAGCTCATCAACCGCTTCTGCTCCCCTGCTCCCAAGAACCACAAGGCCGATCGGTATGACCGAACAACGCACCCGGATGAATGGGCCCGGTTCTGTGAGTACGCGCTTCAAGATATTGTCGCGATGCGAGAGATTTATCGCCGTCTCCCAAGTTGGAATTACAAAGGCGAGGGGCTCGCAGTCCATCATCTCGATCAGGCCATGAACGACCGAGGTTTCGCGGTGGACGGCGAGCTTGTCGCCGCGGGCGCCCAAGCTGCCGTGGACGAGAAAGAAGCTCTATTCACGCGGTTTCGCGAGTTGACGAATGGCGCCGTGGAGAAACCCACTCAGCGCGCCCAATTCCTCGCTTATCTCAACGATTCCTATGACCTCGGGATCGCGGACACGCAGAAGACGACGTTAGAAAGCGTCCTCAAGCGGGGGGATCTTTGGCCCGAACTCTCTGAACTCATCACAATCAGCATCAACGCCAACAAAACGTCCACCGCCAAGTATGCGGCGTTGGGTCCTGCAACGTCCCCTGACGGACGGTTTCGCGGCGGTCTCCAGTTTAGCGGCGCTGCCCGGACGCGGCGTTGGGCCGGGCGGACGTTTCAACCGCAGAACCTCCCGTCTCGCGGGCTGCCGCCTTCGACCCGTAAAGAAGCGCTAAAGGACGCGAAAAAGTCAGGCAAACCACCCAAGCCCTCGGTAGACCTATACATCGGTGCACTGAAATCTGGGGTTGCCGACCTTCTTTTCGAGGATCGTATGCTGTTCGGTTCTGCCGCTTTGCGCGGTGTCCTGGTGGCACCAAAGGGTCGGAAGCTTGTCGTGTCGGACCTCTCCAACATCGAAGGCCGAGCGAACGCCTGGCTGGCGAACGAACGATGGAAGCTCGATGCCTTCGCTGCCTACGATCGCAGTGAAGGGCCAGACCTTTACAACGTCACGGCGGGCAGCCTTCTCGGTAAAGAGCCGGACGACATCTCCAAAACCGAGCGGAACGTGATGGGCAAGGTGCCAGAACTCGCGCTCGGGTATCAGGGCGGCGTCGGTGCCTTTCAGACCTTCGCCAAGGTCTACGGCGTCAAGATGATGGATCACTGGGGTACAATCCAGGCGAACCTTGACCCGCGATTCGTATCCGGAGCGAAAGCGAATTGGACCAAGTGGGGCGAAGAGCGCAACGAAGAACAAGACGAGCCGATTGACCCGATCGAGTGGCTGGCGTCTGAGAGCGTGAAACTCGCTTGGCGCGACCGGCATCCGGCGATCCGGCAACTCTGGTATGATTGCGAGAACGCCGCCCGGGATGCTATCAGCCGACCCGGGCAACGGTTTCGTGCAGGCAAACATCTCGTTTTCAAGGCGTTCGGATTTAAGGGCTTCAACTACCTTCTGATGGGTCTTCCGTCTGGGAACTTCCTAGTTTATTTCGATCCGAAGATCAGCCGACGCGACGATACAGTTACCTACATGCAGGTTGATCCGATCACGCGGCAATGGGGTCGCGCGCATACCTACGGCGGCAAGCTTGTCGAGAATGCGTGCCAAAGTTTGAGCCGGGACATTCTGGCCGAGAACATGCTCGCCATCGAACGGTCCGGTGCCTACCAAATCGTTTTGACCGTACACGACGAAGTTGTGACCGAAGCCATCGACGACCGGTCCTTCAACGCGGATGATCTATCTCTACGGCTCGCCACGAACCCGCCCTGGTTGCACGATTTCCCACTTGCCGCGGCAGGTTTCGAAGGTCATCGGTACAGGAAGGACTAAGAACATGGGTCCAGAAGCGCGTATCGAACAGACCGTCTGCAAATTCGCCAAAGAACACGGCTTTTCTGTGGAGAAAGTGAACGTCGTCAATGCACGGGGGCGTCCTGATCGACGCTTTAGTCAGAAGGGCCACTACTTCTTTATCGAGTTTAAAGCGCCCGGCGAGAAACCGACTGAGTTGCAGAAGTTTCGGCACGACGAAATGCGGGAGCAAGGCGAGACCGTTTACGTTGTCGATAGCGCCATCACCGGGCGCGCGACGATCCGAGCTGAACTCATGAAGATTCGACACTTCGAGGCCATGAATGTCGCGTGATAGCCTCCATCCATACCAAGAGCGCATGGCGTCTTTCATCAAAGATACAGCCAAAGGTGCACTCTGGGTCGATATGGGTCTCGGTAAGACCGTCAGCACATTGACCGCCCTAGCAGATATCTATGACGGCTTCGATCTTCATCGTGTCTTGATCGTCGCACCGAAGCGCGTTGCTCAGTCCACGTGGCCAGCGGAGATCGGGAAATGGGCGCACGTCTCGCACCTCTCTCATCGGGTGATCTCGGGAACCCCGGCGCAACGAAACGCGATCATCGAACACGATACCTCAACGATCCACCTCATCGGTGTGGATCTCCTCCCCTGGCTTATCAAGGAAATCTGTGGGGAGAAGATTTCTCGGCTTGGCCGATGGCCCTACGATACAATCGTCCTCGACGAAAGTTCGGGCTTTAAGAACCGTAGCGCGAAACGCTTTAAAGCGTTGCGGCGGGTGCTGCCGCGCGTAGAGAACCTCGTGGAACTGACCGGCACCCCGGCACCGAACGGGCTCCTCGATATCTGGGCGCAACTCTTTCTACTCGACGGGGGCGAACGTCTCGGCAAGTCGTTTACGCATTATCGCGATCGGTACTTCACGTCAGATTACATGGGCTACACTTGGGAAATTAAGCCGGGGGCGGAAGAACAAATCTATGCCGCGATAGCGGACATCGTCTTGGTCCTGAAAGCCGAAGACTATCTCAGGATGCCGGACCGGTTCGATAATTACGTCGAGGTTGCTCTACCCCCAGGGACGCGGAAGCAATACCGCGATTTTGAACGAGAATTTCTTCTGAAATTAGAGGATGAGACTATCGCGGCATTCTCCGCCGCGGCACTGACGGGCAAGCTTTTGCAGTTCGCCAACGGTGCTATTTACACGGATGACCAGGGTTCTTGGACAGAAATACACACCGCCAAGATCGAGGCTCTACACGACATCGTGGCTGGGGCGAACGGGGCCCCAGTGCTCATAGCCTACAGCTTTAAAAGCGATTTGGCCCGCCTGAAAGACGCGTTCCCGAACGGCGTCGATTTGTCAGCCGATCCAGGGGTCATCGAGAAGTGGAACCGAGGCGAAATCCCCCAACTGTTCGCACACCCCCAAAGCGCCGGGCACGGCCTGAACCTCCAAGCGGGCAGCCACATCGCTGTGTGGTTTGGTCTTCCATGGTCGCTCGAACTCTACCAGCAATTCAACGCGCGACTTCACCGTCAAGGGCAGACCAAGCCTGTCATCATCCACCACATCGTGACGCAAGACACGGTCGACCAAACCGTGGTCGCGGCTCTCGCACGCAAAGACACAACCCAATCTGCGCTTCTTCATGCGCTTAAAGACGATATTGCAGAGAGGATAGCCGCATGAACCCCCGCCCCTGCTTCGAGCGCAACAACAACCCGCGCGAATGTTCGTGTGAGGATATTCGCACCTGTTGGGATGCGTACCGTCGCCTGTGGGGTGCGCTCCGTAAGCGGGAGGCGAGGCAAAGACTTCACATCATGGAAAGAAGGAAAAAACTATGACCGAAAAAACCTTAGGCAACAACGAGGCCAGCGGAACACGGGCGAACGTTCCTGACACCACCTTTTTTGGCGACGGCGACACGTGGAAGCTGATTTGTAAGGCCAGCAGCCAGTCCGAGGGCTGGATGAAAAGCACCAAGGCCATGGAAGTTGTAGGTGGATGCGTGGTTCAGGTCACGACACAGCAACACAACCCCGATGGGAGTTATGCCCTTGCCGAGGCTGTTACGTTCGTTCCCGGAGTTTCTATCCTAGAGGAGCGAGAGACAACAGAGCATCAGTCCAGAGTCATTTCTCGAACGCTTGTCGGAGCCTAACCCAGAACCCTGCACGTCTGGTGCCGTGCAGATAGCCCGCCGCGGTTCTTTTTCGGGCTTCAGCGCTGCGGCGGGCGACCATCAAAACTGACGAGTAAGGAGAAGAGAGATGACACTAGAGGAGGCCGCACAAGAGTTGGAAGATGCGAGGGCCTACTATAACGCGTTGTCGGCGGTTAATACCGCGGGCCTCGACCCCACCGAGAAAGCCAAGCTTTCGATTGATTGGGCATTAGCAGAGAGCCGAATGTGGAGGGCTCATGATCGGCTTAAGGAGCTGGCAAATGAGGCCGTCGCATGACCAGTGAAATGGGTGAGATGTTTAATGCGATCCGTGCACGGCGAAAGAAGGAGAAGGAGGCAAGACGCGACGCATTTGATCCCGGGCCGGAATGGACCCGCCATTGTGACACGCATTACAGCCGCGACCTTCTCGGCACTCGATTGGACTATTGGCCGGGCACGACGCGCTTCCGATGGTGCGGCAAGAGCCGACACGGAGACGTGATGGGATTTATTAAAAACAGGGAGAAGGAGGCGAGCGCTAGCTGATGCGTCCGGCACCCCTTACCATCACACAGCTTGCAGAGCGCTGGCAGTGCAGCCGGGGCGTGGTCTACCGCATGATCAAACGGGATGAGTTGCGTACTATCGTTCTTGGCCCCAAGACCACTTTGGTATCATGGGCAGAGATCGAGCGCATAGAGGATGGACCCTTGGGCAGCACCGAGGGCAATGGGTCTGCCGGATCAACGGGAGTCGGATCACCACCGGCGTCCCCGCTACCGAAGCCAATAAAGCCAAAGCCGAGATCATCGCCGCGAACATCGCGCACGCAGAGAAACAGGCTACGGGGGGCGATACAGTAGATGAGATACTGGCTCTTTATCTTGCGGACATGGATCATCCTGACGGTCGTCAGCGTACCAGCCAAGCGGCTTACTATGCGAGAAACCCGCTGTTATCTGTCTTTGGTGGACTGGCCCCCTCGCAAATCACGCGCGAGGGCTGCCGCGTTTACAGTCGTCTGCGGGTTAATGACGGTGTCACGCCAGCGACAGTCAGACGGGAACTGGGCGTCTTGGCAGCAGCCCTCAGACGGCACGACCCACTAACCCCCGCGGTCATTGAACTACCATCTGCCAGTCCACCAAGAGACCGATGGCTAGAGCGGGATGAAGTGCGAGCCGTCCTCGACGAGGCCCAACATCACGCCCGACTCTACATCCAACTTGCGGTAGCCACCGGCGCGCGGCGCGAGGCCATCCTATCGCTTGACTGGCACCATATCGACCTCATCCGAAAGCGCGTGGCATTCCAACCAAAGGACGGCGGCAAGAAACGCGCCCGTGAGGTGCCCCTCACCGAATCCGCGATGAAGGCCCTTCAGAGCGTGCCGGAAGAGCTTCGCGGCGGCCCCGTCATTATGTGGAGGGGGAAGCGCGTCAAGACTTTGAGGAAGGCGCTGGAGCGGGCATTTGAACGGGCTGGCATCGACCACGGGGGAAACCCCCACCACGTTTTTCGTCATACGTCCGGTGTCTGGATGGCGCAGGCAGGGGTTAGCATGGAGGAAATCGCCGACCGACTTGGACATTCGGACATCCGCGTCACCCGGAAACACTACGCTCGTTTCCACCCGGACTATATGGACAAGAGCACAGACGCACTAGAACTATAATATCAGTGCACTAATGGTACCGCGTACCGTTTGGGGTGAACAAAGCGGGAGCAAAAGCGGGGCAAAATAGGAAGAAAGAAAATAAAAACCCTGGAAATTCAACGGAAATCGTCTTTACCAAGGGAGTGCTCTACCTCTGAGCTACAGCAGCTTAGGAGCGGGTCTCATGGCGGCGGATTGCGGCTGCGTCAACGCTTAGCTTTACCGTTCATGCCAGCATTTTATCGATGTCGAGAACGAGAATAGCGCTCGCACCAAGCGCTTTGAGCTCTTCAAGCATCTCCCACACCACTGCTTCTTGGCAAACGGTATGCACCGCAACCATGTCGCCCTCTCCTGCTAGCTCGAGGATGGTTGGGCGTTCGGCCGCGGGTAGAACGGCGGTGATCTCATCAAGCGCGGCACGCGGTGCGTTGAGCATGACGTATTTGGCATCACGGCTCCGCTCTACGCCTTCGATACGTAGGCGGAGCGCTTTCGCTGTCTTTGCTTTTTCAGGCGCGGCTGAGAGGTCGCCACCGATTAAAAGAGCCTGAGACTGATAAATGGTCTCCGCCACGACAAGGCCATTACTCTCTAGCGTCGCGCCAGTCGAAACGATATCACAAACAGCGTCAGCAACGCCGAGGCGGGGCGCAATCTCATGGGCACCATTCATGATCACTGATTCAGCGCCTTTGACCCCTTCTTCCGCTAGCCAATGATCGGTGAGCGCTGGGTAAGACGTCGCAATCTTCAGCCCACTCAAATCAACGGGCGTGCGATACTCAAGCTCTTTAGGGACAGCGATACAGAGGCGGCAGCGCGAAAACCCAAGCTCGGTAACCATCGGCACACGGTCTTTCAACCGACCGGCACGGCGCTCCTCTTCATAAACATTGCCGCCGACAATACCAAGATCGCTCGCGCCACTTGCCACCAATGCCGGAATGTCATCGTCTCTCACCAAAAGAAGATCGATCGGCAGTTCCGATATCCGCGCATAAAGACGGCTTTTCGATTGGCTGACCGACAAACCGCAGCGTTTGAGCAGTTCAAACGTGTCATCAGCCAAGCGTCCCTTCTTTTGGACGGCCAGCTTCACTCTGCCGGTCATGTCATCGGTGCTCACGATCGTCTCTCCTTCACTCCCGCCGGACTGAGCGAGAGGGCTTCGCCTAGCAAGAGCGACTTCACAGCGCCAGCAATCGCGAAGCCGGTTCAATGCCTTCACCATGTTTTACGGAATAGTGAGGTGGAGCAGGCCAGATGTGACTTGCGGACGCAGGCGAAGTCACGCCACATTTAGAATGAGGGATTTTGGACGGCTACTATGCGCGCATGGGGACTTTGGAGCGCCATCTTTTTGATCTTCGGCCCGATGCTGGGTGCCCACGCTGCTGACCTCGACGTCGCGGGGGACTGGTACACCGATGACCGCAGCTCCATCATCACGATCGAGGACTGCGGTAACGGAACGCCCTGCGGCGTTGTCCGTTGGCTGAGCCCGGAGGCGTCGGCATCCGAGGCTTATGACAGCAACAATCGCGATCGGTCCCTACGTGATCGGCCGATTGTCGGCATGAGTTTGCTGAGTGGTTTCAAGACCAATGAGGGGGGATGCTGGCAAAAAGGCAGCATCTACAATCCCGAAGACGGGCGGACCTATCGCGCACGCATCGAACTTATTTCAAATGATGCCTTATCGGTTTCGGGTTGCTTAGGCCCGATTTGTAAGACTCTGATTTGGCATCGAGCTTCTGAGAAAAATCAACAACGTGTGACGGATGCGCAGGAGCATAGCGAGGACATGGCCTCGCTTTAACAAGAGCGAGGTTCAATGACATCGGCTGACGAGCAACCAGACTTGGAGCCGAAGTCCAACGCCCTCCTCTCGGCGCTCACCTCCTATGGTCCCTTGGTGGTGCTCACGATTGTCGCGGCGCTCCATATCGAAACACTTCTCGCACCTGCGCCCGAACCCAAAGAACCGCCGACCTATTACACGTCCGTTGCGGTGACCGTGGTGGCCGGAGAAGCACGCGAGCGTGCACTTCAATTTAGTGGGCAAGCCCTGCCAGAGCGGGAAGTGACCTTGCGTGTTGCGGAGAACGCGCGCGTGGTCCGCGTACCGGTGAGGCTGGGTGAGCAAGTCGTTGCTGGTCAAACCATCTGTGAGCTGCGCTACAATGGCAGCCGCGCGATCGTTGCTCTCACCACGCCCATTAATGGGCGGGTCCAGACGCTGGCTGCTCAACCGGGCTCGTCCTTAGCCAGCGGCAGCAATTGCGGCTCGGTCGTCGATACCTCATCGATCGTGGTCCAGACCGAAGTCAGGCCGCATGAGGCCTTCACGATTGCAGCGGGCGATAGAGCCGAGGTCGCCATCGACGGAGAACGACGCGGCGGCCGGGTGCATTATGTCGAAGCGAGCGGCGGCTTGGCGTCAGAAGGCACGCGGGCCCTTGAAATTCATACGGACGATGTGACCGGGATCAATGTCGGTGACAGCGCGACCATTGAGATCCGCACGCTCCAAGTCGAGGCCGCCGTGGTTCCGCAAAACGCCCTTCTCATGGTGCCCGGCAAGGGCATGAGCGTTCAAATGGTGTCGGGCGACGGACCGACGGGCGTCGTCGTGACTGTCCCCGTCGAAGTGGTGGCCGCGACCCCTGATGGTCTTTATGTCCGCGGCTTACCGGTGACCGGGCGCTTGATTGTCCGAGAACGGAACGCGGAGCCGGCGAAGGAAGGCGAAGTCGTGCGGATCGGGCGTGTTACCTGACCCGCACGGTAGTTTCGATCAGTAGACTTCGAAAAGTCCAGCAGCCCCTTGTCCACCGCCCACGCACATGGTGACGACGACGTATTTCGCACCAACGCGCTTACCGGCCAGGAGCGCATGCATGGTCATCCGTGCACCCGACATACCGTAAGGATGCCCGATCGAGATCGCGCCGCCGTCGATGTTAAGACGCTCATCAGGAATGCCCAATTTATCGCGGCAGTAAAGGACCTGGCTCGCAAACGCTTCGTTGAGCTCCCAAAGACCAATATCATCGACCTTGAGGCCATTGCGTTCCAGAAGCTTTGGTACCGCAAAGACAGGACCAATACCCATTTCGTCGGGATTGGTGCCCGCCGCCGCAAAACCGACGTAACGGCCAAGCGGCTGAAGCCCAGCCTTCTCAGCAGCCGTCGCTTCCATCACAACAACAGCGCCCGCACCATCAGACAGCTGGCTCGCATTGCCGGCCGTGATGTGCTTGCCCTCTTTGATGACCCGGCCATTCTTATAGACCGGCTGCAGGCCCTTGAGCCCTTCTAGCGTGGTCTCTGGACGGTTACCCTCATCCTTTTCCAGCGTGACGTCGAGTTCAGAGACTTCACCGGTCTCTTTGTTCTTGCGCTGCATGGTGCTGGTCATGGGGACAATTTCGTCCTTATAGAAACCAGCTTGTTGTGCCTCATGAGTACGCATCTGCGAATTGTAGGCGTACTCGTCCTGTGCATCGCGGCTCACGCCATAGCGCTCGGCGACAATTTCCGCCGTCTCGATCATTGGCATATACGTGTCAGGAATATTTTCCATCAGCCAAGGATCGGGAAACACGATCTGAGCGTCAGGTGTTTGGTTGGTGGAAATCGATTCAACACCGCCCGCAACAACCGTTGTCATGTTATCGACGATGACCTGCTTGGCCGCGGTGGAAATCGCTGCCATGCCGGAGCCGCATTGGCGGTCAAGCGTCGTACCCGGCACATCAAAGCCTAGGCCCGCGCGGAGCGCAGCCTGACGCCCCAGATTCATGCCGCCGGTGCGCAGCTGCATGGCTTCCCCGATGACACAATCATCGATCGTGTCAGGAGCAACGCCAGCACGCTCCACGGCGTGTTTGACAGCGTGTCCCGCAAGAGCCACTGCGCCGGTCATGTTGAAGGCACCGCGATAGGCCTTACCAATTGGCGTCCGAGCCGCCGAGACGATGACTGCTTCTCTCATCTTCTTCTCCTAGTATTGCAGAACCGCTGCGAGGCGGTTTTTGTGAAAATCACTGTCGCCAAACATCTCATTGGCGACACGAACGCGCTTCATGAAGAAGCCGACGTCGTAATCATCGGTCATGCCGATGCCGCCATGCATCTGCACAGCCTCGTTGGCAGCTAGACGCGCGACCTGACCGATTTTCGCTTTGGCCAGGCTGACCGCCGACGCAGAACCAGCAATATCGCTATCAAGCTCATCGAGCGCTTGGTGCGCGACGGCCTTGGCGATCTCAATCTCCGTGTAAAGATGAGCTGCACGATGTTGCAGCGCTTGGAAGCTACCGATCCGGCTACCGAATTGTTCACGCTGCTTGAGGTAATCCAGCGTCATCGTGAAAGCCGCCTCCGAGGCGCCAGCCATTTCGGAGGCCAGGCCCGCGCGACCGGCGTTCAGGATCATCTCAAGACCTTGAAGACCCTGGTCGACCTGACCCAGAACCGCATCGCCATCGACCTCGACGTTATCGAGCGTGATGCGGGCATGGGCGCGGTCATCCACGGTCCGCATACGGTCACGCGTGACACCAGCAGCGTTGGCGTCAACGAGGAAAAGGGTGACGCCCTCGTGATCATCCTCAGCACCCGATGTGCGTGCAGCAACAATCAATTGATCCGCTGACGTTCCTTCAGCAACAAACGCTTTCTCGCCCGAGAGTTTGAAACCATTGCCTGAACGCTCAGCTTTCATCGTCACGTGGTTAGGTGTGTGCTTGCGGGCTTCGTCGCTAGCGACCGCAAAGATCGTTTCACCCGCGGCGATCTTCGGCAAGAACTTTGCCTTTTGATCGTCGGTCCCAAGCTTTGTGAGCCCCGTTGCTGCCATGATCGCGGTGGCAAGATAGGGACTTGCCGTCAGCGTGCGGCCCAGTTCCTGGGCAACAAGTCCTGCACCAACATAACCAAAGTCCGAGCCACCATGCTCTTCGGGCACCAAAATACCGGCAAAGCCAAGCTCAGCCATCTGGGCCCAGAGGTCACGGTCAAAGCTTCCCTCGACGTCCTCGTCACGAATGCGCCGGAAGGCGGAAATGGGGCTTTTCTCTTCAGCAAAATTGCGGGCGGTTTCCTGCAGCATTTGCTGCTCTTCGCTCAACACAAGCGGCATAGCGTCTCCTCGACGTCAGATATTGGCGTAAGCCGTGTCAATTTATTGGATACCCTGCCAGTTCAAATAGGCAAGGGAAAGCGGCTGTTCCAGCGCGCTCGTAGTTGAGCGCACGGACAACCGAATTTCCGACGGGCCGATAAAGAGGAAAAGCCAGAAAATCCTGGCTTTTCCGTACTCTAAGCTATCCGAACTAAGAGCTCGGCAACTCCAGGATCCGTTTGGCAATGATGTTGAGCTGCACTTCGGATGTGCCGCCCTCGATCGAGTTTGCCCGAGTCCGGAGCCACATGCGGGCCCGTTCACCATCATTGGTGCGATCGTCTTCCCACTCAAGTTCGTCGGAACCGCCGATATCCATCATCAGCTCCATCCGACGCTTATTGAGCTCGGTGCCGTAATATTTGAGCATCGATGACGCCGCGCCGAGAGAGACCCCTTGCTTGGCCTTATCATTCACCGACCGAAGGAGGGTCTGATAAGCCCAGCCATCGACATCACATTCCGAAGCACGTGCACGGAGCATACCGTCGGCGACCTGGCCGCGCTCGTCCGTACCCAATTCTTGGGCAGCGATTTGACCGATCAGACGGGTGCCTGACATGCTCATGCCCGAGATCATCTCCCGCTCATGGGTCAGGAGGTAGGTTGCCACCTTCCAGCCCTCATGCAGTTCACCGACGATCTCTTCACCGTCCTTCGGCACTTTCACATTATCAAGGAAGGTCTCGCAGAACGGTGATCGGCCCGAGATCAGTTTGATCGGCCGGGTCGAAACACCTTCGGATGCCATGTCAAACAGCATGAAGCTGATACCATGGTGCTTTGGTCCCGAAGCATCGGTGCGCACGAGGCAGAAGATCCAGTCGCAGTGATCAGCATACGATGTCCAGACTTTCTGGCCATTGATCAGCCAATGATCACCTTTGTCCTCAGCTTTGGTTTTGAGGCTGGCAAGGTCAGACCCAGAGCCTGGCTCTGAGTAACCTTGGCACCAACGGATCTCACCGCGCGCAATCGGTGGCAAGAACCGCAGCTTCTGCTCGTGCGTACCAAAATGAAGAAGGGCTGGCCCAAGCATGGTGATGCCGAAGTTCTCATGCGCCGGCTTTGCCTTGATGCGCTGCATCTCCTCACGAAGGACCTTGTTTTCCTCCTTGGTGAGACCGCCGCCGCCATATTCCTTCGGCCATGTTGGCACGGTCCAGCCCTTCGCGCCCATGCGCTCGAGCCAAACTTTTTGGTCTTCCGATTTGAAAGTCCAATTGCGACCGCCCCAGCATGCATCGTCGGTGCTGTAGTCACCGCGCATGCCTTCTGGGCAGTTCTCCTCCAACCAGGCACGGGTCTCCTGGCGGAATGTTTCAAGGGCATCAGTCATTTGAACGTCCTCCTGGCCTTCTCAGGTTGGCCTTTTGGGAGGACTAAAGCATGGCACGGTGCATGCCGTCCATGCGGCGGGACGTGCAGATTATCCCGGAAATGCAGAACGAAGCGCGGCGAGCTGACCGGCAGCATCATCGCCAAAAGTCTCCGTCGGCTCGTCCACAAAGAGCTCGCGGTCGATCCGGACGACCCGCGCATAAAGGGTGTCGGTCTCGTTGATCAGGCTCAGCATCCGCTCAGGCAGACCAGATGCAGCTTCCGCCGCCAGGTGGAGGCTGTCTGGTTGGCCAATCCGGTACTTGTCCTGGCCAGCTTCTTGTTCAGACATTTCTTCGTCGCGCACCGCCCGCAACACCAACAACCACGAAGCGATCTGCATCAACCGCGTGGTCAGGCGCATGGAAACACTGGCATAATTAAGCGCCTCGCGGCGAGGAAGTGTACGCGCTGCGTTCTTGCCATCTTCATCGAGATAAAGCGCGGTCTCTTCGACCAGCTCCATGCCGGATGCAAACAGGCTGTTGAACACCTTCGAGGCGACAAAGGGCCCAACATTTTTGCTGGCAGCTTCCGCTGTGACCACCCGCAACTCGTCATTCATCATGGCGCGACCCTCTAGCCTCATCTCTCACGGCCCTCGCAACAGACGATCCATATCGTCTTGGAGGACTAGGCCATCAGGAGCAACATCCGCGCCACAATTAGCGATCTTGGGAAATATGAGCAAATTTAGGGACATCAGCGGCGCAAGAAAGCGCTTTCCCACGCATCATCGCCATCCCGAAGGAGCTCAAAACGGGTCGGAGACAGCCTAACGTCCCCACGATGGCCCGAAGCGGCGCACCTTGGATCTAATTTTAAGAGAACGAGGAGAGCTCTCAGAGACAACTGTCCCCGGATCTGGCGTGTGATGTTGAAGAAAAGACAGGTGCATGGGCTTTGTTGGCCCTCGCTCAAATAAGCTACGCAGCGCCGCCCGCTATCGACACGACGTTCGTGCCGCGCTCACCCGTGTACTCATCAAAGATCGTCTCCATGAGGTTTTTCCGCATGGGCTTGTGGACGACCGCCTGGAAACCGCGATTGATGAGGTCGGGGACTTCTTCCTGGGCGACGTGAGCCGTCACAGCAACGATCGGTGTGAATTGGTTTGGGCCCATCGAGCCTCGGATTTTTTGAGTGGCCGTAATCCCATCCATCACCGGCATCGAGATATCCATTAAGATGAGATCGAACCGTTCAGAC
This sequence comes from Pseudomonadota bacterium, assembly GCA_039818345.1. Lineage (GTDB taxonomy): Bacteria > Pseudomonadota > Alphaproteobacteria > Caulobacterales > Parvularculaceae > Parvularcula. Next base: position 72,091 of record JBCBUC010000012.1, on the reverse strand, counting down.
GCAGCTCGGTCAACAGCCTGCTGGCCATCTTCGGCTAAAACGGTTTCGCCGCCCATTAACTGCACCATCGCTTCAGCGACCATACGGTTTGGCATATTGTCATCGACAATCAGGACACGTTTGACCGTTGGCGATTCATCCTGGAGCTGACCTGCATCGTTACCGAACACAGCATGCACAGGAATGAGAAGCTCAAAGCACGTTCCCTGTCCGACCTCAGAACGCAAGTCGACCGAACCGCCCAACATATCCACGACAGTTTTTGTGAAAGAGAGCCCCAAACCCAATCCCCCGCTGGTCGCATCATCCACCGACGCCACCGATGAGAAACGGTCGAAAATCTGTGCAAGTCTTTCTTTCTCGATACCGACACCGGTATCTTCCACCACTAACTTCAGGCTGAGCTGACCACACCGGTCGACCAACTCACCACTGAAACAGACCTCTCCCTCCTCCGTAAACCGCGCGGCATTATCGAGGAGGTTCAAGCAGACTTGCCGCAAACGCTGAGGATCTGTCTTTACTCGGATGGTCGATGGAACGTTAAAGCAGCTCTCAAAGCGCAGCCCCTTCCGTTCCGTGAAATCAGCAGCGATTTGCGCAATGGCATGGAGTTCATCTGCGAGCGCAACTTCACTCTCGGTGATTTGCAGTTTACCTTCGTCGATCTTGTGGGAATCGAGCATGGTATTGAGCATACTGAGCAAATGATCACTTGCATGGGACATTTCGGAAAGAAGGCGATCAGCGTTGTCTTCTCCGTGGCGAATGACCTCGGCGAGCCCCATGATGGCGTTAAGCGGTGTTTTCAATTCGTGCGATGCTGTTTTGAGGAACTCACCGCGCACTCTGTTAGCGCGTTCAGCGGTCTCTGCGGCAAGAAGCGCCTCTTGCTTTGCTTTTTCCATGTCCGCGAAGGTTTCAAACAGGCGATCCGCCATCGGACGCAAAACCTTTTGAGAAATCAGTGCTAGAACAATGAGTGAGACGAGCCATGCCGCAGCCGTAATGAACGCCGTTCCTTGGATCGACCGAGCGGCCTCGGCCTCTAAGACTTCTGTTAAGAGGCTATGGGTTTGCATCAACGTGTTCATCCCTGAACTCTTGATCCGCTCCCGCAGTTTAACGGCGTCGACGTCCATGCCTTCCATCGCGCCGGTTGAAAGGCTCTTGGCCGCATAGAGGAAGTTATCGACCTCAAGAGCAAAGGGAGTGACACCGGCTTGATAGATATCCGTCAGCGGTTTCAGGTGGGGTCGGACCGATGCGGGCGCAGTTTGCCCCGTGAGGATCAGGTGGTTGTCTTGCATCCGACCAATCGTTGAGAAGAGCTCAGCACAATCGACCGAACGGGTGCAGCCCCGTTCATCAAGATCATTGTCGGTAATCAGAAAGGCAATTCTCTGCGACAGAGCGGCCTGCTCAGCGGCCATCGCGATGACGCTGGCGCGGCTGCGCTCCGCCATAATGGTCCTGTACTGAACAATCGACACGACGCTCCAAACGCTGGCCAATAGCAACAAGGCCAGCGTGTAACGCCGCGAGAAGACTTTGCGCCACTGTTCGCCGCGCAATCCTGACTTCTGCTCTTTGACCCTCTGGTCTCCAGGACCCATGACACCCTCATCGGGCTGCTTTCGCTCTCACTCGTTCACGTCCAACAAAGCAATGCGCCCAACAGATGTTCTGCCGCAGAAGGCTTGATAGAAAGCGAACAGAATGATCCGAATGCTCAGAAAATAAGGAGAAAATCCCATGGTCCACGCCATGTTTGTTGAAGCCGATAAGACGATGGCCTGGCGTGATGAACCCTTGCCGACGCTTGGCGAGGACGAGATCGCAATCGATGTCGTCGCAGCTGGCGTCAATCGGCCGGACCTTTTTCAACGCGCAGGCTTCTATCCGCCGCCGCCCGGTGCATCAGCGGCGCTTGGGCTTGAGGTTTGCGGAACCGTTGCTGCCGCCGGCAGTAAAGCCAGCGATCACTGGCGCGTTGGAGATCGGGTCATGGCACTCGTGCCCGGCGGCGGCTACGCGGAGCGCTGCCATGTGCACCATGGATCGGTCCTCGAATGGCCCAACAGTTTGAAACCCGAACAAGCGGCGGGTTTCTGCGAAACAGCTTTCACGGTTTGGACCAATGTCTTCCAGTCCGGCGCCCTTCAGGATGGTGAGCGGCTGTTCGTCCATGGCGCCACGTCAGGCATTGGCACCATGGCAGCGGCATTGGCCGCCAGCCGAGGCCATGACGTCTATGGCACCGCAGGAACCGGTGAAAAGGTTAAAGCCGGTGAGGCCGCAGGGTTCACGACAGTCTGGAACTACAAAAGCGAGGCATGGGACGACGAGATGACCCAGCTCGGGGGGTGCGATGTCGTGCTCGACATGGTGGGAGGCAGCTATATTACACGCAATTTCAATATGTTGCGACCCGGCGGTCGCAACGTCATGATCGCCTTTCTTGGCGGTATGCAGGCCGAGGTGAACCTTGCCATGGTGATGCAAAAGAACCTGACATTGACCGGTTCCACCCTGCGCGCCCGTTCCGCCGCCGCTAAACAAAGCCTGCGTGATGCCGTTCGCGAGGAGGTTATGCCAAAGGTCAAGACAGGCGACGTCAAACCGATCGTTGGGCTTACCCTGCCTATGCACAAGGCCGACGAAGCACACCGCGCCCTCGAAGCAGGCGAGGTGATTGGCAAAGTGATCTTGATGAACGAGTAAGCCGACGTCATTAAACCGCTTTTCACGTAACCTCGGCTTTCGCCTTGGCCTTCTGCGGCCTAAGGATTGCAATTCGGGGACGAGAGGGCAGCAGAGGTCTCGATGCGACAGCTTTTGGCATTCGTTGGATTGGTGGTCGCCGGGTGCAGCCTCGTGACCAGTGCGTCCGCGCAGATGATCGGCAACGCCGTCGCTGCCACCGTCAACGACAAGCCGATTTCGACGTTCGATGTACAACAGCGGATGCGGCTCATGATGGTGACCAGCGGCGGTCAGCCCATCACACCCGAAGTTGAAGCGCAGCTTCGCGTTCAGGCGCTACAGGACCTCGTCGATGAAGAGCTCAAGCGCCAAGAAACGACCGAGTTCGAAGTCAATGTTTCCGATGACGATGTGAACCAGGAACTGGCCCGCATTGCTGGAACAGGTGGAACGACGATCGAAGGTCTCGTGGTGGATCTCGCCCAACAAGGCATCGCCATCGAAACCCTGCGCGCGAAAATAAGGACCGACCAGGCCTGGGAACGTCTCGTCCGTGGCCGGTTCAATAGCCGTGTGAACGTGACCGACGGCGAAATCGATAACATGCTCGATAAGATGCGAACCGATCGGCAGGCTGAGCAGTTCTACTTGTCGGAAATCTGCTTGCCCGTCGATAGTGAACAGCAGCGCGACAGGATCTATAACATCGGGATGCAGATGATCGGACAGATGCGCCAGGGCGTTCCCTTTCAAGCACTTGCCCAGCAGTTTTCTGTCTGCCCATCGGCAGCGCGTGGCGGGGAGCTGGGCTGGATGCGCCCCGGAGAGCTTGAACCAACGGTCGCATCGGTGGTCACGGGTCTCAGCGAAGGTAATGTCTCGACCCCCATCGAAATGGACGACATGATGAAAGTCGTCGCGGTGCAGGGTAAAAGAGAAGCAGCGGAAAAAGGCGATCCCTCCTATGAGCTCGCCTATGCGGGCGTCAGCAAATTCGATATTTCCCGCGACAAAGCCGAAGAAGCGATGGGCCGCCTTCCCCTGGCAAACCCGTGCAATGGCGGGGAGCTCAGCACAGATCTTGGTGAAGGCATCGGCGTTGAATTGCTACCGATGCTGAATATCAACACGATCCGCCCCGATTTCCATGACGCGCTGCTCGATCTTCAACGCGGTGACCTGTCGGAATTGCTTGAAAGCAGCGATGCTTTCCACCGGGTCTATGTGTGCGAGATGGACGAAGGACTAGGGCTTCCGCGCCGCCGGGTGATCGAAAACCGAATCGAGAACGAAGAGTTTCAACTTCTGTCGCGCCGTTACCTGCGTGATCTCGAACGGGACAGCGACGTTGAGATCCGCCTCGGCGAAACAACCCAAGACAGCTGATGATGAGCCAAACGCGCCGCGTGCTCGCTGTCAGCATGGGCGAACCCGCCGGTATTGGCACTGAACTTCTGTACAAAGCCTATGAGACGTTGAAAGGTAGCGACTGCTGCTTTTTCACGATTGACGACCCCGACCGCCTGTCAAACCTGCCAGAAAATCTGCGCGGTTCGGTCAAAACGGTCGCCATCAGATCTGCCCATGATGCCCGATCCGCGTTTCAAGAAGGGCTACCGGTGCTGCCATTATCAGACGAAGCGCGGGAAAGCCTGTCCCACGTGGCCTTGGGTCAACCGCAGGCATTAACCGCGCAGGCCGTCACCGCCTCCATCGAAGCTGGTGTGCAGGCCTGCGCAAACGGCGATGCGTCTGCACTTGTCACGTTGCCGATTCAAAAATCTGCCCTTCTTGAGGCTGGTTTTACGTTCCCGGGCCATACGGAGTTTTTGGGTGATCTCACAGCCCCTCTTCCGATGCCGGATGGAGGCGCCCGAGGGCCGGTGATGATGCTGGCCGCTGAGGGTTTCCGCGCTGTCCCGGTCACGGTCCATATGGCGCTAAGCGCCGTGCCTGGTGCGCTGACGCAGGCGCTTATCGTGGAGCACGGAATGGTGACGGCCCAAGCGCTCGCGCGTGACTTCGGCATCACCTCCCCTCGCCTGGCGATCGCTGGGCTTAATCCTCACGCCGGTGAAGACGGAAGGATGGGGACGGAAGATCGTGACGTGATCGCGCCCGCCATCAAGACGCTGCAAGACGCAGGAATCAACGCGATCGGCCCGATGCCTGGTGACACGATGTTTCATCCTGAGGCGCGTGAGCGCTACGACGCGGCCTTGGCGATGTATCACGACCAGGCGCTGATCCCGATCAAGACTGTGGCGTTCCACGACGCAGTCAACGTGACCATCGGCCTACCGATCGTCCGGACATCACCCGATCACGGCACGGGTCTTGATATCGCAGGACGCGGCATTGCGCGACCTGACAGCCTCATCGCCGCCATGCGCATGGCGTTGTCCATGGCTGAGGCGCGAGAGACCCACCATGCTTGAAAGCCTCCCGCCGTTGCGGGAGGTCATCAACGACCACGGGCTCGCGGCTAAAAAAGGTCTGGGCCAGCACTTTCTGTTGGATCTGAACCTAACGAGAAAAATTGCCGGGTTCTGTGAGATCGGCGCGGATGATACTGTCCTTGAAATTGGACCAGGGCCTGGTGGTTTGACCAGGGCCCTTTTAGCCACCGGGGCTTCGGTCGTGACGATTGAACGCGACCCGCGGATCGCCCCAATTCTACACGAGCTCCAAAACGCAACAGGCCGGATAAAAGCAATCGAAGACGATGCGCTGAAGGCTGATGAATCGGCGCTCAACTTACCCCACGGCACCGTGATTGCGTCGAACCTGCCCTACAATATTTCGACTGAGCTCTTGGTTAAATGGCTGACGGCCCATCCGCGTTTTTGGAAACGTATGGTTTTGATGTTTCAAAAAGAAGTCGGTGAGCGGATTTTATCCGAACCAGGCTCAAAAACCTACGGTCGCCTATCGGTCATTTCGCAAGCAGCAAGCCAGCCCCGGCTTGCGTTCCACCTACCTGCAAGGGCCTTCACGCCGCCGCCTAAAGTTGATAGCTCGGTCTTGGTGTTTGAGAATGAGGGGTGCCCTGATCACCTCAGTACGCTTGAGCGCGTCACCCAGGCCGCGTTCGCGCAAAGACGGAAAATGCTGCGCCAGAGCCTCAAGAGCATCTTGGGGAACAAACTGTCTGAAACGCTGCGGTCCTTGGACATCGATGAGCAGTCCAGGGCTGAAACACTATCGGTTGAGCGCTATATGGCCCTCGCATCAGTCATCGCGACCGGCGTCGTTCCTCCCGTCAGGTGAGTGATTTTTTCATATGGACGACGGTCTTGATGCCGCCGTTCTCACCAACAGTTTCTTCGGTGTGGTAGGCGACGTACCCCCGCGCTTCGTAAAGCGGGACACCCGAAACCGTTGAGCCAAGCTCGATTGTGCGAAAACCCGCTTTGCGGGCGCTATCCTCACCCAATTGCAAAAGCATCGTGCCAAGACCTTGCCGGACCCAATCGGGATGGGTGAACATCGCACGAATGCGCGCAGGCTCGCTTGCGGGATCAGAGAACCGATCGTCACGGCCCGTCGTATGCGCCCCGCCATAGAGCGTCCGGCGTTTCCCCCAACCGCCGCAGGCAGCCATCACGGTTTTTCCGTCCACGCTGGTTTCAATCACGAAATAGGTCTGATCATCGATCAGCGTGGGATCAACACCCATGGTCTCACGCGCAGCGATCAGATCTTTTTCGCTGAGCATCCCCCGGTTGTTGCCCGTGATCGAGGCTTCCATCAGCGCATCAATGACTGGGATATCCTGAGGCGTGGCAAGGCGGTGGGTAAAGGTATAAGTCGTCACCGCACCCCTCCGATCATTCAAGACCCAATTTACTCTTGAGGATTTCGTTCACGGCTTGCGGGTTGGCCTTACCGCCGGTTTCTTTCATCACTTGCCCAACAAACCAACCAAGCGCTTTGGGTTTGTCTTTGACTTTGGCGACCTGTTCCGGGTTCGCAGCAATGATCTTGTCCGCCGCGGCTTCCAGCGCACCTGTGTCGGTGACCTGCTTCAAGCCCCGTGCTTCAACGATATCTTTGGGATCACCGCCCTCGTCGAGCATGATTTCAAAGACCTGCTTTGCGATCTTTCCTGAGATCGTTTGATCCTGGATGAGATCAATCAAACCGCCCAACTGGCTCGCACTGATCGGCGACTCATCGATGGTCTTGTCGAGCTTGTTCAGCACGCCAAAAAGTTCCGTCGTCACCCAATTCGCCGCCAATTTCCCGTCCCGGTCATTGGCGACATCTTCGAAATAATCCGCCTTCGCCTTATCCATCACCAGCACAGAAGCATCATACGGAGACAATCCATAAGCCTCGACAAAGCGATGCTTTTTCGCATCGGGAAGCTCAGGCAGCGATGCTTTAATCGTGTCCACATGGTCTTGCGTGAAGGAAAGCGGCAAAAGATCCGGATCAGGAAAATAGCGATAGTCATGCGCGTCTTCCTTTGAGCGCATGGTTCTTGTCTCGCCAGTTTTAACGTCAAACAGACGTGTTTCTTGATCAATCGTTCCGCCGGACTCGAGCACCTGGATCTGGCGCCTGGCCTCATAGTCAACGACCTGACGCACAAAGCGGATTGAGTTGACGTTCTTGGTTTCCGTCCTTGTGCCGAGATAAGCGAAGTCTCCTGTCTCCGCGAACTTTTCATAATTGCCGGCTCGGCAGACGGAGACATTGACGTCGGCCCGCATGGAGCCTTGATCCATGTTCCCATCGCACGTGCCCAGGTAACGCACGATCGTCCGAAGCTTTGAAAAATATGCCGACGCCTCTTCTGCCGATCGCATTTCGGGCTTGGAGACGATTTCCATCAGCGCGACGCCGGACCGATTAAGGTCCACATAGCTTTCCTTCGGTGCGAGATCGTGGACCGATTTACCTGCATCTTGCTCAAGATGGAGCCGTTCAATCCCGACTTTGATCGTCCGTTCCGCGTCGAGTTCGACCTCGATCTCACCCTCGCCTACAATGGGATCTTTATACTGTGAGATTTGGTATCCTTGCGGAAGGTCTGGGTAGAAATAATTCTTCCGATCAAAGCGCGACCAAAGATTGATCTTGGCGTTGAGGCCTAGCCCTGTACGGATCGCCTGATCAACGCAAAAGCTGTTGATGACGGGGAGCATCCCAGGCATCGCAGCATCGACGAGGCTTACATTTTCGTTCGGTCCCGCGCCATAGGTCGCGGAGGCACCGGAGAAGAGTTTGGTCTCGCTTAAGACCTGTGCGTGCACCTCAAGGCCGATCACGACCTCCCAGTCACCGGTCTCACCGCGAAGCAGGTTCTGTGGTTCGGTCATCGTTAGCCCTTCCACCATTCATCAGGTCGCGCATCAAAACCGATGGCCTCCTCAAGGGCCGCCGCGCCGCGCAGCATCGTCTCTTCACCGAATGCTGGCGCGACCAATTGAAGGCCGAGCGGTAGCCCCTGTGCATCAAGACCAGCAGGCACTGAAACACCTGGCAGGCCCGCAAGATTAGCCGTCACGGTAAAAACGTCATTCAAATACATTTCGATCGGATCAGATGACTTCTCTCCCAGGCCAAAGGCTGAGGAAGGCGAAGACGGGGTCAAGAGAAGGTCCACACCTTTGAACACCGCTGCAAGTTCATCGGCGATTTTCTTCCGTACCCGCTGCGCCCGGAGATAATAGGCATCGTAGTAGCCGGCCGAGAGAACGTAAGTCCCAATCATCAAACGACGTTTGACTTCTGCGCCAAAGCCCTCACCACGGGTTTTCGAGTAAAGCTCGTTGATGCTGTCGTCGTGCACCCGGCGACCATAACGAACGCCGTCATAGCGCGCGAGGTTCGATGACGCCTCTGCTGGCGCCACGATATAGTAGACGGGGAGCGCATATTTCGTCAGCGGCAGTGACACGTCGACGATGTCAGCGCCTTGCGCCTTGAGAAGCTCCGCACCCTTCTGCCAAAGCGCGTCGATTTCGGAGGGCATGCCGTCAAGGCGATATTCCTTCGGTATGCCGATCTTAAGGCCCCTGACCCCGCGCTCCAGCACTTTTTCATAGTCTGGAACCGGACGATCAATCGAGGTGGAGTCTTTGGGATCATGGCTCGCCATCGACGTCAGCATAATCGCCGCGTCGCGCACATTTTGGGCAATTGGTCCTGCTTGATCGAGGGAGCTCGCAAAGGCGACAATGCCGAAACGCGAACAGCGGCCATAGGTCGGCTTGATCCCAACGGTGGCCGTGAGCGCGGCTGGTTGGCGGATCGAGCCGCCTGTGTCAGTTGCCGTTGCAGCGGCACAAAGCCGTGCGGAAACAGCGGCAGCCGATCCGCCGGACGAACCACCGGGCGAAAGTTTGGTGTCATCGCCTTGGCGGCGCCAAGGATTGACGACCGGTCCGTAGGCCGATGTTTCATTCGACGAACCCATGGCGAACTCATCAAGATTGAGCTTACCGAGGAACACAGCACCGTCCCTCTTCAGGTTGGCGGTTACCGTCGATTCATAGGTCGGCGTGAACCCCTCGAGGATCTTGCTCGCAGCTCCGGTCGGTACACCTTCTGTACAGAACAGATCTTTGATGCCGAGGGGCACGCCCTCCAAAGGACCTGCCTCGCCCTTTGACAGGCGGTCATCGGAGGCTTTCGCCTGCTCGAGGGCCAACTCACCGGTGATCCGTAAATAGGCGTTAAGCGAACCCGCAGCTTCGGCGCGTTCAAGATAAGCGTTGGTTGCCTCAGCCGCGCTGAACTCTTTTTTGACCAGCCCATCGCGCAAGGCGGCCAAGGTCAAACTTGTGAGATCTGTCATTATTCAACAACCTTTGGCACGACGAAGAAGTGGTCTTCCGTCTTCGGTGCGTTGGCGACGATCTCGCCAGGCTTGTCGCCTCCGGTTTCATCGTGGGTGAGCGTGTCGGCCCGCATCGGGAGAGCGACATCAACGGAAGACGTCATGGCATCCACCCCCTCGACATCGACCTCTTGGAGCTGTTCGATCCAATCGATGATACCGTTGAGCTCTCCAATGAGAGGCGTGATCTCCTCGTCGCTGATCGCGATGCGAGCGAGTTGGGCAACTTTGCGGACTGCGGCTTCGTCTAGGCTCATGGCCGAGCCGCGTATCAGCGGGGATTAAAGACGTCCAGCACGAAGCCGCGCCATCGTCTTTGATGCCGACGCTAAGCGAAAGTCTGCGGTTAAAAACGTCCTTGCGCTGAGAGCGAATTTTCGCCCAGCGGATTCCTCAGTGAGCGCAAGGAAGGCGGCCATCGTCCGCTCAGTTTCAGCATAATGGCTGTACAATTCCTGCGGCGACATCTGTGCGGCAATGGCGATGCTCTCCACCAAAACCCCGCCGCAGCCATAAATCGCGTCGCGTTCATTGAGCGAACCGACCCGCCCTTTGCGCAGAGCCTGGCGGCATTGGTCTTCGAGGGAGATCACCAGGCGTTCGGGGCTGGCGCGGCAAACGTCGCGGCACCGCACCAAAAGATCGACGGCCATCGCCTCCGCAAACCCCTCATGGAGGATAAGCGGTTCAAAAGGGTCGCCTAGGCTCCATTGCCAGACATGGGCGAGCTCATGGGCCAGGTTGCGAACCAATTGTGATCGAGCCTCGGGCGAATATTCGCGCCAAGAACCGGTCATCGAGACCAGCACCTCGTCACCACGCACTTGCGATTCCACGACCCGCACACCGTCAGGTAGGTCGCCCTTCTCCCAGCGCATGGTGATCCGCGGCGGCTGCTCGAGACCTAAACTCGCCAAGAGAGGCGGCACCACCTCGTCCAACGTCGTCTTGGTCCAAGCGGGTACGGTAGCGCTTGCATTCCCGACGATCGCCATCACAAGGGACGTTATGGCCGCAACGATCGACCTGTTCACGGAACGAGAGGGAACCCTGATCGGGCTCGATCTTGGTGTTAAAACCATTGGCGTTGCTGTCTGTGACCCCAGACAAACTTTGGCGACGCCGGTGACGACAATCAAGCGCTCAAAGTTCACGGCAGACGCTGAAACACTCGTGCGGATGGCAAGCGAACGCCGTGCGATCGGTTACGTTCTTGGATTGCCGCGCAACATGGACGGCTCGGATGGGCCTAAGGTCCAAGCGACCAAGACCTTCGCCAAAAACCTTGCCCGTCGTACAGAGCTTCCCATCGTTCTTTGGGACGAACGCCTCTCAACCGCCGCCGCGGAGCGGCACTTGATTGGGCTTGACGTCTCCCGCGCGAAAAGGGCAGCGGTGATCGACAGCCATGCAGCGAGCTTCATTCTCGAAGGCGCCCTTGCACGGCTAGCGGAGCTAAGAAGAGGGTCTGGCGGATGAAGCATCTCACCGGAATTGCCGCGCTCAGCGATTCGGATATCGAGCAGATTTTGACCGGCTCCTTGGCGATCGATAGCGCACTTGCCGCAAAACAATCGGTGGGCGATCCGCTCAAAGACCAGCTGCTTGTGAACCTCTTTTACGAGAACTCGACGAGGACAAGCCTCAGTTTCGCAACGGCCGGCATGCGCATGGGCGCCCATGTGATCACCGTGCCGGTCGCTGCTTCCTCGGTCCATAAAGGCGAATCAGTGCGCGATACGGTGCTGACGCTCTGTGCGCAGGGCGCTGACTTTATGGTGCTGCGCGCCAGCGGCACCGGGACAATCGAAGCGGCTCGTTTAGCGATCGAGGAGCATGGGTTTACGACGTCAATCATCAACGCTGGTGAGGGCGCTTTCGGTCACCCCACCCAAGCACTTCTCGATGCAGCCACGATCCTCAAAGCCCTCGGCCGGTCGGCAAACGATCGGCTCGATGGCCTCAAAATCGCGATCATTGGAGACCTTGTGCATAGCCGCGTTGCTGCGTCCTGCGCGCCTTTGTTCTCGCGGCTTGGTGCAGAGGTGAGGTATTGCGGCCCGCCCGACATGCTTCCCAACCAAGCCCCAAGCGGCGTCGCGACGATCACCCACGATAGTCGCGAAGCGCTCGAAGACGCTGACATCGTCATGGCACTGAGAATCCAGCTCGAGCGGGTGAGCGCTTATACCGCTGTTGATATTGTCTCCTATCGAGCGGCTTACGGACTATCAAAGGATACGCTGTCCTACGCCAAACCAGAGGCGCTGGTGATGCATCCCGGACCGATGAACCGCGGGGTCGAAATCGACAACGAGATTGCTGATGACCCGGCACGGTCCTTGATATTAAAACAAGTGGCGATGGGCGTCCCCACCCGCATGGCCGTCTTGGAGTTCACAGCCGCGCCATGATCATTCTGCTCCTCGTCGCCGTTCTTTCTTACCTGCTTGGCTCTATTCCCTTTGGCCTCGTCCTTGTACGGATGGCTGGTCTTGGTGATATCCGCAGCATCGGCTCAGGCAATATTGGCGCCACCAATGTTCTCCGAACAGGACGCAAGGACCTCGCCGCGGCGACGTTCCTGCTCGACAGCGGCAAGGGCGCCATCGCGGTGGTCGCGGCCATGCTCCTGACGGACGGCCAAACCGCGGCCATGGCCCTAGCCGGGGCACTGGCCTTTCTTGGGCATCTCTTCCCGGTCTTTTTGGGTTTCAAAGGCGGCAAGGGGGTGGCCACCTATTTCGGCACCCTGCTCGCTCTCTGGCCGATCGGTTTAGTCGTGGCAGCGATTTGTTGGCTCGGGGTGGCTTTGACCCTTCGCTATTCGTCACTGGCGGCACTGGTCGCAGCGATTGTCACGCCCATCGCGTTTCTCGTCGCAGGCAAATATGTCCTGTTTTCAGCGGTCAGTTTCATGACCGTGTTGATCGTCTTTCGGCATCAGCAGAACATTGCGCGACTGTTAGACGGTAGCGAACCAAAAATCGGAAACCGCTAAAACGCTGTATTTTGGCGCAGCATTCAGCCAAAAGCATGTTTCGTCTTGCGTCATGGGCTAACCTGCCCTCATGTGCGGCGCACCAAACGCCACAGAAGGAGAGAAGCTCCATGTCCGCTGAAAACGTCCTCAAAATGATCAAGGACGACGACATTCAATATGTCGACCTCCGGTTCACTGATACGCGCGGGAAATGGCAGCACGTCACCTTTGACCAAAGCCAGATCGACGAAGGCTTCTTTGAAAGCGGCTCAATGTTTGACGGTTCGTCCATTGCTGGGTGGAAGCCCATCAATGAGAGCGACATGGTGCTAATGCCGGACACTGAAACGGCCATCATCGACCCCTTCTTCCAGGCGCGCACGCTTTCGATCACCTGCGATATCCTCGAGCCTGAGGACATGTCACCTTACAATCGGGACCCGCGTTCGACGGCCAAGGCAGCGGAAGCTTACCTCAAAAGCTCCGGAATCGGCGACACAGCGTTCTTTGGTCCGGAAGCAGAGTTCTTCGTCTTCGAAGATGTTCTGATTTCAACGAGCCAAGACAATATCGGGTTCTCCATTGATAGCGGTGAAGGCCCCTACAACATGGACACACCGATGGAAGGCGGAAACCTTGGCCACCGCCCACGGGCCAAGGGCGGCTATTTCCCCGTCCCGCCAGTCGACAGCGAGCAGGACATGCGTTCTGAAATGCTAGCCTATATGACCGAGATGGGTCTTGAGACGGAAAAGCATCACCACGAGGTGGCTCCTTCGCAGCATGAGCTTGGTATCAAGTTCAACACACTGACGAAAATCGCCGACCAAATGCAAATCTACAAATATGTGGTTCAGCAGGTTGCTGATAGCTTTGGCAAAACGGCGACCTTCATGCCCAAGCCGGTCTTTAACGACAACGGCTCAGGGATGCACGTCCACCAGTCGATCTGGAAGGGCGACAACACGATCTTCTCCGGCGACGGTTATGTCGGTCTCAGCGAGACTTGCCTCTATTACATCGGCGGCATCATCAAACATGCCCGCGCCATCAACGCCTTCGCTAACTCCACAACGAATAGCTATAAGCGTTTGATCCCCGGCTTCGAAGCGCCAGTGATCCTCGCTTACTCATCGCGGAATCGCTCCGCATCCGTCCGTATTCCGTGGGTCAACTCACCGAAAGCGAAGCGGATCGAGACACGGTTCCCCGATGCAGCGGGTAATCCGTATCTGACGTTCACGGCGCTCCTGATGGCTGGTCTTGATGGTATCGAGAACAAGATCCACCCCGGTGATCCGATGGAAGATGATCTCTATGAGATGTCCGAGGCGGAGCTGAGCGATGTCCCAACGGTCAGCAGCTCGCTCGAGATGTCATTGGAAGCCCTCGACAAGGACCGCGGCTTCTTGACCAAGGGCGGCGTCCTGAACGACGACCAAATCAACGGTTACATCGAGCTCAAGGAAGAAGAAGTCTCGCGTTATAACCAGACACCTCACCCTGTCGAATTTGATATGTATTACAGCAGCTAAGGCTTCGCTGATAGCAATAAGCCGACCCGCTAGAAGCATCGCTTCTGGCGGGTTTTTTATGCAGCCTCGGTGACGCGATTGCGACCTGATTGCTTTGCTTTATAGAGCGCTTCGTCCGCACGCTTCAGAAGCGCAGCTAGTGAATCCGTGATCCCAAAGGTCGAGACACCAATCGAAATCGTCACGTTAACGTCTTCGCCGCTGGGGAGCGTCACCGGTTTCGCCTCAACAGCTTGGCGGAGACGCTCCGCAATCGAATGACCTGCTTCGCGCGGCGTCTTCGGCATCAAAATCGCGAATTCCTCGCCTCCTGTCCGGCAGGCAAGATCGGCACCGCGGATGGACACGGTTAGCCGCGCCGAGATGTCCCTCAGCACCTGATCACCAGCATCGTGCCCATAGGTGTCATTGACCTTCTTGAAAAAGTCGATGTCGAGCATCAGGCAAGTCAGGTCATCATCATCGCTACGCGCATCATCGAGCAGTTTTGGGCCTTGCGTGGCCAAAAAGCGGCGATTGTAAAGGCCCGTCAGTTGGTCCGTGATCGCGAGCTCGAGCGTCTCGTCAAACGATGCACGCAGATGCTCAATATACCGCATACGGCGAATTTGGGTCCGCACGCGAGCCGCCAATTCCTGCGGATCGATCGGCTTCATCAGATAGTCAGACACACCAAGATCGAGGGCCCGGACAACGAGCCGCGTCTCTTCAGGGCCAGCGATCGCCAGCAACGGGGCGAGCCTTGTCATGTCAAAAGCGCGAATCGCCGAGCACAGCCGAAGCGGATCATAGGTCGTCAAACCAAGATCAATCAGCACAAGATCTGGTTCACCCCGGCGAAGAGCTTCGAGCGCAACGCGGCCATCGCTTTCATAGATCACAGAGCACTGGCTTGGCATATGCTCGGAACCGTTTTCGAGTTCTGGAATCGATGGCCGGTCGGTCACGGCCAAGATCGTCGCCTGTTTCGAATCGTACTGGGTCAGATCGACTTTGCTGAGCACACCCATCCGCGCACCCGCCTGGTGGCGATGGCGCAGCTCATCGGTCATTTGTTTGAACCGCGTCAGACTTCTGACCCGAGAAAAAAGCGCAATGTCCTGAACCGGCTTGGTGAGAAAATCATCGGCCCCAGCGTTCAAACCGGCAATGCGGTCCGCTTGTTGATCCAGCGCCGTCACCATCACCACCGGGATGTGCCAAGTCGCGTCATTACCCTTTAATCGCTGACAGGTCTCAAAGCCATCTAGGCCCGGCATCATGACATCGAGTAGAATGATATCAGGCTGCTGTTCTTCAGCGATTTCAATCGCTTCTTGACCGGATAGTGCCGTGAGGACCTCAAAGTATTCCGCGCGCAGCTTCGCTTCCAGAAGCTTCACATTCGGCTCGAGATCATCAACAACCAGGACCCGCGCGGTCATAATTTGTTCCTTGCAAGCGGTCTCGCAAGGAATGGATTAGGTCAAATACCTTTTCACTTTCTCAAGGAACTCGGTGACGGAGATCGGTTTTGCGAGATAATCATCACATCCTGAGGCCCGAATCCGCTCTTCGTCATCTTTCATTGCGAAAGCGGTGATCGCGATAATCGGAACATCCGCCAGTTTCGGCTCTGATTTCATTTGCCGCGCCACCTCAGTGCCCGAGCGTTCGGGCAGCTGAATGTCCATCAAGATGAGGTCAGGAATATGCTCTAAGGCGAGCCGAAAGGCGTCGTCGCCATTGTCCGACTGCAAAATTCCATAGCCCTGAACTTCAAGCAGGTCGTGGAAGAGCTTCATATTCAGCTCATTGTCCTCGACCACCAATATGGTCTTTGCGGCTGCGTTCATGGCCCGTATCCATCGGTTTGCGGGGTCCGCCGAGGACGGCTAGAACCCGCTTTAAGATTAAGGGCACGTCTCTAAGAGCCCTCAATTCCCTCCGGCTTAAGTTGTCGGGGCTTAATCACAGGTTGACGGGAATGCCAGTTTGACGGGTGGACTTTGCCTCGGTTGTGGTGCGTTGCACACATCATGCGAAGATCCCGGGTGTGCTGGTTTTCGTCGCTTAGAGCATCCTGAGTTATCAACGCTCGCGATTGCGCATGTTGATTGCGACGCTTTTTTCGCCGCTGTCGAGAAACGCGACGATCCCAGCCTTGAGCATCAGCCGGTTGTCGTTGGCGGTGGCCAGCGGGGCGTCGTGTCCGCGGCCTGCTACATCGCAAGGACCTATGGTGTCCGATCCGCTATGCCGATGTTCAAGGCGAAAAGGCTTTGCCCGCAAGCTGTCGTGGTGAAGCCGCGATACGATGCCTATAGCGAAGCGTCGAAAAAAGTTCGGTCGGCGATGCAAGACCTGACACCGCTTGTTGAACCGGTGTCTATTGATGAAGCCTTCCTCGATCTTTCAGGCACGGAGAGGCTGCATGGTTCCCTGCCCGCCTCCACCTTGGTCAAGTTCCAACGCCGCATCGAGGCGGAGGTCGGGATCACCGTTTCGATTGGCCTTAGCCATAACAAATCCCTCGCGAAGCTTGCCTCCGACCTCGATAAACCAAGGGGCTTTGCCATCATCGGTGAGGCCGAGACCTTAGAATTTTTGGCCAAACTTCCCGTGCGGAAAATTTTCGGTGTCGGCGCTTCGTTTGCTGCCAAGCTGGAAAAGGAAGGTGTACGAACGATTGGAGATGTCCAGAAACTCGGTCTTCGTTCGGTGACTGAACGCTTCGGCGAACACGGCCTTTGGCTTCATGCACGAGCGATGGGAAAAGACCCAAGGCCGGTGCGCCTCGATCGCGAGACCAAGTCCGTCTCCGGAGAAACCACCTTTGCGCAAGACACAATGGATCGGCGAACGCTCGAAGACCGCCTCTACGCGATGGCGCAAAAAGTATCATCACGCGCCAAAGACAAGGGCCTCGCCGGGCTCGTGGTGACGCTCAAGCTCAAATCGGCACAATTCAAGAGCCTTACCCGCCGCCGGACCTTAGGGGTAGCGACCAATCTTGCGACGGTTTTGTTTGATGAGGCCAAGGCCTTGTTAGCCGAAGAACAAAAGCGTGCACCGCACACGTCCTACCGGCTCATCGGTGTGGGGATTTCTGACCTTGTCACCGATGAGGAAGCACGGGCAGACTTGGCTTATCCAGAGGATCATGAACGGGTCCGTCAGAGAGAAGACGCTGTTGCAAGCTTACGCAACAAGTTCGGGAAAGACGTGATTGGCACCATGCGTGATCGCCGGACAACAAAACGCTGAACTGCCCAAAAGGACGAACATGACCCTCACCCTCACTGGCCTCAAAAATTGCGATACGTGCAAGAAGGCAATGAAAGCGTTGAACGCGGCGGGACTCGCCCCAGTCTTCGTCGACATTCGCAATGAAGCAGATCTTTCGAACTTGGTCCCGCAATGGCTTGAAGCCGTCGGTGAAGACTTGTTGATCAACAAGCGATCGACGACCTGGCGCAACCTGACCGAGCTCGAGCGACAAAAAGATCCCGTCTCGTTGCTGCAATTGCATCCAACACTGATCAAAAGGCCTGTTATCGAAATGGATGAAACGGTCTATGCGGGATGGTCAAAGGACGTGCAGGCAGCGCTTCTTGGCGCCTAGTCAGCACGCCAACAGGGAGGACAAGGAACGATGACCACGGTCGAACAGAAATTATCAGAACGAGGCTTGGTGCTACCAGAACCCGCTTTACCGATCGCAAGCTATGTTCCCTCCCGACGAGCTGGATCGCTGATTTATATTTCCGGGCAGCTCCCTTTTCGCAATGGTGAACTGATCACGGGCATCCTTGGCGACACGTTGACCACTGAAGAAGGTGCGATGGCCGCCGAAGCCTGCGGCGTGATGATCGTTTCGCAACTTAAGCACGCGCTGGGCGGCGATCTTGGTCGCGCGCAATGCTGCATCAAACTCGAAGGATTTGTTGCCTGTACGCCTCAATTCACTGATCATCCGGAGGTGATCAACGGCGCATCGAACTTGATGGAAGATCTGTTCGCCGATCGCGGACGCCACGCCCGCGCCGCGGTGGGCTCACCTTCACTGCCCCGCGGTGCTGCCGTTGAGGTCGCCGCAATTTTCGCCGTCGACTAAGGTCAGGATCTCTTGAGCCGCTCGTTCGGCCGCATCGTGCGAGCCAATCAAACTCGGCAACATGCGCCGAAATGCCGATATCTGACGCCGCCTGGCGTCATCGTCCTGGAAGAGACGAATGATATCGGCGCTTAATTGTGAAGGCATGCATTCTTGTTGAATCCGCTCAGGGATCACTGCCTCCCCTGCCATAATATTCAGAATAGTGACAAAAGGCGTCGTGATCACTCGCTTGGCATAAAACGCAGCAAGTGGCGCGACCTTATAGGTCACAACCATCGGTGTACCGGCTAAAGCGAGCTCCGTCGTGACAGTCCCCGATGCAGCAAGGGCAACATCTCCCGCATCAAAGGCATGAAAGCGCTCATCGGGCGGAACAATCAGCGGCTGACCGCCCCACGTCTCCACTGCTGTTCGTACCCGCTCTTCAACGGCAGGAGCGGCGATCACCGCGATACGCAAACCCGGTACACGGGCAGCGAGATCTTCCAATGTCGCCTCGAAAACTGGCAGCAGCCGCTTCACTTCTCCGGTGCGGCTGCCAGGCAAGAGAAGAAGAAGCGGTGCATCGCCAATCTCGTGCTTAGCCCGGAACGCCGGGCCGGAGCGCGGCGTCGAGGACGCTAACTGATAGTTTGGGTTGCCGACAAAGACGGCGTTTCCGCCGAGCTCAGTAAAGTGTTTGGGCTCGAATGGTAACAAGCACAAAAGAAGATCGAAAAGCTCCGACGCCACGGCTGCGCGCTGCGGTCGTGAGGCCCAAACCTGGGGCACACCGAGCTTTATCAGTTTTGTCTCGGGCGCTTTTTTCTTGATCTTCCCCGCCAGCAGCTTGGAAAAAACCCAGCTGTCCACCAAGACTGCCGCATCGGGCTGTTCGTCGCGCGCTAGTTTAGCGAGGGACGATGCCAAACCTAAGGCTTTAGGGATGGCCGCCAACGCATCAGCAGGCCCCATGACCGCTAATTGATCTGTATCAAGCGGGTTCTCTAAACCCTGCTTGGCCATCAGGGGGCCGCCGCCGCCGATGAAGCGTATCCCAGGAGATAGCGTGTTCAAGGCAGCCATCAAGGATGCACCAAGAGCATCGCCCGATGGCTCGCAAGCAGCCAGAAGAATGGTGCGGGTCAACCCAAGAGCTCCTCGGCCCGATAACCGTAGACAAAGACCCCGAGCGCATCTGCCTTTGTAACAACATCATCGCGATCAATCACGAGGGCGTGGCCGGCCTCTGCAGCGATACCGGCAAGGCCAGCGGCAGCGGCCCGTTCGATCGTCTCGACACCAATCGTTGGAAGGTCGACCCGGAGCTCTTGGCCAGGCTTTGGGCATTTCACGAGTACGCCGATCGACTTTTTAACTTGCCCGGGCTCAAAACCCTTCAATGTTTCAGGGAGTTGAGCACAGCGGCGCAGCATTGCATCTGTTCCTTCTGCCGCCTCAATCGCCAGCACAAAACCACGACGAACCACCGCGCCCTGACCCACATCAAAGGGCCCTAAGGCTTCAACGAGCCGCGCGCCCTTGGCAACATCTGCAAAATCGTCTTGACTCGGCGCTTCTTGACCAAGCGATCCTGGCCCAAGGAGAAGTTGACCCGCGGCCGCTTCTGCACCGACCACTTGAAACCCCTCGTCTTCAAAGACGCCCACCATGACATCGATAATCGCACCGTCGCCCTTGCGCGCTGCCGCCACGACCTTCGGCAGAACCCTTGCACCGCGCCAATCGGGTATAATCGAGGCAAAGTTTGGGCGCTGCAATTGACCGGCGAGACAGACAGCATCGCAACCTTCGCTTTTGAGGCGCTTAATCACCCGGCCCAGTTCACCAATCTGTACACGCTCATTGGGGTACTTTAGGATTGGGCTATCTTCATCTGTAAGCCGAACAATGAAAGGCTCCCGCCCGGCGTTCGCCTCAGCCTGCGCGACACGAAGGGGCAGACTACCGCTCCCAGCGAGAACACCAAGACGCGACCATCCAGCCTCAGCTATTGCGCCGGAAGACATAGCGGCCGATTCTCCTCGCTATTCGCCTTCATAAAATCGACGATCTCCATCACGATGGGCGAGTCCTTGTAGAGCTCAGCTGCATCCGCGATCCGCTCCTGCAACGTGCCTTCAGGGGCAAAGAGGAGGCGATAGGCAGCTCGGATCGAATGGATCGCCTTGCGGTCCATGCCTCGGCGCTTCATACCAACAATATTGAGGCCTTCGAGTTTGGCGCGATTACCAAAAACTGACCCATACGGAATAACATCGCTACCAAGAATGGCGCCGCCACCAACGAAGCAGTAGTTGCCTAGGCGTGTGAATTGATGGATCGCAGTGATGCCCGAAACGAAAACGAAATTTCCGATTTCAATATGGCCGCCTAAGGTGGCATTGTTCGCCATGATCACATTGTTTCCAATGATGCAGTCATGGGCAACATGGCAACCCACCATATAGAGGCCATCATCCCCAACAACGGTGCGACTTCCGCCTTGCTCCGTTCCCGGATGCATTGTGACGTGCTCACGGATTTGATTCCGTGCACCGATGGTCAGTGTGGTCTTCTCGCCTTTATAGTTCAGGTGTTGGGGCGGCATGCCGAGCACGGCAAACGGCATCACCTCAGTCTCATCACCGATCGTTGTATGCCCCAGGACCACGGCGTGAGGATGCAGCTTGACGCGGTTCCCTAACTTCACATGGGGTCCGACGTGAACGAACGGCCCAACCTCGACATCGTCGCCGAGCTCGGCACCATCCTCCACAATTGCCCGCGGATGAACTGCCATTACTTTGCCTCCGCCAACATTGCGGCAAAGATCGCCTCCGCGACCACTTTGCCATCAACCTTGGCTTTGCCTTCATATTTCCAAACTGGCGGCCGACGTTGGCTTACCCGGACATGCAGTTCAAGTTGATCGCCGGGCACCACCGGCTTTCGGAATTTGGCCTTCTCAACACCCATGAAAAGAACGACCTTTCCATCTGAATCGAGATTATCGGCATACACCGTATAAGACGCAGCGGTTTGCGCCATCGCCTCAATGATCAACACCCCAGGCATCACCGGCATCTGAGGAAAGTGCCCCTGAAAATAGGGCTCATTGATCGTGACATTTTTGATGCCGACCGCGCCCTCGGTTCGAGAGATGTTGGTCAGCTTGTCAATCATCAAAAAGGGGAAACGGTGCGGGATCAGGGCCTGGATGCCGGCCACATCAAGATCCGGCAGAGCATCATCGTTTTCAGTCATCACTTCTTTTCCGCCAGGCGGCTCAACACCGCCACTTCTTTCATCCATTGCCGGACGGGTTTAGCAGGAGTTCCCCCGACACGGCCACCGGGCTCAACATCTCGCATCAAGCCGCTTCGCGCCGCAAGGACCGCTCCGGCGCCAATGTTGAGATGATCACCCATACCAACTTGGCCGCCCATCATCACACCATCGCCGATCTCGCAAGACCCCGACACGCCTGTTTGACTAGCGATCAGCACCGAGCGACCAAGCTTGCAATTATGGGCCACCTGACAAAGGTTATCGATCTTGGTGCCGTCGCCGATGACTGTATCCGTCAGCATACCCCGATCAATCGTGCTATTGGCTCCGATATCGACGGCATGACCAATCCGCACCGCGCCCAATTGCGGG
The DNA here is from genome assembly GCA_039818345.1 of Pseudomonadota bacterium. GTDB lineage: Bacteria > Pseudomonadota > Alphaproteobacteria > Caulobacterales > Parvularculaceae > Parvularcula. The sequence continues at coordinate 50,276 of JBCBUC010000012.1, read as the reverse complement.
ATGTAAACAGCGCCCGCCTCGCCTGGAACATAACCAAACCCCGCCTCACCGATGCGCACACCAGCCGAGATACGGCAGCCCGACCCAATCGTTGCGTGGGTGACCGAGACATGGGCACCGATCAGTGTCCCTGCCCCAATCGTGACACCATGACCGATGACAGCATAGGGCCCAACAACGACACCATCAGCAATCTCTGCACCCGGAGAAATCACGGCTGTGGGGTGCACGATCGCGGTATCAGAGACAGAGCTTGGCACCTCCATCTCGCGGCCAGTTTCACTTTTGCTGGCAAAAAGCGCCGACGCAATCTTCGCAAACGCGAGACGGGGCGATGATGCCTCGAGAACAGAAGGGATGGCCTCGGGAACTTCATTCGCCTGACCCGCTGGCACAATGACGATAGCGACCAAGCCGAGGGGTTTTTTCAGTGTCTCAGCGAAGCTCAGTGCACCCTCACCGCCCAGCTCAGCATCAGCCACCTTCGTGACGGGCAAACCGCCATCACGGATCAATTGGGCATCACCGATACCCGCCGCGTCAGCTGGCGAAAGCGGAGCATGCAATTGGAAAAAGCGTGGGTCAGGAAAGTCCATAGATCTCATTGAGGCGTGTAAAGATTGTTCAATCGATGCCTCTTACTCCTTGCTCCTGTGCGCAAGCGACAAGAAATGCTGCACTTCCGTGTCGATGGTATCAACAGAACTGACCATTGTTCTGAACACCATGTCTATCCCCCGGGCAAAAAGCCTAAGGTCTGACTAGAGGCTTGCCGCATGGTGGTGCCGAAATCCACCAGTGGACACTTCTTTATCGATCACACTCGGTGAGCAATTAGAACCGACCACCCGCAGAGAACCTGAACCCTTCGGGACGGTCGTACTCTTCGACGACCACGGCTTCGGATAGCACGAACTGAACCGGTCCGAATGGTGACCGCCAGTTGACCACGACCCCTGCTGTCACACGGGGATCAAGCCCCGCCTGGAGTGGATCATCAGGATCAGAATCGCCGAAGAGATCGACGCGAGGAATGCTTGGATCATTAAAGACCTCCTCATCGCTTTCATTGACGAGACCTGCGACGCCGAAATCAGCAAAAAGCGAGGCGCGGATCCCCGCCGATGGCGGCACCGGCAATGGAATAAGTGCTTCGGCTGAACCAATGGCATAGGCCCGAGCACCCACCGACTGGCCGCGACTGCCCCCAAGAACAGCAGCTTCCGCATCGAAGAGGCGTGGGCCAACGCCCGCCACATCAAACCCGCGGAAACCGCGACCACCACCAAGGAAGAAACGGTCGTTCCGGCGGACACCATCATCATTGAAACTCTGAATATACCCGCCACTGAATTTCAGAGAGCCGATGAAACGGAAAGGAAGTGGATGGTACCAAGAGGTGCGCAAGGTCGATTGGTAGAAATTCACATCACCGCCGAGGCCAGCAAAGTTCTGTGAGAAAGAAATATCGTATCCGCGCGACGGAACAATGGGATCATTCGTTCGGTCCATCCGCAGGGTGTAACCAATCGATGACGTCACAAACTCGCCGTCATTCTCACAATTGAGGTCGTCCGAGAGCACAACGACATTACAGCGATCCGTCGTCACCACACCAACTGTCCCTGTTGATGTATCGACCTGCCGTTCACGCCGTACAGCGTCCTCGTCAATCAGTTCGACACTGAATTCACGATTGCCTTCTGCGTCTTCAACAAAGGTGATGTCTGTGGTCAGCTCAAGGTTATCGTAACGCAGGCCATAATTCAGTCCCAGCTGCGCAAATTCCGAAACCGGGAAGCCAAAGTTTGTCCCAAGACCATAGGATTGCGAGACAAAGCCGGCTTCTTCAAAATCTGTGTCCTGCACAAAAATACTCGCTCCGGCACGAAGGCGCCGACCGAGGAAATAAGGCTCCGTGATCGAAAGCCTTGCTCGGTTCGTTCGCTGTGAAGCGGAAAGGTCGAGCAGAACGTTTTGGCCACGGCCCGCGAGATTCCGCTGGTCGAGCTGAATATTGAAGATGAAGTTATCATTCGACGACACACCGCCACCAATCTGAAAGCTACCGGTTGGTTGTTCGACGACATTCACGTTGAGCACGGAGCGATCGGGTGCACTACCAGGCAGCTCCTCAACTTCCACTTCAGAAAAGAAGCCAAGACCTTTCACCCGGCGTTCAGAGCGATCGACCAACACGCGGTTGAATGCATCGCCCTCAACAAGTCGCATCTCGCGCCGGATCACCCGGTCAAGGGTCTGTTGGTTACCGTTGATGTTGATCTCTTCAACATAAACCCGCGGCCCCTCGTTCACTTCAAACGTGATGTCGATGGTTTTGGTCTCGGGGTTCCGATCAAGCCGAGGGTAGATATCCACAAACGCATATCCGTAGACCCCTGTCGCAAAGGTCAGGGCTTCTTCGGCTTCTTCGATCCGTTCAGAGTTAAAGACCGACCCCGGACGGATAGGAACACGGCGGCGGAGCGCTTCACCGGGGAGTTTCGATAGGGTCGTGTTCACATCGACGTTGCCGAAATCGTATTTTGGTCCCTCCTCCACCTCAATCGTGATGATGAAGTCTTTTCGGTCAGGCGTAAGCTCCGCCACTGCTGACACCACGGCGAAGTCGGCAAAACCGTTTTTGCTGTAATGCTGACGCAGAAGTTCCTGATCGTAATCCAACCGATCCGGATCGTAATTGTCGTTGCTCTCAAGGATGTTCCACCAGCTTGAGGGCGCTGTCAGGACGACACCGCGGAGTTCTGCGTCAGAAAATTCCTCATTACCCAGAAAGTTCACAGCACGAACACCGGTCCTTGGACCTTCATCAATATCGAAGACGACATCGACACGATTGCGTTCAAGCTCGCGCACGCGAGGGGTCACAGTGGCACCAAAGCGGCCCGACCGACGATAGACCTCGATCATCCGTTGGGCGTCCGCCTGGGCGCGCGCGCGGGTATAGATGGAGCGCGGCTCCAGCTCGACTTCTTCTTCGAACTTATCGTCACCCAACCGACGGTTACCGACATAGATCACGCGATTGACGATGGGGTTCTCTTCCACCTCGACCGTCAGGATTCCGTTGCTCGCATCAAAGACCATTTGTGCGTCTTCGAAGAGGCCAGTTGCAAAAAGGCCCTTAAGGCCCTCGTCAATCACCACCTGGTCGATCGTCGTTCCCGGGGTGATCGATAAATACGAACGCACCGTCTCTGGCTCTAACCGCTGCGTCCCCGCGACCACGATCTGGCGCACCGTCGTGGTGAAGTTCTCTTGCGCCATCCCTTCGGTTCCCGCCAACAGGAACAACACAATCGCAAGGATGAAAGGGCGCGAAGCCGGCAAGGTCATGAGCGACAGATCCTAAGACTGGAAGAGACGGACGACATCATTAATGAGCACAAAGATGATCAATGTGCCGACGAGAGCGAGACCAAGTCGGAACAGGCCGTTTTGCACCGCCTCGTTCATTGGCTTTCCCGCCACCGCTTCGTATCCGTAGAACATCAAATGGCCCCCATCCAGCACTGGAACGGGTAAAAGATTTAAAAATCCGACGGATATCGAGATCAATGCAGCAACCTGTAGGAAATTAGCGCCGCTTGTCACCAGTCGATCAGCAAGGGTCACATCTTCTGCGGGAACAAAGCCAGAGCTCGCAGCCTGGCCAGCAAATTGCGCGATGCGGACAGGCCCACCGATCTGTCGAGGATCTTCGCGAAAGGTCAAAAGACGTCCAAAGTATCGTCCGGTGACACCGATAATGCGGCCAACCTCTCGGGTACCTTCGGCTGTCGCGTTCAGCGGCCCAAACCGCTGCCTACTGACGAAATTCGGGTCTGCCGAAACACCCAATTGACCAGCGACGACCTTATTGCCAAAGCCGTCGACCTGTTCGACCCGCCGCGGCGTAGCGAGAAGCGTGACAACGTCCTCACCGCGTTCAACCCGAAAGGTCAGCTCTTCTCCGCTCGAAAGCTTCACTCTTGTTGCCATGGCATCGAACGACCGAACGTTGCCGCCATTGAGCGTTAGGATACGGTCACCGGGCAGAAACCCTGCCTCAGCGGCGGCGCTGTCTTCGACCACTTGCCCCACCACCGGCTCCACGGTGAAGCGGCCAAGCGCCATCAAGAGGCCAGCCAAAATCACGATCGCCAGAAGAAAGTTCGCAATCGGACCAGCAGCGACAACAGAGGCGCGCTGCCACGTCGGACGAAAGTGGAAGCAAACGGCTTTTTCCTCGTCCGTCAGCGATGCTTCAAGCGTATCGCGAAGAGATTTGAACTGCGTGGTACCGGCCTGGTTCCCGCCGGTTGTCCCGGCACTCGCGGCGTTCGCGTCACCAAAGAACTTCACGTAGCCGCCCAACGGGATGGCTGAGATCTTCCACACCGTGCCGTGGCGATCGATCCAGCTCGTTAGCGTCGGGCCAAAGCCGATCGAAAAAGCATCAATCTTGATCCCAAAGATACGTCCCGTTTGGAAGTGCCCCAGCTCGTGGATGAACACGATGACCGGGAGCATCACCAAAAAGGCCGCAACGCTGACGATCACCGTCGATGCACCGCCGAGCAATGTGTCCAGCATTTACCCTCAACCCCTGTCTGCGAGTGTTTCCACCCGGGCCCAGGCCGCCTCACGGGCCAGCTTGTCCGTCGCCAAAATATTATCGAGCGCCGTGCTGTCGTGATTCGATCTCACCGTTTCGAGACAATGTTCCGTGACTGCCGCAATGTCCAGGAATGCCAGGTGACCCTTAAGAAAGGCAGCAACAGCGACTTCATTGGCTGCATTTAACACGCAAGTCGCAAGACCACCTTCATCAAGGCTCTCTCGCGCAAGCCGAAGGCATGGAAAACGCTCCTCATCGGCGGGGAAGAAATCCATCTGCCGGACTTTGATGAGGTCAAGCTGTTCCGCCGGGGTGGCAATCCGGTCGGGCCAAGCAAGCGCCGAGGCCACGGGAATGGTCATGTCAGGTGTCCCAAGCTGCGCGAGGACCGAGCCATCGACGTAGTCGACCAAGCTGTGGATCACCGACTGCGGGTGCACCACAATCTCGATCTTCTCTTTGGGCACCGGGAAAAGATAGGCGGCCTCGATCCGCTCAAGGCCCTTGTTCATCATCGTGGCGCTATCGACGGAGATTTTTGCGCCCATGGACCAATTGGGATGTTTGACTGCCTCGGCTGGCGTGACGGCTTTGAGGGTCGCAGGATCACGGTCGCGGAAAGGACCACCCGACGCGGTGAGGATTAGCTTTCGTACCCGATGGGGGCGTTCAGCATCAAAGACTTGAAAGATAGCGTTGTGCTCACTGTCGACGGGCAGAAGACGACCACCGCCCCGCTCCATCGCACCAAGCACAGCGTCCCCAGCGCAGACGAGACATTCTTTGTTGGCAAAGGCGATGTTCGCGCCGCGCTCAGCCGCTGCCAGCAGCGGCTCGATACCTGCCGCACCCATAATCGCCGCCATCACCCAATCGGCATCCATTTGGGCCGCTTCAACAATGGCTTGTGGACCTGCTGCCGAACGAATGCCTGTGCCGACGAGCGCCGCTGCGAGCTCTTCACCGGCATGGGGGTTGGCGATGGCCGCAAACTCAGCCTTCGCGTCAACCGCGGCACGGGCAAGTTCAGTAACTTTGCTGTTGGCGGTGACCGCCACCACGTCAATTTCAGCGTCACGCGCTTTGTTGGCAGCATCGATGAGATTGAGTGTGGTCTGTCCCACTGATCCGGTTGCACCAAGGATGGTCGCGCGCCGCTTGAGCATAAAGACGAAAGCTCCTGTCGTTTGATCAAAGGGCGCCTTGCATCAAAATCACAGCAATCGCCAGCGCTAAGACGGCGAACAAAAAGCCGTCTAAGCGATCAAGAACACCGCCGTGACCAGGAAAGGCACCGCCGGTGTCCTTAATGCCATAGCGGCGCTTAAAGTAACTCTCGGTGATATCACCCGCGACCGCCGCAGCACCGAGTAGACACCCAAGCTGCATCGCCAACACGGCCCAATCGGGTTTGAGCAGAAGAGCGAGAGCTAAACCGGCAATCCCGCCGCCTATTACTGCGCCAACCCCTCCCGCCCAGGTCTTGTTGGGGGAAATCTTGGGCGCTAATTTTGGACCGCCTACGGTCTTTCCCACCATGTAAGCCGAGCTATCCGCCGCCCATGTGGAGACGAAAAGGAGTAGCGTGAAAAACGAACCCTCTGGCGCGTCCCGTCGCAGCCAAAGCGCTGCCACCGCAGGCACGATGAGGTAGGCCGCCCCCACCCCGGGCCAAGATTGCGGGTTGGGTTTAGGCCATTCAAGCGCCGTCGCAATCACCCCGCCCACCAGTGCAACGCTCAGTGCAAAGAGGGGCTCACCGCCCGCTGCAAGATAACTAGCCACGGCAGCCGTCGCTGAGAGCACATAAAAGCCGCGGGAGAACTCCGCGCCGTCGACCATCCGAGTCCATTCAAAAAGAAGAAAAATCGTCATCGCAGCGATCACGCCGGCATAAAGCCGACCGCCGAAAATCACTGAGCCGAGCGCAAGGGGCATGAGCACAGCGGCGGTGATGACCCGCTGGAGGAGTGCTGGTTTGGCGCTTTCGCCCAAATCAGTGAACCCCGCGGTCACGGAGACGAAGCGCGCTCGCCCTTACGCCCGCCATAGCGTCGTTCCCGGCTCTGGAATTCTTCGATGGCCTCGCGCAAATCCTGGGCGCCAAAATCGGGCCACAGCACATCAAGAAAAACGAACTCTGCGTAGGCTGCTTGCCACAGAAGAAAGTTCGAAATCCGCACTTCACCCGAGGTGCGGATAATCAAATCAGGATCAGGCACACCCGACGTGTCGAGATGAGACGACAGCGCGTGCTCGTCGACATCTTCTGGTCTTAACGTTCCGTCAGCAACCTTTTCGGCGATCTTTGCTGCTGCACGGACGATCTCGTCACGACCGCCATAATTGAATGCGATCTGTAGGGTGAACTGTTCGTTGTCCCTCGTGCTCGCCTCGGCTTCGTCGACGAGTTTTCGGATGTCGGGGGGAAGACTTTCGTGATCACCCAAGATCCGAACACGGACACCTTCGTCAGCAAGCTTAGTCAGATCGTCACGGAAAAAATGGCGCAACAGCCCCATCAAGTGACGGACTTCCCAATCAGGCCGCGACCAGTTTTCGGTCGAGAAACTGTAGAGTGTGACCGTGCGGATATCCTCATCCCGCGCCGCTTCCACCGCGCGGCGAGCAGCCTCGACACCGGCACGGTGCCCATCAAGACGAGAGACGCACTTCGCTTCAGCCCAACGACCATTGCCATCCATAATGATGGCCACGTGGTCGACACGCCGCATGGTTCCGCCAGCGGCGGGCGGCCGATCATCGCTGTCAAATTTGGGCGCCAACATCATGAGCTCTCCTTAGCACCATAAAGTGCTTAGACCTGCATGATTTCCTCTTCCTTTGCGGACTGCATTTCTTCGACCTTTTTCACCTTGTCATCGGTGAGTTTCTGAACCCGCTCAGAAAGCTTTTTCTGGTCGTCTTCTGGCATGCCGTCAGCGTGCTTAATCTCTTCCATGCCGTCGCGGCGCACGTTGCGGATCGCGACCTTGGTCTGTTCGGCGTATTTGCCGCACATTTTGGCGAGGTCCTTGCGCCGCTCTTCGGTCATCGGCGGCAGCGGGACGCGTACCATTTGGCCATCCGTCACCGGGTTGAGGCCGAGGCCTGAATCGCGAATTCCCTTTTCAACCGCACCCACAAGGCCTTTGTCCCAGACACTCACAGCCAAGGTTCGCGCATCGCTCACCGATACGGTGCCCACTTGGTTCAGCGGCATATCAGAGCCGTAAGCGCTCACGACCACGGGCTCCAGGAGCTGCACCGAGGCGCGGCCAGAGCGCAAACCACCGAATTCGTTCTTCAGACTATCAAGAGCACCGTCCATACGGCTCTCAAGTTGGGTAAAATCAGGTCCATCGCTCATGGCTGTCCTCAAATCCTATACGAGGCCGGGCTTATAGACCCTCGGGACGAAGAAGAAAGGTCATGCCGCTTTTGGGGATGAACATCGTTCGCGGTGGCCGCATCCCTGGCAGAGCGCATTTTGGGCAGCGAACCCAGGATCAGCCTTTCCCGCCTTGAGCGCAGAGAGTTTCCGGTGCGCCGCGATCACATCCTCATCGGGTTGAAGCCGTATCTTGGAGAAGCTGATCTCACCGCCGGTGAAACGAATATAGGCATTGGGTGCCACTGGCGGGCCGTCATCACCGCGCAAAAGATAAGCATAAGCCGCAAGCTGCATGCGGTCCCCGGCAAAGACCCGGCCTTCCCGCGATTTGGTCTCGATGATCGTCCGCTTCCCATCTTTGAGCCACACCTCATCGGGGCGCCCGCGGACATGCACCGGTTTTTGCCGCACGATGGTCTTTTCACTGGCCCAAAGCTCCGCCCCCTGAAGCCCTGGCGGGAGGAGCGCATCGGCCGAGCGGTCCCCGCCGCGCAACGCCAGGATGATGAGCATCAGCGCGACAAGCGCCGTGACGATGGCGACAATCAGCATACGTTTGTTCCCTTGGGATGGACGTCCCGTCACCTCGCGGTGCATGCGGGCATGCACGACCTGGCCCTCCGCTGAGCGCTTCTGCCAGTGCTTCGACCGCTTCGCGCCAAAGCGCTGGTCGAACAGCAACTGGCTCTCGCAACGCTGAAGTTGCGCAAGCTCAGTCGGCGAAAAGGGTTGGCGATCACCACGCAACGCTAAGGCTCCTGATTTATAGGAGGAGCTAGCAAATGTTCTTGTTTTGATCTAGTGCCAATCAGCGCCTACTTGGCTTCCACAACCGTAAACTTACCCTGCCCCGTCAGGGCACCGACGATGCCGTCCTGCAGGCTGAAGACCACGATGGGGATGCCGTTTTCGCGGGTGAGGCTGACCGCCGCCTGGTCCATCACCTGGAGATCTTTGGTCAGGATATCGCGGTAGGTGATGCGGTCGTAACGCTCAGCATTCGGATCTTTTTTCGGATCAGCGGAGTAGATCCCGTCGACTTGTGTGCCTTTGAAAAGGGCTTCGCAGCCCATCTCAGCGGCTCGCAATGCGGCACCAGTGTCGGTGGTGAAAAAGGGATTGCCTGTCCCGCCAGCAAAAATCACCACGCGCCCTTTTTCGAGATGCCGGATAGCGCGCCTGCGAATATAGGGCTCACAGACGGACTGCATCTCGATCGCGGACATCACCCGGGTCTGGGCGCCGATCGCCTCAAGAGAATTCTGCACCGCGAGCGCGTTCATGATGGTGGCGAGCATGCCCATATAATCCGCGCTTGCGCGTTCCATGCCGCGCGCCGCCATGCTCAGGCCTCGGAAGATATTGCCGCCGCCAACGACCATGCAGACTTCGACACCCAGCTCCGTCGCCGCCTTCACCTCTTTGGCGATGCGTTCGACGGTTTCGAGGTCGATGCCGAACTCCCCATCACCCATCAACGCCTCCCCCGACACTTTGAGAAGGACGCGGCGGTAAAGCGGCTCTGCCATGTGATGTTCTCCCGATTGGCGGGCAGCTATCAGATTCAAGAGGGCGTGGCTATGTCACTCTGATTGTTCGCCAGGCGAAAAAAAAGCCGCGGTCCCGAAGGGCGCGGCTTTCTTGATCGTCTGATCAAAAGGGGTTTTTAGCTCTTTGAAAGGCTCGCAACCTCAGCGGCGAAGTCATCTTCTTCTTTTTCGATGCCTTCACCCAATTCAAAGCGGATATAGCCCTTGAGGGTGACATCGGCGCCGGCGTCTTTCGATGCGTTTTTGACGACGTCTTTGATCTTGGTTTCACCGTCGATGACAAAGACCTGCTCAAGGAGCACGCTCTCTTCATAGAATTTGCGGATCCGGCCTTCGACCATCTTTTCAATAATGTTCTCGGGCTTGCCGGACGCTTTGGCTTGGTCAGACAGGACGTCCTTTTCCCGCTGCACGACAGCCTGGTCGAGGCCTTCGATGTTGAGCGATTGAGGACGCGCCGCGGCGATGTGCATGGCGATTTGTTTGCCAACGCCCTCGATGGCCCCGCCGTCGCCGGTGGTCTCGAGCGCGACCAGGACAGCAATCTTACCAGCGCGATCAGCGATCGGCGTGTGCATATAAGGCACCACGACGCCAGCACTGACTTCAATACCTTCAGAGCGACGTAGGCTCATATTCTCGCCGATCTGGCCGACCATCTCAGCGACGTGCTCGTCAACCGACTTGTCGGCACCCGGATAAGCAGCACCTTTGAGGGCCTCAGTGTCGCCGTTCACGGACAAAGCAACGTCTGCAATATCGCGGACCATGCCTTGGAACGTTTCATTCCGCGCCACAAAGTCGGTCTCAGCGTTGACTTCAACCGCGACGCCTTTGTTGCCATCGAGGGCAAAGGCGACAAGGCCGTCAGCCGCCGTCCGGCCAGCCTTTTTCGCCGCTTTAGCCAGGCCTTTTTTGCGCAGCCAATCGACAGCAGCTTCGATATCGCCGCCGTTTTCAACCAGCGCCTTTTTGCTATCCATCATGCCCGCGCCGGTCTTCTCGCGCAGGTCTTTGACCATCTTGGCCGTGATATCAGCCATGGGATCCTCCAGGGTGGCAGCCAGCGCTGCCGCAACAACAAACAGGTGAATGGGGGCGCTAGAGCTGGCGCCCCGTGGCTTGTCAAGCGGCGGGACAACCGCCCCGCCCCACTTGGTCTTACGCGGGCTTAGGCCTGCGGTTCAGCTTCTGCCTCGGCGGCTTCGGGGGCAGCCTCCGTCGGCACCTCTTCAGCAACCACTTCTTCGGCAGCGACAGTGTCGCCTTCGACGATGTCTTCAAGACCTGGTTCGCCTTCGAGGTCTTCGAGCTCACCGAGGTCTTCGCCCATCGCCAGCGCCGCAGCACCAAGGCCGTCGATCACGGCATCAGCCACCAGATTGCAGTAAAGGCTGATCGCGCGGCTCGCATCATCATTGCCAGGAATGATGTGGCTGACGCCATCAGGCGAGCAATTGGTGTCGACGACAGCGACCACCGGAATGCCGAGCTTTTGCGCCTCTTTGATGGCGATCGATTCTTTGTTCACATCGATCACGAACATGAGGTCCGGCAAGCCGCCCATGTCGCGAATACCGCCCAGGCTGAGGGTCAGTTTTTCAGCCTCGCGGGTCATGTTGAGCTGCTCTTTTTTGGTCAGGCTTTTGCCTTCCCCGGCAAGCGTTTCCTCAATCTCGCCAAGACGCTTGATCGAGTTCGACACGGTTTCCCAGTTGGTCAGCGTACCGCCGAGCCAACGGTGGTTCATAAAATACTGGGCGCAGCGTTCGGCGGCTTCTGCCACGGGCTGTTGTGCCTGGCGTTTGGTGCCAACAAACAGAATACGGCCGCCGCCAGCGACCACGTCACGGACTTTCGTCAGCGCTTGGTGAAGCAGCGGAACGGTCTGCGACAGGTCGATGATATGCACACCGCCCCGGTCGCCAAAGATGTAGGTCCGCATCTTTGGATTCCAGCGGTGGGTCTGGTGGCCAAAATGGACGCCAGCTTCCAAGAGCTGACGCATGGAAAATTCAGGAACGCTCACGATGTCTCCTTCGGTTCAGCGTCGAGCGATGGGGAAGCCCAAAGAGGACCACCGAAGGTCCACCGCCCTGTGGAGTTGAAAGCGGGCGGCTACTGCGAAAACTCTTCGTTTGCAAGCGCTAAGCGACGGCCGATGAAAGGTTCCGGCTTTGCGTTCGAAAAGCGCCGGGCGTCATGCCCTCTTGCGCCTTGAACGCTCGGTTGAATGGGCCGACCGAACCAAAGCCGCTCTCGAGCGCGATGGTTAGGATGGGGATGTCGTCCTGTGACCGGTCCGCCAGACGCTGCTTGGCCTCTTCAATCCTGTGATGGTTCAAGAGTTGATTGAAATTGGCAAAGCCAAAGCCGCGGGTGACGCAATGGCTCACTTTGTATTCGGGCACTCTAAGACGTTGCGCGAGGTCAGCGACCTTCAAATCCGCTTCCAAAAACCCGCGCTTAATCACCAAGAGATCGTGCAAACGAGCTTGGAGCATCGGATCGACGGCGTTTTCTGAAGCGCCGTTCTTCTGCGTCACCTTGGTGCTGCCAAGGGGGTGCTTCAGGCGGTAGCGCGCGGCGGCGCCTGCGCCGATGAGCGCAAGAAATGCTGCGAAGGTTTGACCAGCGTCTTTCCATTCCTGAAGCCCTGGAATGTCCAGCGAGCTTCGGAACAGGATCATGCCGATCGTCAAAAGTGTTCCGTAGCCCGCCAAGAACGCAATCTGGAAACGCCGCTCATCTCCGCCGGTTCGGCGTGTTGCCCCTTCGATGGCCTCGAGTGCGGTCAACACCAAGACCGTCGAGCTCAAAAGCGATGCCAAGGTGCGCGTAATTTTCAAAAACGCGCCGTGCTCAACGCCAGTGATGGAGGCGATCTCGAGAATGACCACCATTGAAAAGAGGATGGCGACCAACGTGATCGGCCACGGCTCGAACTGAGGGTTTGGCTTGAATAAGGAGCGGGCCAAGAGCCAGCCGTGACCGCAGGTCACGCAGCTACCGAGTGCTAAAAAAGTAGCAATCAGCGATGGACCGCCACCGATCAGGAAATGGACAATCGCCATCGACGCCGAGGCCGAAAACAACATCCAAAAGACAAAGACAGGCGACGGCGCAGGCATCCGCTGCAGACGACCTGAAAACTCCTTCGCCAAAGGCCAATTGATGACCTCCGAGGGTGTCGACCAACGCGGGGCAAGGGAATTCTGGTTCATCGCTAAACAATAACCTCTCGACCACCCGGCGTCGACGCTGATCCGCCAAAAAATAGCCTGCTCGATCGCCGATCTCCAAATCGGCAAGACGATCAACGCCACACCGACGCAACGCTCTTTCTATCGATTGTTCGAGTGGAAGGAACGGAGCTGATGACTCCTAGCAATGTTGACGCCAAGGCCAGCTGGCAGGATCGATTTTTGAAAGCCACGGGGACGTTTTGGTTCCTGGTGGCGCTGATCGGCCTTCTTGCCTTCGTTGTTTTCGTCTTTGGCTATTATGGCCCGCGCACCGCGACCGGAGACTATCCGGGGTGGAACGACAAGCAGCTGATCATGGGCTATGAGGAGGGCGATTTTTGGGGAAATCTCTCCTTTGCGGTCCACGTTCTTCTTGCGGGCGTGATGACCTTCGGCGGCATTTTTCAGCTGATCCCGGCCCTTAGGCGCCGCTTCCCCGGCGTGCATCGTTGGAATGGGCGCCTTTTTCTGACCACGGCGATCGTTCTGTCGGTGACGGGGATTGGGATGACCTGGTTCCGAGGAGCCCATCTCTCTTTTGTTGGTGCTGCCACGACCACCATCAACGGTCTGATGATCATCGTCTTTGGCGCGTTGACTTTGCGCTATGCCATCGCCCGCAAGATCGCGATTCATGAGCGTTGGGCGATGCGGACCTTTATGGTGGCCAATGGCGTCTGGTTTTTTCGCCTCAGCCTGATGGCGTGGATCCTGATCAATCAGGGGCCAGCAGGGATGAACGCGACGATGTCAGGTCCAGGCGATATCCTCACCCAGCTTGTTGCCTATTTCCTCCCCCTCATAGGGCTCGAGATCTACCAAGCCGGAAAACGATCGAACAATGGCACGACCAAAGTGCTGACGGGTTTGTTCGTCATCGTCCTGACCCTGCTCACGGCCCTGGGCATTTTTGGCGCGATCGCTTTTATGTGGCTGCCCGACTTGCGCGCGTGAAGATCACCAGGTTCCGGTGTTCTCCATCGAAGCCCAGGGCTCTTGCGGCGCAAGATGCGCACCCTCTTGGAGCAGCTCGACAGAGATACCGTCGGGGCTTTTGACAAACGCCATATGGCCATCGCGCGGAGGGCGATTGATGGTCACGCCCATATCCATGAGATGCTGGCAGGTCGCGTAGATATCATCCACGCGGTAGGCGAGATGGCCGAAATTTCGTCCACCTTCATACGCCTCAGGATCCCAATTGTAGGTGAGCTCAATGACAGGGGCTTTGTTCTCTTGGACCGCGTCGAGGTCATCGGGCGCTGCGAGAAAGACGAGGGTGAAGCGCCCCGCCTCGCTCTCGTAGCGGCTTGTCTCCACAAGCCCTAAGCCATCGCAGAAAAACCGCAGCGTCGCATCGACATCCGTGACGCGGATCATGGTGTGCAAGTAGCGCATGCGCGAGCCCTCCTAGGCTGAACCCGTCCCCCTTTAGGCCCCGTTCGACGGAACGTCGCGGGGTCTGACCGGATAAAGTTCATTTCAATGCTTCGCCGTCCATTGAAATGATATCACAATCAGCTATCGGTTATCCCAGGGGTATCGGGGATGGCCAATGCGGCTGCTGGGCATGATCGCAGGATTGCTGGCGTGGCTAAGCTCAGCGGAGGCGACAACATCGCCACAGATCATCATTGATGGCGAACTCCGCGCCCGGTATGAGAGCTTGGACGGTCAATTCCGCCGTGGACTGAGGGGTAGTGACCAAGCCCTTTTCACCCGCGGTCTTTTTAAGGTGGAAGCTGACAAAGGGCCGGTGGCCCTCGGGTTCGAGATCCAAGACAGCCGCGCCTTCTTTGACGATGAAGCCACCCCACTGTCAGGAAGCTTCGTCAACGCGTCCGATCTCCTTCAGGCCTATGTCCGGCTCGATACACGAGGGCTTCTTGGGTCAGGGTCGCGCGGCGGCACGGTGATCGGGCGGCAGACCGTCAGCATAAGCTCTAAAAGACAAGTCGAGCGCGTGAGCTACGCCAATGTCATTCGCGCCTTTACCGGTGTGCATCATACGAGCACGAATGACCGGGGAGACATGCTACACATCTTTGGCGTCGTTCCGGTCAACCGAGAACCGCGGGACCGCGAAGGCGCTGCCAGAAACGAATTCGACGGTGATGATGAGCAGTGGAAACGCTACCTCGGCGGCATTCATTACCGGCGCAAAGACGCAATCCCTCACCTCATCTCGGACCTTTGGGTCGAAGGCTTTACTTATGCTCTTTATGAGGATGATGGGGATGAATTCGAAACCCCCAATCGAGAAATTCTCTATCCCGGCCTCCGTCTTTATCGGCCCAAAGCGCCTGGTCGATGGGACCTCGATCTTGAGCCTTCCATCCGCTTTGGCACCCGTCACGCAACGAGCGAGCGCAACGATGATGAGGACCTCGATGTTTGGGCTGAGCGGGTGATCGCTATCCTCGGCTACACCTGGGATGTGCCGTGGACCCCCAGGCTTGCTGCGGAGTGGTATTACGCGAGCGGTGATGATGATCCGAATGATGATAAGTTTGGTACTTATGAACGACTCTTCGGCTCCAGGCGAACGGATCTTAACAACACCTCGCTCCACGGCCCCCTCACCTATTCCAACATGAACGCCCCGGGGGCACGGATTGAGGTCACGCCGGGCAAACGGTTCGATGCGCGGCTTGCCTATTCCGCCGCCTTTCTCGCATCGAGCACAGATCAATTCCAGATCGCTCGCCTGCGTGATCCAACAGGCCAGTCAGGAACGTTTATGGGGCACACCCTCGATAGCCGTGTGCGCTATCTTCCGCAGAACAAGCCCGTCGTTTTTGAGATCGGGGGGTCAGCGTTTCTCTTTGGCGAATTCACAAAGACCGTCCCCGATGGCCCAGACGGCAACCGCACCCTTTTCGGTTACGTGCAAGCGACCTACTCATTTTAAGGCAGCAAATCGGCGAGCGAAACCAGAGTCTAATATATGATAAGATTAGACAATTTACACTCGTTGACTTGTCACAAACAAAATCCCTAACCTACATTATAACATTTGGCCCGGTTCTTGCGGCGCCGAAGAAAAAGCGCGTGACCACCATCGAAACACGCACGAAACGAGGGGGAATCGACAATGATATCGATCGTGAAATCGGCCGTTGGGATACTGGTCTTTGCGCTTTGTGTGCTGTCGTCATCAGCCTCAGCCGATATGTGGCATCGCGCGGACCTTAAAAACGTGGTCCAATTATCCGACATCGGTATTATTGGCCGACCTGTCTCATCCGAGACGAAGATGGTCGATCAACGGGTGACAACAGAAACGACGTTTGCGGTCAGTGAGACGCTTTTCGGTCGCGACCAAGCCACCGTCACCGTGGTCACACCTGGCGGCATTTACATGGGAGGACCCGTTCCTTTTGCCGTCGACATGGGCAGCGTTTTGCCCCTGCATACCGACGGCGATTCTGTCCTATTACTGACGGAAACAGACAGCAGCCTGTACGAATTAGCAAGTTTCGGCGAGGGGTTCTTCCCGATCCGGGGAGAGGGAAACGACGCTGAAGTGGTGGTCGAGGGCAGCACTTCTCCTGTTTCAGTCACCCGTTTCATCGAGACAATCCGGAACTATCGCTAATTGATGGTAAAACAATCAGACAAAGAAGGCAGGACAATGAAAAAAGCGCTTACACTGTCATTCAGCATATTGATTTATATCATTAGCCAAAGCTCTGCCCAAGGTGTTCCGGGGCGTTCGTTCACTGGGTTTCAATATGTTGTTGGTGCAGCGCCCATTGAATTCCCTGGTCTTCCGATCGTCTTTCAGGAGGCTGAGCAGATCCCGCAACTATGGGCTGAACGCTGCGCAGTGGTCAATTACGTTTTTGACTCCTCGTTCATTCCAGAAGGGCTTGAAATCGCTGATATCGAACAGGAGATCAGTGCAGCGTTTGAAGTCTGGAACGCCAATCCATCGTCATTCATCCATTTCAATTTGATTGGCTCACAGAGTATTCCTGAGACGACTTTTGCGTCGTCAGACTTTGTCAACGAAATTTCC
Organism: Pseudomonadota bacterium; assembly: GCA_039818345.1. Classification (GTDB taxonomy): domain Bacteria; phylum Pseudomonadota; class Alphaproteobacteria; order Caulobacterales; family Parvularculaceae; genus Parvularcula. The sequence goes on along the minus strand of JBCBUC010000012.1, from coordinate 33,445 downwards.
TTTGTTTCGTTCAATGGAAACGCGCGCTCGCTTTCTTCGTCTTTTATTGGACCGGCAGAACTTATCGCAGGGCAAGACATCGATAATGATGGCGACCCGGATGTATTCTCGCCAGAATTGGAAGGCGAAAATACGTGCCAAGACATCGATGGAGACGGAGATACGGACTTTCCGGCAGGTGAATATCCTGGCGGCACGATTTTCGACAATGACGTGGTTCTGAACCCTAGCGTTGATTGGAGTGTCGATCCAGAAGACGGGATCGATCTCCGGGCTGTCATCACACATGAGTTTGGGCACAGCCATGGCCTCACCCATTCGCATATGAATCAGTTTTCGGACATTGATTCAGAAGAGCCAACCATGAACCCGGTCTTCAATCCCGATCAACTCTCACGGCGATCACTGAGCGAAGACGATCTGGCTTGGTCGGCTTACTACTATCCCGAGGGGAGCGCTGATGAAGGTTTAGCGGCGGTCCAAGCTGATCAAGGCGATATCGCGTTTGATGAGGCTTATGATGTGATCAAAGGCGAAGTGCACCAAGATAACCAAGCCATCATTGGCGCAGCGGTCACAGCAATTATCAGCAATGGCCTGGAAGAACGCCGTACCGTGATGACTTTTTCTGGCAAAACGCAGTCTCTCATCGTCGCCGACGCTGAACCCATTCCGCAGGGATTTTTCAACGCAATCCCATTTCCTGACCCCTTAGATGCCGTGGTCAGCGGTGTTTATGAACTGCCAGTGCCCGCAGGCTCTAACGTCACCGTGGATATTGAAGCCGTTGACGGCACACCTTATTCACCGGGACGTTTTAGCGGCCTCACCGGGTTGGGATCATTGCTCGGTCAAAACAATTTCCCCGAAGAAGGTTATGCTGCGGCCACGGAATCGGCCGTGGAATTTGCGCCAGATGAAACCAGCGTGATTTATGCTGGCACACCGATGGCAGAGGATATCGATCTCATTTTAAACGAGGTCTCGCTGGCACAGAACTTTTCGGCCAATCCCGTTCAGGATCTGACAAACATCCCGACAGGGAACGTCTTCGTCGCCGCAGGCAACACCGCCCTAGCCGAACGGTTTAACCGCGATGTGTTCATCGAGCAGTTTAGTCAGGGACGTTTTCTAACGGGGGCGAATATTCTCACCACTGGTATCGACCAGACGGTTATACCGACGTTTACAGAAGTTTCTTTGATGACAGGTCGGCTGGTCCTCGGAGATGACGGGGGTGAACAAGTCGAAATTGATCAAGTGTGGGATATCAATCTCGATGCGATTGGTCAGAGCGGCGATTTCACGCCCTATACGTTTGCATCCAATTTGCGGTTTAACCTACCCTTGTTCATTAGACTGAATAGTGACCCCACGCTGGATCTTTTCGTCCGTATCTCCGCAGAAGGAGTTCCGCTTGACGATGGAGACACCTTTGGTGTTGCCGTGCAGGACGGCGTGGCGACCGGCACGGCCTACCGCGCAACCGGCAATGGCCCATTGACGCTCCTTCAACTCGACGGGGCCGATGGCGCAGAAAACCAAGGGCGTTCACTGCTCGTGCAACTGTCTTTTGCCCAGTTTGGCACCCCCCTTGTTGCCAAAGACGACGGAGATCAAACAGGAGACTGACAGGAGGCAATTCGGTCGATGAGCGGCGACAGGCTTGATTTTGTTACAATTCTTCTTGAGTTACCTGTTCGATCTCGATGATGAACCTGGTAGAAGTCACCTATAAACCGTAGAGATACACCGAATGAAGATCATCCTTGGGATCATGATCGTGCTTGTGGTTGGTGTTGCCGCTTTATGGGCACTTGAGACCAAAAGACGGGCGCACGACGAAATCCTTTATCCCGCACCCGGCTCTTTTTTAGACATCGGTGATCGTTCCCTCCATGTTGAATGTGCCGGACAATCGAGCGGCGTGACCTACATGTTGGAGGCCGGTGCAGGGGCCAGTTCGCTTGACTGGGAGGTGGTCTTTCATCGTCTTGCTGAACGGGCGCAGGTTTGCCGGTACGACCGCGCAGGCCATGGATGGAGTGACCGCGGACCACGGCCGCGCACCATCGAAGCGATTGTCCGCGACCTCGATGACGTGATTGAGCAAAAGGCCCAATCCGATACGATCGTTTTGCTGGGCCATTCGTTTGGCGGGCTGATCGTTCAAGCCTATGCGCGGAAACACCCCGAACGCATCGCAGGTCTCGTTCTCGTTGACGCAGTCGATACAGAATTCATTGAGCTTTATGCTGATCAATCAAAATCAGGCGCACGAACAATGAGGCTCGGATCGGTGATGTCGTATGTCGGCATCCCGCGGCTTTTGGGCCTAGCCCCCGCACCGAGCAGCGCGCCGGATCACATCCAACAGGCCATGAAGGCTCGGGTTATCCGCCCCATCACAATTGCAACAGTTGCTGACGAATCAACGAGCGTTGATGCGAACGTTGACTATCTCAGCAAGCTTCCACCGATCAACACTTCTCTTCCGGTTACGGTCTTGTCACGGCGTACAGATCCTTCTGTTCCGTTCGAACAGGATTGGGAGGCAGCACAAATCCGCCTGGCACAGCTCAATGAGCGTACACAAAGGGTGATTTCAACGTCGCCGGACCATCAATTGACGTTTACGGATCCCGACCTGGTGGTGGAAGCCGCTATGGCTTTCGAGAATAGTGCGCAAGGTCAGCAGTCACCCGAACTTGATCTATAAGCTATCGTTCTTGCGTCGATCCAGGCGCGACTGACCATCGGTTCGTCAGTAGGCGCAGTTGTGACTTTGTCGGCTTATGCGCGGCCACCACGCGATCGATCTCTGTTCGCGGGAGCCGCGACTAAGCCGCGCCTCGGTTCATGCAATTCTGACCCTGCCCCCAGCCGGATTAGGAAAGCCAGTTTCGCCAGCAAGAGCAGAGGATACCATTGACTGAGAACCGTTATTATAGTTGAATTGAATTCATTTCAAGTTGAGAGGTTGAAAATGGCCAAGGAACCAGCGCGGCTCAGAAGCGATGTCCGGCTCATCGACGCAGCTCAATCTGAGCTGATCGATACGGGCGGTCATCTTGAAATGCTCGCCGTTGCCAAACGCGCAGGATTGTCGGTGGGTGTGGCCTATCACCACTTTGGGTCAAAGACCGGGTTGATCGCTGCGGTGGTCGATCGTTTCTACGGCCCACTTCGCGAGATCACCTTCGGAAATGACGACTCTCCGGGGATATCCTGGCAAGAGCGGGAAAGAGACCGTGCGCGTGCACTGATCGACTATCACTATGATCATCCGTTTGCACCCCTTGTCGCTGGAAGGCTTGGGCGGGAGCCGCAAGTGCTGGACGTTGAACGCGCGCATATGGAGGACCTTCTTGCGGAAGGTGCCCGCAACTTACGCGCCGGACAAAGAAGCGGCGCCGTGGACCCCAACCTCGATCCGCACATCGCCATCGCATCCCTCATGGGTGGCCTGCGCCTTGCGATCGATCAGGCTGTTCTCAGTCAGCGGCGTCCTGATCGCCATCGTTTGCACGAACAAATCTGGCGCTTCATCGAAGGTGCTATTGGCCTTCGTCGTCACCCAGAACAAAAACAAGGAGGATCAGATGTCGTCTGAGGAAACGTTCAACAGCTATCAAGACCAAGACCACGCAGGAACCTATCGCCAACTCGAACGGTCATCTCTCCGTCATAGCCGTGAGATCGCAGACGATTATGAAACGTTGATGCGAGAAGGCTATGTGATCCTAAGGGAAATCATTTCAAAGGAGACTTGCCGCGCCATCAAGGCGGAAGGCCTCGGCCTTCTTGATCACAAAGGCCGCAACGCCTTTGAGGGTCACAAAACCCAGCGAGTCTATGACGTCTTGTCAAAAACAAGGCTGACGGATGAATTGGCGACGCACCCCCGTATCTTGGGGCTGATGGATCAGTTCTTCCGTCCTGGGTTTCTTTTAAGTCAAAGCCAAATCATCAACATACGACCGGGCGAAGCAGCCCAAGCGCTTCATACCGATGATGCGTTTTATCGCTTACCTCGTCCTCGCCAAGCCCTAGGCGCGGCAACGGTTTGGGCGATTGATGACTTTACCGAAGACAATGGCGCCACCGTGGTGATCCCAGGAAGCCATCAGTGGAATGATGAACGAAAGGGGACGATCAGTGAAGCCTTACCGGCTGTTATGCCCGCGGGATCCGTCGTCTTTTTCCTCGGAACCACTTGGCATGGTGGCGGCGAGAACCGCTCTGAGGCGCCGCGGTTTGCGGTCACCCACCAATATTGTGACGCCTATATGCGCCAGCAGGAGAATTATCTTTTGGAGCTATCGAAGGACACGGTCCGTGCCCTGTCACCGGAGCTTCAAGCACTTGTCGGCTATTCAATCTATCCGCCCTTTATGGGCATGGTCGAGGGGAAACACCCGCTTCGCCTTCTGGAATAGCGGCATGCATTGTGCCTGGCCCATCGAAAGCGCTCAGCATTACGGATAGAGATATTCAGTGGCCCATCCTTCTTCTGTCCGCGTGAAGCGTTTCCGCTCATGAAGACGAAAGGGGCGGTTGACCCAGAATTCGATTTGCTCGGGCATGATCACAAAGCCGCGCCAGAAGGGTGGACGCGGAACCTCTTGCTCTTGATAGAGATCTTCGTAGTCCGCGACGCGTTGGGTCAAAATATCCGGTTCGTCGAGCACGCGCGATTGCTGGCTAGCCCATGCACCGATGCGCGCACCGCGGTCTCGGCGCGCAAAATAGGCATCGGACTTTTCCACCGAGATTACCTCGGCAAGACCCCTCACCCGCACCTGGCGACGGATTGATTTCCAGTGAAAGCAGATGGATGCGGCCGGGTTGCGTTTAAGCTGATCACCCTTCGCGCTTTCCATGTTGGTGTAGAACGAAAAGCCTGGCCCAACATCTTTAAGGAGCACCATCCGCACATCGGGGACGCCGGTATCGTCGACAGATGCCACGGCCATCGCATGGGGATCATTGATCTCATGCTCCTTGGCGAGGGCTAGCCATGTCTTGAAAAGCTCAAGCGGTTCGGTCTCCTCACCAAAGACATCGCCCTGGTCTTCCTCGACACCAAAGGCTTCTTGTGCCTTTTCCTCGGCCTTGTAGTCGTCAGCGGTGGGGGTATCGGGGATCAACTCGTCGCTCATAAGCCTATCAATACGCTGACAAAGGCTTGACCGCTACCATTCGTTGGGGTCTCGCGTCTAAGAGACCTCCATGTCGCATAACTCTTTTGGTCATTTGTTCCGCGTTACCACCTGGGGAGAAAGCCACGGACCGGCCCTTGGCTGTGTGATTGATGGTTGTCCGCCTGGTATTCGCTTTGATCTTGCGCGGGTTCAGAACGCGCTCGATCGGCGCCGTCCGGGCCAATCGCGTTTTGTCACGCAAAGAAAAGAAGCCGATCAGGTGGAGGTTCTGTCCGGCATTTTTGAGGATGAGCGCACCGATGGTCCTCGGACCACAGGAACACCGATCAGCCTGATGATCCGGAACACCGACCAGCGCTCGAAAGACTATACGGAGATCCGCGATAAGTATCGCCCCGGCCACGCCGACTTCACCTATGATAAGAAATATGGCCTTCGCGATTATAAAGGCGGCGGGCGTTCATCGGCGCGGGAAACCGCGGCGCGTGTCGCCGCCGGTGCCGTAGCCCTCATGGTGCTCGATGATCTCTTCGGAGAGGTGGTGATCAACGGCGGATTGATTGCGATGGGCCCTTACGACGCCAGCGCGCGCGACTGGGCCGAAACAGAGAACAACCCCTTTTTCTGCCCTGACGCAGAGGCGGCCAAGGCCTGGGAAAGCATCCTCGATACCGCCCGAAAAGACGGCGATAGCCTCGGCGGGCTGATCGAGATCGAAGCGACCGGCCTTCCCGCAGGCCTTGGGGCGCCGATTTACAGCAAGCTTGATAGCGACCTCGCCGCTGGGCTGATGACGATCAACGCGGCAAAAGCGGTTGAGATCGGCGACGGGATGGCCGCTGCGCGGCTATCAGGGGTCGGCAATGCCGATGAGATGCGCATGGGCGACGACGGACAGGTTGCGTTTCTATCCAACCATGCGGGCGGGATTTTAGGCGGGATTTCTACCGGTCAGCCGATCGTTGCCCGCCTTGCCATCAAGCCCACAAGCTCGATCCTGACCCCGCGCCAAACGGTGACCTCGGCCGGCGTTGATACGAGCGTTGTTACCAAAGGCAGGCATGACCCCTGCGTTGCCATTCGCGGCGTCCCGGTGGCAGAGGCGATGGTGGCGCTGGTCCTCTGCGACCACGCTTTGCGGCACCGAGGCCAAGTCGGCTCTTTTCCGAGCTAAAGCGCACGATCATCCCATCGGTTCAATCCGCCAGCGGCGGCATGCTCCTCGCTTGCGGGTCTTGCTCACCAAACAAAGCCCGACGCACATGGCTTCCCATTGGTGCTCCGGGGCATTAACTCTTCGGGATGACTGACAAGACGACCACCTCGAGCCGCCGCTCAGCCATTGGTACTGGCATCCGCCTGGCTGTGATTAGCCTTATTGTTGGCGCTGCCCTCACCATTTTCCGGATTGACCCCATCGGCCTTTGGAGAGGCGCATGGCGCTGGCTCAATCAAGGCGTGGTGGAGCTTTTCGGCTCAGGGATTGAGGGGTTGACGTTGGTCGCGACCTTGATTGCGACGGGGGCGATCATTGTGATTCCGATTTGGCTTGTGCGCACATTGCTCAGGGGTCGGAAGTAATCGTTAGCGCCATCAGTCGGTATGCGAATCGCCGGCCATGATCTCTAGAAATGCCTCGCCGTAAATTTCTGCTTTGCGGAGTCCCACGCCGTAAACGCCGAGAAACTCTTCCTTGGACGATGGTTGCCGAACAACCATGTCGATCAGTGTCCGATCGGAGAAAATGGTGTAGGCGGGGGCGCCTTTCGCTTGGGCCAATTCCAGACGTTTTTTCTTCAAACGACCAAGAAGCGACTCATCAAAGTCCGGCGGCACCTCAATCGGCTGCCGCTTGTAGGACTTCTTGACGTCCCGGCTCTTCGCCATCTGCAATGGCGCACCGCCGCGGGTCGCTAGAAAGGCGCGGCCCTCGTCGCTGACAACAATGGAACGGTACTCCCCTTCCATCCGTATAAAACCTTGCGCAAAGAGTTGCCCCACAAGGCTTCGCCACGACTTGGCCGGTCGATCGCGGCCGCGACCAAAAACACGGAGGTCATCATGACGCGCTTTCATTACCTTTTCACTCTCTGACCCGCGGAGAACGTCAATCAGATGCGCTTGTCCGTAGACCTCGCCGGTCTCCATCGCGGCTTCTAAAAAGAGCTTCCCGTCGCCCGTCGCATCCTCTGTCTGGGGAGGGTTGATGCATATATCACAGGCCCCGCATGGCTCACGCCGGACTTCGCCGAAATAGGAAAGAAGCATCACCCGGCGGCACGAAAGCGCTTCACAATAGCTTGCCAAGATATCGAGCTTCTTGCGTTCATGGCGCTTCACCTCTTCAGGAGCGCCGCCTTCGTCGATCATACGACGACGGAACATAATATCGGCGGCGCCATAAAGAAGGATCGCCTCCGCGGGCCGCCCATCCCGGCCAGCGCGCCCGATTTCCTGATAGTAGGCCTCAGGCGAGGACGGTAAATCACGGTGAATGACATAGCGGATGTCAGGCTTATCGATGCCCATCCCGAAGGCCACCGTCGCGCATACCACCAGATCAGGCTCAGACAGGAACCGATCGAGCCTCAGGGCACGTTCATCATCGCCAAGACCAGCGTGGTAGGCGATGGCATTGTGCCCCGCACCGCAAAGCTTCTCAGCGACCGATTCGGTATTCTTCCGACTACCGCAATAAATAATGCCCTGCTGGCCTTTCCGCTCTCCCACCAAGGCCAAAAGCCTGTCATCGGGCTTATACTTTTCCTCAACGGTGAGGCTGAGATTCGGCCGGTCAAAACCCGAGACGTGCACGTCGACGTCACCGCGGAAGAGCCGTTTTTGCATCTCGGCCCGTGTTTCTTCATCAGCAGTCGCCGTAAATGCCGCAACAGGCACGCCGGGCTTCAGATCCTTTAGCTGCTGAAGGCCCAAATATTCCGGACGGAAATCATGACCCCACTGGCTGATGCAGTGGGCCTCATCGATCACGAAAAAAGACACGTCTGCCTTACGCAGTGCCTCTTGCATGCGATCCGTCGCGAGGCGCTCAGGGCTCATGTAAAGAAGCTTGATGTCCCCGGCGAGCGCCGCTTTCCAGTCGGCAACATTCTCGTGACGCTCACGACCCGAATGGATCATGCCAGCAGGCGCACCGAAACCTTGCAAAAGCGAGACCTGGTTTTGCATCAGAGCAATCAGTGGGCTGACCACAACGGCAAAACCAGGCCGCATGAGTGCGGGCACCTGGAAACAGAGGGACTTGCCCGCACCGGTGGGCATCACGGCCAAAACGTCGCCGCCCGATAACAAACGATCGATAATCGGCCGCTGGCCCGGCCGAAAGTCCTCGAATCCAAAGACTGATCGCAGAACTGCCAGCGGATCGTCGTCGGTGCGGACAGGAGAAATGGCAGCAGCGGAACCCATGGGGTATCATTGGACGCGTTCGGGGATCAGTGAAAGGGATTGACGAAGCAGATCGGTGCCGCTGGTTTGAGGAAAATGATCCCTAAGAAACGCGTAGATTTCGAGGAAACATGCTGACGATCGACCCCTATCTCTTCACCGAAGAGGCCATCGCCCCAGAAACCAAGGCTATTAACGAGCAGATTGAGACGTTTCTGAAAACAGCGCCCTCCATTGTTGATCTGGGAGCGGTCAAGATCCGCGAATTGCGCCGTGCTGGTCAGGGTGTTCTCGCCAATCAGCCCGAGCACGAGATGGCCAAATGGGATACCGCCTCGGCAAACGGCTTAGACGTTCCTGTACGGATTTTTAAACCAGAAGGCGACCTGAAAGCGGTCTATCTGCATATCCATGGCGGCGGCCACGCGATCGGATCAGCAGACGCGCAAGACCAAACACTCGCCCGGATGGCTGAAGCACTCTCTTTCGGCGTGGTCAGCGTGGAGTACCGCTTGGCTCCAGAAAACCCCTGGCCTGCGCCGGCGGATGATTGCGAAGCGGCTGGACTTTGGCTGGTCGAGAATGCGCAAAAGCTGTTTGGGACGGACAAGATCACCGTCGGCGGGGAAAGCGCGGGTGGCCACTTGTCAGCGGTCACCATTTTGCGTCTTAAACACCGCCTCGGCTCCTGCCCCTTTGTCGGTGCGAACCTCGTCTATGGCGCGTTCGATATGTCGGGAACGCCGAAAATGAAAAGCTGGGGTGATCGGAACCTCATCCTCTCAGGGCCAATTGTCGATTATTTCGGTGAACAACTGCTACCTGCCGCCAAGTTCACGGACCTCGATCGCAAGGATCCCGGCCTCTCTCCTCTTTATGCCGATCTCAAGGATCTCTGCCCGGCGCTCTTCTCCGTGGGCACAATGGATCCGATTATGGATGACACGCTCTTTATGGCCATGCGGTGGTTGTCAGCCTGCAACGAGGCTGAACTCGAGATCTACCCTGGCGGTATCCACGCCTTTGATATGATCCCGGGCCTGCCGATTGCTGATGAGTTCCATAAAAAAGTGGACGCCTTCCTCGCCAAGGTCGTGGCGTGAGCCTGCCGCACGGTTTCCCCGAACCGCGGCTTGTCGAAGCTGGAAACATCACGTTTTCGGTGCACGAAGCGGGACCTGAAAACGGCTTGCCGCTTCTCATGCTCCATGGCTGGCCAGAGCTTGCGTTTTCGTGGGCGCCGATGGTCGACGCGCTGACCGAGGCGGGCTGCCGCTTGATCATGCCTGATATCAAAGGGTTCGGCGGCACATCGAAGCCCGATGAGCCGTCCGAGTACGCTATGACCAAAATCGCGGAGGATTACCGGCTCTTGATCGGTGCCTTGGGTTTGGAAAAAGTCGTGATCGTGGGCCATGATTGGGGCGGCGCGATCGCATGGCCGCTTGCGCAACGGATCAGCGATCTCGCGCTTGGTGTGGCCGTCTTTTGCACGCCCTACCCGGCGGTTGCTGCCGCCTCTCCGATTGCCATCTGGGAGAAGCGCTTCGGTCCTGAGCATTACATTGTCCAATTTCAGGACCCTGATCTTCCTGACAAAGCATTTGGTGGGCGGGAGAAAGACTTCTTCTCGATGCTCCTGCGCAAAGGTCCGCCGCGGGAAATCTGGCCCAAGCTGCTGCCTGAGCTTACCCATATCCCTCAGCAATTGGACAAAGCCAAACCGCCTTTTGACGACATCGTCGCAAGCGATGAGGCCCTTGAGCACTATGCCAAGGTCTATGCTGAGACAGGGCATCGCGGTCCCACCTGGGTCTACCGCCTGGTCGACACCCATTGGGAGGAGCGCAAAGCCTTTGATCCGCCCATCACCATCCCCGCACTGATGGTCACAGCAACACGTGATGTGCTGCTGCCGGCCGAGGCGTCCCTAGGGATGGAGGGCTGGGTCACCAATCTCTCCCGTGCCGAGGTCGACAGCGGCCATTGGATGACATGGGAAGCGCCCGATGAAGCTAATGCGGCGCTCCTCGGCTGGTTGCGCAAAACCGAGCTGCTTGGATCGTGATGACAAACCGCGCGGGTCAATACTGCACCCGCGCCGCGCCTTTTCATTGATGCGCGGGCCGGAACCTGCGATGGCGCATCAACCACCGGCTTAGCCGACAGAAGAAGGACCACCATTCATGGCTGATAAACCAGAGCGCATCACCATCCTTGCCCGTGAATTTAGCGCCGCAGCGCTGGAATTTCATCGCGGGAACATGGCGCAAAAGGGTTACGTCATGGAGGGCTCGATCACGCCGCGCATCTTCCAAATGATCGAAGGCCAAGAGCAGCCAAAAGACCTTTTCGAGGGCGATGTGTTGTTCGCGGTCACGTTCCGCCTGCGCGATGAGAGCGACAGCTAAGGGTATCGCGGCTTGATCCTTTCAGGCCGGGCAAATTCTTGATAGGGTGGCTTAAGGGCTCACGAAGTCGGGGACGGAAACGATGAACATCAAACTCATTTTGGTTGCCGGTGGCGCTGCCGTTTTGGCTGCATGTGCCTCATCGACGGACACAATTGAAAAGCGCCTGATCAATATCGGTCTCGATGATCGCCTGGCCGGATGCGTGGCTGAAGATCTCGAGGGCCGTTTGGACAGAAATCAACTGTCTGATTTTGCAAGCTTCTTGACCACGGTCGATCGCGCGGAAACCCCTCGCCAAGCGATCGCGTCGCTCCGGAAGATTGACGACCCTGACATCGGTAGCGCCGTTGCGGCATCTGGTGTCTCTTGCATTCTTCCTGGCTAAGTCTTGCCCTTCATCGGTGATGTCAGTTCCGGGTTCGAACCCGTCGGCGCCGTTCTTCAAGAGAGCGTCGATAACGGCGAGGATCTGGGAGCAAGTGTTGCGGTGGTGATCGACGGCGAGACGGTCGTTGATATCGCCGCCGGGTTTCAGGATCGCGCCAAGACACTGCCCTTCACGCCTCAAACCCTGGCTTGCGTTTATTCCTCAGGCAAAGCGATCTGCGCAGCGCTCACCGCATGGTGTGTGTCCGAGGGTCATCTCGATTACGATCAAACCGTCGCATCCCTTTGGCCCGCGTTCGCGGCGGCAGGAAAAGGCGAGATCACGGTGGCGCAAGCCATGTCGCACCAAGCGGGCCTCGCAGGATTTACCGAGCCCATCGACCCCGCATTATGGCTGCGCTGGGATGAGATTTGCGGTGCTGTCGCGGCATTGGAACCCTTATGGGAACCAGGTACATCGAGCGGCTATCATCCGCAGACCTACGGTTTCATTGTCGGTGAGATCCTCAAGCGATGCACGGGCAAAAGCGTTGGCGCTCTCCTCCGCGGGCTGACTCGCGATGTGATTTGCGGCCTCTCCTTATCCGAAGCGACACGCGTGTCGCCCATGGTAAAACCGAAACGGATGCCGGACCTAGGCCCGATAACGCCGATCAAGAAAGCGGCATTCTTAGAGCCTTGGTCAGCGCCGAGCGGCGTTTCCCGTCAGGAATGGATCGCCGCGGAGATCCCCGCGTCCAATATGCATGCCTCCGCGAGGGGCTTGGCCGATCTCATGCAACTCTTCGCGGCGGGGCGTTACGGAGCGTTGTTGGTCAGCGACAGCGCGCGCCAACAGGCCTGGGAAGAACGCATCTCAGGGCCTGACCTGGTCTTACCCTTCAACTTGTCCTGGGCCGCAGGCGTGATGCGCGAGAATGGCGAGATTTTTGGCGGACCAACGACCGCCATCGGCCATTATGGTTTCGGGGGCTCTTGCGTCCTCGCCGATCCAGCACGTGGATTGTCTTTTGCGTATGTTCCTAACCAGCAGTCACCGCAACTGGTCGCTGATCCACGGGCTACGCGCCTCGTGCACGCGGTCTACGACGTCTTGGGTTAAACGAACGGTCGGTCACTGGACCACGCCGACCATTCGCGACTATTGTACCGGTTGAGCCCAGGGGACCCTTGCCCGATGATTGTCGCCTTTCTTGCCCTCCTCGCTTCCCCAACGGTGGCCGTTGACACAGAAGCCTTTGATGCCTTTCGGCAATCATTCAGAGCCGAAGCCCTCAGTGAGGGAATTGATGCAGAAGTCTACGATGCAGAGATGGCGACGGCTGAGCCGCTGTCAATTGTGCTCGAGCGCGATGGGAACCAACCGGAGTTTTCTCGCCCAATTTGGGATTATCTCGACAGCGCTGTCTCCGACCGCCGCGTTGCAGATGGACGAACGGCGGTTTCCGACGCGCGCGTGACGTTGGAAATCATCGCGAGTGAATACGGCGTTGATTCGCAGATCATCGCGGCCATTTGGGGCCTCGAAACGAATTACGGCACCATTCTGGGTACGCATGATATCGTCTCAGCGCTCGCCACCCTCGGCTTCACTGGCCGACGACAGTCCTTTGGTCGGGAGCAGCTGATCGCGGCCCTCAAGATCCTCAACGCTTCCTACGCTGACCGTTCACAGCTCAAAGGTTCATGGGCAGGCGCCATGGGTCAAACACAGTTTATTCCGACCACCTACCTTGCTTATGCAGTGGACCACAACCAGGACGGCAAGCGTGACCTCTGGGGTGACCTGGAGGATGTGTTCGCATCGACGGCTAACTACCTCAAAAAGTCCGGCTATCAAGAAGGCCAGCCCTGGGGTGTAGAAGTGACGTTGCCGGATGATTTTGACTATGCACTTTCCGATGGGCGCAGGCAAACAGTGGTCGAATGGATCATGGCAGGTGTTCGCGGGGCGAATGTTACGCTGCCCGATGCAGTTGATCTTGATGCTTATGCGAAGCTCTTAGTACCCGCGGGCGCGCGGGGGCCGGCTTTTCTCACCTTCAAGAACTACGACACGATCCTCGCCTATAACCGCTCAACAGCCTATGCATTAGGCGTATCACTGCTCAGTGAGCGGATTGCTGGCGCCGATCAAAGCCTGGCACAAAGCTGGCCACGGGATGACCGTCCGCTCAGCCGTGATGAGCGTAAAGACCTACAGCGTGCCCTTGCGGATCGCGGCTACACCGTTGGTCCCATCGACGGCATCATCGGCGCCCAGACGCGAAAAGCCCTTAGAACATGGCAAGCGTCCAATGGTCTTCCTGCGGATGGGTACGCATCAGCCTTTATGCTTGATCGATTAGCGAACGAGTGACGCGACTTCCAACGCCAGACCTCGAAACCGATCGCGGCACGCTGCGATCCCGCGCGTTTGATGACATCTACTACTCTCCCGATGATGGCCTGGCAGAGACCGAGCATGTGTTCATCAACGGCAATGATCTTAAGCAGCGAATGCGTGGCCGGACGACGGCACAGCCTTTCGTGATCGGTGAGCTCGGCTTTGGTACGGGTCTCAACGTCCTTGCTGCCTGCAAATGCTTTGACGAGGCTGGGCAAGGCTCGCTTGAGATTTGGTCAGTGGAGGGATTTCCTCTTAGCCAGAAAGCTTTCATCGAAGCGCAAGCATCGATCGCGCAGCGATGGCCCGAAATCGCGCCTTGGGCTGAACGTTTGGCTGAACACTACCCTGTCCCCCTCCCCGGCCAGGTGCAGCTGAACCTGAGCCCAAACGTCACCCTCACCTTAGCGTTCGGTGATGTCGCAGAATGCCTCGGCAACACAAGCTTTGAGGCTGATGCGTGGTTTCTTGACGGTTTCGCCCCGTCCCGCAATCCTGCGATGTGGTCAGACGACGTGATGACATCGATTGCCCACCTCACCAAGAGCGGAGGCACAGCCGCCACGTTCTCCGTCGCGTCGGGTGTCCGCACCGCGTTGGAATCAGCTGGTTTCACTTGGGAGAAAGTGCCCGGCTTTGGCCGTAAAAAGCAAATGCTCCGTGCACACCTTACAGAAAAACCATCACGCCAGCTGTCCGCCCCCTGGTTTATCCGCCCCAAGACGTGTGACGTGGGAAAGGTCGCGATCATCGGCGCGGGCATTGCGGGGGCATCAACGGCGCACGCACTGGTCAAGCATAAGCGTCGACCAACGGTGTTCGGCCTCGGGTCGCGGGCGAAAGCAGCGTCCTCAAACCCCGCGGGTCTTGTGATGCCCCGCCTCGATGCCGATGATACACCGGCCGCTCGGTTTTACCGGGACGCGTTTCTTGATGCCGTCCGGCGCTATTCCTCGTTGGATGACAAGACGTTCTCAGCTTGCGGCGGATCGATCGTGGCGGAGAAAAACCGCGAGTTCCGGATCCGGGAGCATGGTTTGTGGCCCGAGACGATGTTCTCCTATGAAAAGGACAGCATAAAGATTGCGGCCGCGGGCGTTCTGGATCCTGGTCGCGCCGTTGATGCGATGCTGATTGGTGCCGATCTTATCGACGCTGATGCCATCGCTATCGCCAAGACAGACCAAGGATGGATGATCCAAACCGCAGATCGCGAAAACCACCATGGCCCCTTTGGCGCTTTGGTTCTCGCCACCGGCGCTGTGCAGGCGCTTTGGCCCGACGCACCGGTCACGCCATCTCTTGGTCAGCTTGATCTCTTCGAAGGCCCGCCGCCCAAATCGATCGTTACTGATGGGCATTACGTCGCTCCCTTTCGCGGCCAGGTCCTGACCGGGGCAACGTATGCATCGTTCGAAGGCGGAGCAGTGACAGCGTCACCAGAAAACACCGACACCAATCGGCAAGCAGCCCACGCTCTTTTAGGTCAAGATCCTGGGTCGTCGATCTCTTCGCGGGTGGCGCTTCGTGCCACAACACCCGACCGCCACCCGATTGCGGGACCACTCTATGACAGGGAAGCAGCCATCGCAGGCTATCGGGGACTATCCAAAGGTCTTCAGACCGATTATCCGCCCGCCCCTTATCAAGACAGCCTTTATGCGTTGACAGGCCTTGGCTCACGGGGGCTGGTCACCGCGCCGATCCTAGGGGCCCATCTAGCTGCAATGATTGTTGGCGGTGTCTCGCCCCTGACGTCAGACATCGCCGCGATGGTGCATCCTGGACGGTTTTTGGTGCGCGATCTCAAGCGAGGCAAGATCAGTCTTTAAAGACGCACGTGTCAAAACCCTCCGCCCGCACCACACGCACGCGACTTTGGATTTGGCGACTGCGGCGACGAACATAGGGCCCTGGCGGGTCGACCCGCCATTTGTTCGGACTGGGCAGCACAGCGGCAAGCAGCGCCGCCTCATAGCGGGTGAGGTCCTTTGCGCTCTTGCCGAACCTGGCTTGCGCCGCAGCTTCCGCACCAAAAAGACCGTCGCCCCATTCAGCGACGTTCAAATAGATCTCGATAATCCGGCGTTTGGGATAGAGAACTTCCATCGCAACGGTGAAACCGGCCTCCGCGCCTTTGCGAACCGGGCCGCGGCCTGGCCAAAGAAAAGCATTTTTGGCGGTCTGCTGGGTGATCGTGGATGCACCGCGTAAGCGACCGCCGTTCTGCGCCTCTTCGAGAGCCGCCCTGATCTCACCGAGGTCAAAACCAAAATGACGACAAAACTTGGTGTCTTCCGCCGCGATCACTGCACGGACGAGATGAGGAGAAATCTCATCATAAGCGACCCACTCTTGCTGGACGTCCTCACCCTGAAGATGTCGCCAACCCATGAGCGTGGTCCCCTCGACCGGCACAAAACGGTAGAGAAGCACGAAAGCCAAGCTCAAAAAGAGCAAAGCAAGCGCAAGCCTCAGTGCCCAGAATATGCCGCGCAAGATGATCATGCCGCATCCACCACCCCCGGCGTGCCCGATACGCCTTGCGGGCTTTCCAGCCAAGCCTCGCAGCAGGCTTTGGCCAAGGTCCTCACCCGGAGAATATAGCTTTGTCGCTCGGCGACGGAAATCACGCCGCGGGCATCAAGCAGGTTGAAGAGATGGGAAGCTTTAATGCACTGCTCATAGGCTGGCAGCGCCAGTTTCGGACCATCTTCCCTAAGTAAGGCAGCACACGCCTCTTCGGCCTCAACGAACTGCCTAAACAGAACATCCGTGTTAGCACGATCAAAGTTATAGGCTGAGAACTCGACCTCTTGTTGATGGAAAACATCGCCATAGGTGAAAGGCGTTCCGTCAGGCTTCGTGCCGCCAAAGACAAGGTCGTATCCATTATCGACCCCTTGCACAAAAGTTGCGAGGCGCTCGAGGCCATAGGTCAGCTCGCCTGTCACCGGTTTGCAGTCAAAACCGCCGACCTGCTGGAAGTAAGTGAACTGCGTCACTTCCATGCCATCGCACCACACTTCCCATCCAAGACCCCAAGCACCCAGTGTGGGGCTCTCCCAGTCATCTTCGATAAAGCGGACGTCGTGCTTGGTCCGGTCGATACCGATCGCATCGAGGCTTCCCAAATAAAGGTCTTGGATGTTCTCCGGGCTCGGCTTCAGCACGACTTGGAACTGGTAGTAGTGTTGGAACCGGTTGGGGTTGCTGCCATAGCGGCCGTCGGTGGGGCGCCGGCAGGGCTGCACATAGGCCGCGTTCCAAGGCTTTGGCCCTAACGAACGCAACGTCGTTGCTGGATGGAACGTGCCTGCGCCCATTTCCAGATCATAAGGCTGTAACAAAACGCAGCCGTGATCCGCCCAATAGGACTGGAGTTTGAGGATAAGGCCTTGGAACGTCAGGGTTTCAGACACGGTTGGCGCAACTTTCGAACAATCTAGCCCCTTCGATGTACCGGCTCTCTCGCGGGCTGCAACCGGGTCTGAACCCGCCATGTTGCAGATGCGTTGACATTGATCACTCCGGCTTGCCGCGCTCGGCGGCACGCCCTAGGCGTTGGGCATGGACGCTCCACGGATCATCAACGGCCTTGGCGACATTGCGGCCGACTATGACGCCCTTCTATGCGATGCATGGGGCGTCATTCACAATGGCCGTGAGCTTTATCCCGGCGCGTCAGAGGCACTCTCCTCTTTTAAAGAGCAATGCGGACCGGTGATCGTTTTGACCAACGCGCCGCGCCTCTCCAACGTGATCCCTGCACAATTGGACCGGCTTGGCCTGCCGCGTCACGCCTATGACAGCGTGGTGACGTCAGGTGATGCAACACGAGAAGCGGTGGTGCAGCTGGCCGATAAAAAATTCTACCGTATTGGTCCCGATAAGGATGATGGTCTCTTCGGCTCGGTCGACGTGAAAATGACGTCGTTTGATGAGGCTGAGGTCATTTTCTGTTCAGGCCCCAACAACGACTCCCACGAGACGCCGGAGGATTACCGAAGCCTACTGCAAGAGGCTGTCGAGCGCGGTATGCCCATGGTCTGTGCCAATCCGGACATCGTGGTGAAGTTTGGCGATCAGTTGATTTATTGTGCCGGCGCGCTTGGTCAGCTGCACGAAGAGCTTGGCGGCAAAGTGATTTTGGGCGGCAAGCCCCACGCACCGATCTATGAGTTGGCCAAGCTTCAAATGACGGCAATCAAGGGTGAAGCACCAAAGCGCGTGCTGGTCATTGGCGATGGTCTTGATACCGATATTCGCGGTGCGAATAACCAAAACTACGACGTTGTGTTTGTTGCGGCCGGGATTTTTGCCGAGGCATCCCGGGGTGACGACGGCCGCCTTTCGCCAGACCGCCTTGAAAACGCCCTGAGCGAGCGCGGCGTTCACGCCCACTATGCGATGGAAGAGCTCAGCTGGTGACCCTCATCCACGCGCCCCTGTCCTGCGATTTAAGGGAAGAGCACCGCGGCAGTTTCGCGGTGATGGGCAATTTTGATGGCGTCCATCGCGGGCATCAGTCCCTGATCGAAACGGCCAAAACGACCGCCGCGGCGTTAGGCAAACCCCTTTCCGCCGTCGTTTTTGAACCGCACCCTCGACGCTTTTTTAAACCAGACGAGCCATCCTTTTTGCTGTCGCCGCTTGATGCGAAGACGGAGCTTTTGGCAAGGTTTGGGGTGGAGAAGGTTTTCGCCCTGCCCTTTGGCGAAGACCTACGCGCGCAAACACCTGAGGACTTTGTCCGGAAAATCTTGCACCAGGTGCTCGGCCTTACCGGTGTTGCCACGGGTCAGGATTTTCAGTTCGGTGCAGGCCGTTCGGGCTCCTCAGAGACGCTCGCCACAATCGCAGGCACCCTTGGCATGCGCTATCAAGCAATCGCGCCGATCGGGGACACCAAGGAGAAGTTCTCCTCAAGCCAAGCGCGCCAAGCCTTGCGCGAAGGAAAGATCGCCCGCGCGACCGAGGTCCTCGGCTATCCCTGGTTTGTCGACGGAACAATTGTCGAAGGCCGAAGGCTTGCCCGCACCCTCGGCTTCCCAACCGCCAACGTAACTTTGGGCGATGTTTTGCGCCCACTCTATGGTGTTTATGCCGTTCGTGCCGAGATCGACGGCAACAGCTATGGCGGCGTGGCCAATATCGGCGTGCGCCCCACCGTGGATGGCAAGGAGGAGCGGCTGGAGGTCCACCTCTTCGATTTTGACGGTGACCTCTACGGCAAGAACGTCCGCACATCGTTCGTCGGGTTCATCCGTGAAGAACGCGCGATGGACGGCCTTGATGCGCTCAAAGCGCAGATCGCAAAAGACTCCGATTCGGCGCGCGCTCTGCTCGCTGTCTAAATCGATCTCGCCATACAGTAGCTGAAAGGATCACCGACATAGGCGCCCCATGGTGCGCAATGTTGGAACCCGACGCGCTCATAAAGCCTGCGCGAGGCGGCAAAGCCCTCATTCGACCCCGTTTCGAGCTTCAATTGGGTCGCACCCCCAGCTTTGGCCTCCTCGATCGCATGTTCGAGCAGCTTTCTACCGATCCCCCGGCCGCGCATCTCTCGCAGGACATGCATCGTTTTGATCTCAGCGGTGCTCTCATCGAGCGACAGCAATCCGATGCATCCCAAGGGAAGAGCGCCGTCCAACGCTAAGAAAAACCTGACATTGGAAGCCTTATCGCTCCCCGCTTCGAAAGCATGACCGAATTGCGGTGGCGTGTGCTTCAACGCGTGGGCCTTCTGCAGCGCAATCAGCCTCTGCGTTCGAGGATCATCGTGCGCCGTCTCAACGATGTTCATAGAAGACCCCCTAGGCCCGCGCGCTGACCAGCGCTATCAGGCCCGTTATGCCAGATGATCAACGTTCGCAGAACGACTACAAAGACACACTCTTCCTGCCGGCCACCGACTTCCCCATGCGGGGCGGACTGCCGAAGAAAGAGCCCGCCTATATCGAGCGCTGGGACAAGCTCGGCCTTTATGAGAAGCTGCGCGAAGCGTCGAAGGGACGGACACCTTATGTGCTTCATGACGGCCCGCCCTATGCCAATGGTCACCTCCACCTTGGCACGGCGCTCAACAAGACTATCAAGGATTTGATCGTCCGAACACGCCAGATGATGGGGTTCGATTCCAATTACGTGCCCGGCTGGGACTGCCACGGCTTGCCCATTGAGTGGAAAGTGGAGGAGCAGTTTCGTGCTAATGGCCGGAAAAAGTCAGACGTGCCGTCGTCCGAATTCCGCTCAGAGTGCCGAAAATATGCCGCGAAATGGATCGATATTCAGCGCGATGAGTTTCGTCGCCTCGGCGTCGTCGGTGACTGGAACAACCCCTACCTGACGATGGATTTCGCCACCGAGGCGACAATCGTGCGGGAGTTTCTGTCCTTCGTCGAAAAAGGCCTAGTTTATCGCGGGTCAAAACCGATCATGTGGTCTCCGGTGGAGCAAACCGCTCTCGCTGAAGCTGAAATTGAGTACCATGATCATCAGTCCACGACGATTTGGGTTCGCTTTCCTTTCGTCAAGGCACCTGACGGGCTAGAGGGTGCTGATGTGGTGATCTGGACCACCACCCCCTGGACGATCCCGGCAAACCGTGCGGTCTGTTACGGGCCCGGATTGTCCTACGGCCTCTACGAAGTCGAAAGCGTTCGAGAGGACCTTGATTTTGCTCCGTTTGCCAAGGCTGGCGACAAGCTGATCTTGGCAGATGCCCTCGCCGAGGATGTGTTCGGCGCGGCGTTTGTTGCGAGCTTCCGGCGTCTTCGTGATGTCGATGCCAGCACCCTTGAGGGTACCAAGATGCATCATCCGCTCCGTGGACATGCGGACGCGTATTATTTTGATGTGCATATGCTCTCCGGCGACCACGTGACAGATGATGCGGGCACGGGATTTGTCCATACAGCACCGAGCCACGGACAAGATGACTATTTTGCCTGGCTCGCCGCTGGCCTACCACTTGATAGCATTCCTTACACGGTGGGACCTGACGGCGCCTATACGGACGAGGCACCGGGGTTTGAGGGCAAAAAAGTCTTCCGCACGGAAGGCAAAAAGGCTGGAAAAGACGGCGACGCCAACCCCGAAGTCATCAAAGCACTGACGGAAAAAGGATCGCTGCTGGCTCGCGGCAGGCTCACCCACAGCTATCCGCACTCTTGGCGATCCAAAGCGCCGGTTCTGTTCCGTAACACGCCGCAGTGGTTCATCCGTGTCGGCAGCGGCGAAGGGTCTTTGCGAGAAACGGCGCTGAACGCCATTGACGACACCGCATTCTACCCAGCCTCTGGGCGCAACCGTTTGCGCGGCATGGTCGAGCAACGCCCTGATTGGCTTGTGTCACGCCAGCGCGCCTGGGGAGTTCCCATCGCCCTTTTCGTTGACAAGGACGGTGAGCCACTGGTCGACAAAGCGGTGAATGACCGGATCATCAAAGCGGTCACGGAAAAAGGCGCCGATGCCTGGTTTGATACACCGGACGCTGAATTCTTAGGCGGCGTCTACGACCCCGCTGACTTTGAAAAGGTGACGGACATTCTTGATGTGTGGTTTGATTCAGGTTGCACGCACGCTTTCACTCTAGAGGCGCGCGATGATCTTCCGTGGCCGGCGGACATGTATTTGGAAGGCTCTGACCAGCACCGCGGTTGGTTCCAAAGCTCGCTCCTTGAGGCCTGCGGCACCCGTGGCCGAGCACCTTACAAATCCGTGTTCACCCACGGCTTTGTGATGGACGACAAAGGACGGAAGCAATCTAAATCCTTGGGCAATGTGATTAGCCCGGATGATGTGACTGGCAAATACGGTGCCGATATCCTGCGCATCTGGGTCGCGAGCTCTGATGTTCAGGAAGATATTCGGGTCGGTGACGAGATCCTCGGCTCAGCCGTCGACGCGTACCGCAAACTGCGCAATACGCTTCGCTATCTCCTGTCGGCACTTGATGGTTACACGGACGAAGAAAGTGTTCCTCAGCAAGACATGCCAGAGTTGGAGCGCTATATATTAAGCAGGTTGCACAGCGTCGATGCCGCCGTGCGCCAAGGATATGAGGACTACGCGTTCAAAAACTCTTGGCGCGCACTTGCTGAATTTGCCATCCAGGATCTTTCCGCATTCTATTTCGATATCCGGAAGGATGCGATCTATTGCGACGGCCCAGACTCGCTGCGCCGCCGTTCCGCACGGACGGTCATGCGGATATTGCTTGATAGCATGACGAGGCTCCTTGCGCCCATCTGTCCGTTCACGGCAGAAGAGGTTTATGATCACTTCCCCACGGGAATGGGGGACCGGGAAGCATCGGTGCACCTTCTTCTCTTTACTGACGTGCCGGACAGCTATCACGATGAAGACCTCAACACGCGTTGGACGCAGATCCGGCGCATACGCCGCGTCCTCACCGGCGCAATCGAAGAGAAACGGCGTGATGGCGATATTGGCGGAAGCCTCGAGGTTGCCGCCGCGCTTGCCATCGGCGACCCAGAGCTTGCCGCCGTCAGTACGGATATTGATTGGGCCGAGGTGGCGATCACCTCAGCGGCGAGTCTCACGAACGCGCCGCCCGACAACGTCTTCACCTTGGCTGAGACGCCCGGTGTGTCAGTCTCCATCCGCAAAGCACCAGGTCAAAAATGCGGACGGTGTTGGCGGGTGCTTGAAGAGGTTGCGACACCCGGCGGGCTTTGTCAGCGCTGCGCTGCGGTGGTTGCCCTATGATCCAGTTTGTGGCGTGGGCGCAAAATGCCTGGGGCAGCGCATTGTTCCGGCGCGGAATGATGCTGGCCGTGCTGACGATTGTCATCGACCAAGCGACCAAGCTCCTGATGGTCCATGGTGTGGGGTTACCCGATCGACCTTTCGGCAAGATCGAAATCTCAGGCATCTTTGATCTCACCTACACGGAAAATAGAGGTGTCAGTTTTGGGCTGTTTGCAGGCGGTATGACCAGCCGCGTTTTGTTGTCCGCGCTGTCGCTCGTCGTGTCCGGGTTCATCGTGCGATGGCTGAGCACGGTCGTGCGGCCAGTGACAGCGATTGGTGCTGGGCTCATCCTTGGCGGAGCATTAGGCAATTTCATCGATCGGGTTGCCTATGGTTATGTTGTTGACTTTCTGGATTTTTCTGGGCTCTATTTCCCCTATATCTTTAACGCAGCCGATGCGGCGATTAATGTGGGCGTCGCGCTTCTGCTTTACGACACGCTGATCCTCGAGCGCCGTGACGGTGTGAAAGAAAGGATAAGCCCAGAGGGGTTTTCCGAACCCGCAACCCAGGCTAGCCCTGATCAGACCAAAGAAGGCTCGTAATTCATGCGATCATTGCTGCTCGCCCTATCTCTTATTCCGATGATCGTTGCATGCGCAGGCGGACCAAAACGCACGCCCGACGAGTTTGCGATCATCACCAAGCCACCTCTCACGGTGCCGCCTGATTATGCGCTGCGTCCACCAAAGCCCGGTGAGCTTCGCCCGGCGACGCTTTCAAGCTCGCAGCGTACAGAACAGCTGCTTCTGGGGGACAGGTCGAGCGCACCACCATCTGACGGCGAGCTGCAGTTCATTCAAAATGTCGGCGCACTCGCGGTCGACCCATCAATCCGCGATACGCTCAATGCGGAGAACGGATCGATTGCGTCGAAGGAAACCAGCCTTGCGAATAGGATCCTCTTTTGGCGCGTGACCGATGGTGAGATCGATGATTCGGAGGCGCGGCTCGATGTCGACAACCGCGAAGCGTGGCTGGCCCAACGCAAACGGTCGATTGAAACAGCGACCGGCGGGGGTACCGTGATTATCGCCAAGGATCCTGGCGGTGTGTTGGGGCTTCCCGGTATTCGCTAGCGCGCGTTCAACCCGCCTTAGATGACGTCAGGGAAATAACGGCGCTTCACGACAACAGCGATTGCCGCGACGAGCAAGACGGGGCCTGCAAAAACGCCCGCTGCCACGAGGAAACCTGCGGCTAAGCCAAGGGTGCCGAAGGCGACGCTCAGCATCGCCGCGACCGTGCCGATGAGAACACCAAAAAGGCCCAAAACCAAAGAAACCACGCCGCTCGCCACGCCAAAGGCAGCGGCACTGGTGGTGTCGAGGAAGCTCACCGATGCCAAGGGTGCATCGCCGCCGGCATAAACCTCGAGGCCCATGACATAGACCACCGCGCTGATGGCGACCGTCACCACAACAAACGCTCCGACAGCGGCTCCGGCGCCATGGGCCATGCGCGATCGTTGCTCTGTCACATCAGTTTTGCTGTCGTCTGCCATAGATTGCCTCCTCATAGGCGTCAGATTGTCAAGGGCATGCTTCGTTTCAAGTCACTCATCGAAAAATTCTATGCACGGTTACAACAAAATCGATAGCTAAGAATTTTGTAACAAAGCGTCGCCGTTCTTTTCGCCAGCGCGGTCGGTTCCTTGTCACGGTAATGACAACTAAAAGAACGAGAGAGCGATCATGCCGCTCTCATCACAAGGGATAGCCTTTATATGTTTGTTTCTCGTCGCAATGCCCTTCTTAGCGGCTTAGCCGGAGGCGTCGCCGCCTGTTCCACCCAGCCCAAATTGGGCGGCTATGAACTTGTTTCAGCCATCGACAACACGGACTTCAATTGCGGTGTTGCCAGTGGTGATCCGGCGCGCGAATCCGTTGTCCTCTGGACACGGATTGCTGGCGTGGAAGGCAGTGTCGGCGTCGTCGCCGAGGTCGCAGAAGATGAAGATTTCAGCAAAATCGTCTGGACCGAACGAACAGAAACCGGCCCCGCCCGCGACCACACGGTAAAGGTGGTGGCCGCGGGTCTGACGCCGGGCAAACGATACGCCTACCGCTTTTTAGTGGGTGATAAAGTGAGCCCCATTGGTTTCACCAAGACACTTCCTGAAACCACGGAACGCGTCCGCTTTGCCATTGCGAGCTGCTCACACTTCTCGTTCGGCTATTTCAATGCCTATGACCATATGGCGCGCGATAACGATATCGATGCGGTGCTCCATCTGGGCGATTATTTTTACGAGTACGGCGTGGACGGCTATGGCGGCGACATGGGCCAAAAGCTCAATCGCCCTCACGACCCTCCGCACGAGGTTCTAAGCCTTGATGATTATCGTCGGCGGCATCGTCAGTACAAGACGGATGCGGCTTTACAAGCGATGCACGGTGCGCATCCCGTCATCCCTATCTGGGACGACCACGAGACAAGCAATGACAGCTTTCAGCTGGGTGCGGAGAACCACCAACCTGCAACAGAGGGTTCGTGGGAGGCGCGAAAGCGCGCAGCCCTTCAGGCGTATTATGAATACATGCCCGTGCGGGACCCAGAGCCCGGCCGTACACGAGAACAGTTTTACCGCGACTATGCGTGGGGGGACTTCCTCACAATCACCGCGGTGGAGACCCGTCTCACGGCGCGTTCAGAGCCAGTCCAATACCAAGAAGCGATCAAAGACCTGAACAGCGACGCGGACGTTGCGCGCTTTCGGCGCGACGTCTTGGGCGATCCCTCGCGGGAGCTGCTCGGTGATACCCAGCGCCTTTTTGTCGAGCAGTCCCTCGCCGCTTCGGTCAATCGCGGGGCGACTTGGCGGGTGATGGCCAACCAAATCTTGATGGCTCGGGTTCTGGCTCCCGATCTTGGCGCCTATGTCAGCGAGGAACAGATTGTTGCTCTGGAGGCGGAGTTTCCCCCCGTCCGGTCATTCCTCAAATGGTCTTCCCTCGGCTTGCCCTACAACACCGACGCTTGGGACGGATATCCGGCCGCACGGGAACGGTTCTATCAATCGGCCAAGGCGGCCGGCGCGACGGATCTCATCGTGCTAACCGGTGATACCCATATGTTCTGGGCCAATGACCTTAAGACCGATGCAGGCGAAGCAATGGGTGTCGAATTCGGCACCTCAGGGATTACATCGCCGGGTGCTGGTTCCCTCTTCGGTGATGCGGCCTTCGATTATTCCCTCTTGATGCGCAGAGACAACGACGATGTTCGCTATGTCGATGCGATCAACAATGGCTATACCACCTTAGAACTTCGTGGTGACAAGGGACGCGTTGAATTCATCAGTATGGATACGATCACGTCGCCTTCTTATACACCTTTCCGAAGTGCAGGGTTTAATTTGCGTCGCCGCAACGGCACCGTCGAACTGGCGGGTTCTGACGGCCTCGGTTTCAAAGAATGGGTGCTCTACCGGTAACGCTCAGCGGTCGGAGAGGCGCTTCACTTCCTCTTCGACCTTACGCTCAACGATGGAAGGCAAATGCTCGTTGAGCCACGCCTTCAGCATCGGCTGAATCATCTGCGCGACCATATCTTCAAGCGTTGTGCCGCCTTGCTGGGTCACCTGCACATGTTGTCTGAGCGATGCAAAAGCAGCCGAGACATTCTGTGACTGCTCTTCACCAATCAAGCTCGCGGAGGGCGCTTCAACAACTTCCGAACGCGGCTTAATGGCTGGGGTGGCTGGCATAACAGGACTTTCCTTTGGCGGTTCTGGCGCGATGACCTGTTGCTCGTCGTGCGACACCGTCGGTTCATCGGTGATGCGCCGTTTCGCGGAAAGCTCTGCTGGAGAGACCGCTTCGAAGGGTTGTTCGGGGTGGAGCGGTGCTTCATCAGACGCTTCTGTTTCCGCCGGCGGTTCATCCACCACGGCAGCTTGGGGCGCCAACTCCGCCGCCACGGCTTCAGCGATGACGGGTTCAGCCGCGATTGTTGCCGCCTCGACCGACGCAGCAACCGCTTGAAGATCGGCCATCCCGTCCGGCTCAGGGCCATCGATCGGCTTATCGATCTTGGCCTCAGCTTGCGCCGCCCGTTCCTCGGAGAGCACCACGGTGTTCTCTCCGGTCGGACGGACCTGCTGCTTGGTCTCTTCTTCTTCGTGGATAATCCGGCGGATTGACGCCAGGATCTCATCCATACTCAACTCACTCTGCGCCGCGCCCATCTCGTCCGTCCTCAAATCACGAGCCTTCACGCAACATCTTCGTGTTCGGAATCACGAGCAAGGCCTTACACGTAAAAGTTGCGCTTTTAACTGCTTTCGCGTGCCTAAAACTGAAACGCGTCAGGTTTCGAAAACCCAGGTAAGATCCCCGCCGCGTGGCACTCGAACAGTTTGCGTTCACCAAAGGCGCTCCCGGATCGCGTGTAAAGGGTGCCAGTTCCCACACCCACAGCGACTTTTATCGCCACCAAGCGGCCGCCCTCTTCTTTCAGTTGCGCCAGCAAGGAATCCAAACCGGTTTCAACACCGGCCGCCACAACAATCACATCGAAAGGAGCTTGTTTCGCCCAGCCCTCTTCGAGCGGTCCGTTCATCATCACCGCATTATCAAGACCAAGGTCGGAGAACCGCTCGGTGGCCTTTGCTGCAATTTCTTCTGACTCTTCAAGACCGACCACAACACCCGCTAGATGCGATAGCACAGCGGTCGAATAGCCGTAGCCGCAGCCGATATCGAGCACGAGATCGTCGGGTTGGATGTTGGCTGCGTGAATCAACTTGGAAAATTCACGCGCCTTTAAAAGAGCACGCCCCTCAAACAGCGGCACATCGCGCTCAACGTATGCGAGTGTCTTCCGATTGGCGGGCACAAAGCGCTCGCGCGGCAGCGACGCCATGGCGGCCTGTAGCCTCACATCCGTCACATCATTGGGACGCACCTGGCTATCGACCATGTGTTTCCGCGCTTTCGCAGCATCCATGACGCGCTCCTCAGGCAACAAAAAAGATCAATGATGCGGCATTAGACGCGGTCGACCCGAAAGAGAAGAAGCTCTGCTTGTGATCGCTGCGACCGGGCGTTATGGACGCGGCTCGGCGCTGCACCACGCGCCCAAAAAACTGAGGCCACGTGGCGGAGTGGTGACGCAGCGGATTGCAAATCCGTGTACGCCGGTTCGATTCCGGCCGTGGCCTCCATTCAACTTCTCTTGATTTACGCCAGTTTGGCCTTTTCCGTGAAAGAAAGGTCATCTTGGAATCGCGAAAGTGAATCCACATTTTGAATGATTATCGATAAAGCCCACCGAGCGAACCTGACAGGGAGTGAAGATGCGTAACGTCTGGGAATATGCGTGCACGATGACGGCGATCATCGCTGTCGCCGGCTGCGCGACGCCTGGACCCAAACAGGCGCTCGAACCGATCACGGCAGATCTCGACAGCTGGGCTGCGATTTCCGAGAATCGGGGCGCCGCACCTGTGACCACGAACTGGCTGGGTGACCTGTCGGACCCTCAAGTGACGGACATTGTTGAGATCGCGCTTGAGCAAAATTACGATCTCAACGCGACGCGAGAACGGTTTGAAGCGTCACTCGACCGGGCCCGTGTCACCCGTGCGGATATGCTGCCGCAAATCAATGGCTCAGGTAGCGGCACCCGCTCGCGGAACGCGCCCGGTGGTTTCCAGTTCGGCGACGCTTCGATCGGCGCCGGGGATGTGACCTATAACTCCAACTACACGCTGGCTGTTCAGCTGAATTGGGAAATCGATGTTTGGGGACGTCTCGCTGACCAGACCCGTGCCGCTTATCTCGACGCCGATGCTCGTAATCTCGATTACGCAGCAGCCCAATTGTCGGTGGCCGGTAACGCAGCGCAGAGCCATTATGCCCTGTCTGCCGCACGGCTTCAGCGGCAGCTCGCCGAGCGCAATGTCGAGACCAACAATGCCAACCTACGGGTCATCAGCCGGCGTTACGACCGGGGCATTTCCAGCAGTTTGGACCTCAGGCTCGCCCGCGCATCGCTCGCAAGCTCTGAAGCGACGTTGGAACAACGTCGGCAACAAGAGCTAGAGGCTGCTCGGCAATTGGAAGTGTTGCTCGGACAATACCCCGCCGCATCCATAGAGCCAGCAAATGCCCTGCCGAGTCTCACGCCCATCCTGACCAGCGAGACAACGATGGCGTTGGGAACGCCAGAAGAGCTTTTGGATCGTCGGCCTGACGTGATCGCCGCTGAACGCCGGTTGAAGGCAGCAGGCCTTCGGGTCAGCGCCGCGCGCAAAGCATTCCTTCCCACCATCTCTTTGAGCACCTCAGCCAATGAGACCGCCCTCTCATCGCCCGACGATAACGCCGATTTCAGCGATTTGCTCGACTTCGACAACGTCGCAGCGGACCTCGTTGGAAACCTCACCCAGCCCTTGTTCCAAGGCGGACGCCTACGCGCCAATGAGCAAGCGGCAAAAGATGACGCCGAAGCGGCGCTCTATGACTACGGCACAACGGTGCTCACTGCTTGGCGCGAGGTTGAAGACGCCATCGCAGCAGAGCGGTTTCTTAGCGAACAGGAAAAAGCACTGCAGCGCTCGTTCGAGGAGCGCGTGGCGGTTGAGAACATCACGCAGAGACGCTACCTCTCTGGAACCGTTGATATATTTGACTTCATCAACAGCCAACAACGACGCATCGAGGCTGAAGGTCAGCTGATTGATGCGCAGCAGGCGCGGCTCAACAATCGCGTCAGCCTCTACTTGGCTCTTGGTGCGCCCTACCTTCTTGAGGGTGACGCTGCCCTCGCGACAGCCGAAGCTCCGACGACGGAGCGTGACAGCGCAGGAGATCTATTGTGATCCGTAAACTGAAATTCGTTGGAAGTGTTTTCGGCCTCGCGCTGGGCTTTGCCGTCCTTATTATGGTCATGGGCGCTTTGCGGCCTGAAGTGGAAAGTCAAACACCGACCTCTGCTGCACCGATCGCATTCGTGCAGGATGTCGATTATGGGCCGATGAACCTCACGGTCCAAACCCAAGGCGAGGTGGCACCCCGGCGGGAAATCCAACTCGCCGCACAGATTGCTGGACGGATCGATAATGTCTCTCCCTCCTTTGCCAATGGGGGTGTGTTCAAGAAGGGCGAGCTTCTTCTGTCGGTTGAAGACGCGGACTATCGTCTGGCCGTGACCCGCGCCCGCGCCAATGTCGCCCAATCAGAGCAACAATTGGCGGTGGAAGAGGCAGAAGGCGCGCTTGCGGCGCGCGATTTTGAGGAACTGTCAGGAACAAGCACGGGCGCGAGCGCTTCTCTTCTCACCTTGCGCAAACCACAATTGGCCGCCGCTCGCGCCAATCTGGAAGCAGCCCGCGCGGATTTAGAAGATGCGCTCTTGGCGCTCAGCCGAACCAAAATCACCGCGCCGTTTGATGGCCGCGTGCGCTCGATCAACGCCAATATCGGCCAGTACGTCACACCGGGCCAAAACCTCGGCCAGGTGTTCTCCACCAATGTTGCAGAAATTCGCTTGCCCCTGACCGATGAGGATCTGGCGAAACTGCAACTGCCCTTTGCGTTTGAGGCGACCAATGACGACGCGCCGCAAGTGAAACTGTCCGCCAGCGCCGCAGGTGTGGAACGCGAATGGATCGGCCGCATCGCTCGGGTCGATGCGGCGATCGATGCAACAACGCGGCAAATCTCGGCGATTGCGGAAGTCGACGATCCTTATGGCGCCGGTTCAGATAACGGCTTCCCCCTCGCCTTTGGATTGTTCGTCAGTGCCGAGATTTTAGGGCCAACCATCGAGCAAGGAACTACCATTCCCTATGTCTCGATGCAGAATAATGGAAGCGTGTTCGTCGTCGACGATAATGATCAATTGCGCGCCAAAGCACCCAAGATCATCGCGCAAACAGGCGAAGGGTATATCGCCATTGCAGGTCTTGAGCCGGGTGACCGGCTGGTCATCAGTCCGGTGCCCTTAGGCGAAGGCGAAGCTGTTCGGCCGCTCTATAGCAATGGCGACAATGCAAGCCGGGTGCTGGTCGAAGCCGACACTGGCGATGCCGCTTCGGCTATCGCACCGACGGGAGCCAATCTGTGAACGGTTTGATTGCTTGGTGGGCTCGTAACACCGTTGCCGCCAACCTCCTGATGGCCCTGATCCTGATCACAGGGGTCATGGTCATGCAAACCAAGCTGTCGCGCGAAGCCTTCCCATCAATCAGCCGCGAAGTGGCTGAGGTCTATGTTAGTTGGCCGGGCGCCTCGCCCGTTGAGGTTGAAGAACAAATCCTTTTACGGATTGAAGAAGAAATCGCTGATATCGCTGATATCGACGAAATGACCGCCACGGCCCGGGAAGGTGCGGCGGAGATGTCGATCACCATGCTCCAAGGCGCTGATTTCGATGCTTTCCTTGCCGAGGTCAAAGCACGCGTCGATGGCGTCTCCAACCTGCCGCAAGATAGCTTCCCGCCAATTGTCAGGCGGGCACGATCAGAGGGCGAATTGGCGTTTATCGTTCTCTCCGGCGATATCGACCAAAAGGCGCTGAACCGGTTGGCGCGAGAGTATCGCAACGAGCTGGCATCGTTGCCCGGCGGGTCGCCTCTCGTGGAAGCAGACGGTCTGCGCACAGAAGAGGTCTCGATCGAGGTCACGGAACGTTCGCTCCGCCAATACGGGCTGACCTTCACCGATGTGTCGAACGCCATTCGCGGAACTTCGGTCAACCTCTCCATGGGTGAGGTGCGCACCGAGACGGGGAACATCCCCCTCGCCTCACGCAACCTTGCGGACACGGAAAGTCAATTCGGCTCAATTGTGATCCGGCAGAACAGAGACGGATCCACCATCCGCGTGCGCGACGTGGCGACGGTTATCGACGGGTTTCCGGATCAAAACTATCGCTATGAGATCAACGGCAATCCCGGTGTCTCGCTCACAATCTTCCAGCCTAAGAACAGCAACATCGTATCGCTCAACGCCGTGATCGAGGAATGGGTCGCCGCAAAACAGGACGAACTTCCTGAGGGCGTTCAGATGCAGCTGCAGTTCTCCTTCATCGAGCTTTACGAAGGCCGGCTAAGCCTCGTGACGAGCAACGCACTCAGCGGTCTCTTCCTGGTGCTTATTATTCTGATGCTGTTTTTACGGCCAACGGTCGCGTTCTGGGTCGCCGCAGGGATTGGCGTCTCATTCATTGGCACCTTCGTCTTCTTCCCGATGGTCGGGGTCAGTCTCAATATGCTGTCGCTCTTTGGCTTGCTGTTGGTGATCGGCATCGTTGTTGACGATGCACTCGTCGTGGGCGAAAGCATCAACCGTCAGGTCGAGCTCGGTAAACGCGGCCTTGAGGCGGCTGTTATCGGCACACAGATTGTTGCGAAACCTGTGGTGTTCGCCGTCCTAACGACGATGCTCGCCTTCTCTCCCTTCATCTTTATCGGCGGCGAATTCGGCGCCTTCCTTGAAAGCATCTCCTGGACCATTCTCTTTGCCCTGACTTTCTCTTTGATCGAGAGCTTTCTGATTTTGCCGGCCCATTTGGCGCATCTCAAACCGCAATCGGATAAGGGTATTCTGCGCTATCAGAAAAAACTTGCCGATCAGCTCGTTCTTTTTGCAGATCAGGTCTACAGACCACTGATCAAGCTGGCGCTTCGGTTCCGCTATCACACAGTCGTCGGTTTCATCGGCTTTTTCGCGTTGTCCGTTGCGCTTCTGACCCAAGGCTGGGTGAAGTTCGCCTTCTTCCCCGATGTCGAAAACCCGTTCCTGATCACGCAAATTTCGATGCAAGAAGGCACGTCGTGGAACAGACAACTCCAGGTCTATGAACAAGTTCAGGCCGCAGATAAACGGCTGGCCGAGGTCCTTAAGGAGAAAGCTGGCGAAGACGTGCTCTTAAGTACCGAGCTAAGAGCTTGGTCGGGCATCGTGTTCGGGTTTCACACCTATGCCGACGCTGACACCCGCGGCATGTCCATGGATGAGATCGCCCAGGTTTATCGCGATATCATCGGCCCTATTCCGGATGCAGAAGAAGTTGATGTCAGCAACAACTTTAGTGGCCCAGGCTCCAACCGGTTTGTCATGGAGCTTGCCAGCACGGATATGGATAAAGCCGAATTGGCATCAGAAGAAATCCAAGAATTCCTCCGTTCTGTGCCAATCGTCTATGATGTTCGCGATAATCTACAGGCCCCATTAGATGAGTTGCGGCTTCAGCTAAAACCGGGTGCTGAACGATTTGGCGTCACACTTGCCGACGTCGCCAATCAGTTGCGCATCGCTTACTATGGCGATGAAGTCCAGCGGTTGCCGAGAGACGGCCAGGACGTCCGGGTCATGGTGCGTTACCCAGAAGAAGCCCGCGAGTCCCTCGAAAGTCTCTACTCAGATTTCCGCGTCAGGACCGCTGATGGACGGGAGATCCCGGCCACCTCCGTTGTCGAGTTTGAACAAGGACCCGCCGTTCGATTTATCAGACGCTCTGACCGGAAGCGGACCATCCAAGTTTCCGCGCGCATTCGGCAGGGTGCTGACGCTGGCCCGCTTCGCAAGAGCTTTTATAGTCAAGTGATGCCAAAGGTTCTCGCGCAATACCCCAGTGTCGAGATCAAAATGCGCGGCGAAGACGAAGAGCAGACAGAGTTTTTCGGCCAACTCTCGATCTTAGGCAGTGTCGCGCTCTTTGGCATGTATATGCTGCTCGCTATCGCCTTTGGCTCCTATTTCCAGCCGGCTCTCATCATGTCCGCCATTCCGTTTGGGTTTATGGGAGCAATGTTCGGCCACGTGATCTTTGGGGTTGAATTCGCGATGTTCTCTTTCTTCGGCGTGGCGGCTGCCGCAGGCGTGGTGGTGAACGACAATCTTGTTTTGGTCGATTACGTGAACCGTCTGCGGAAAGAAGGAGCCGGTGCCTTT